>NZ_DAOTWH010000202.1:0-28877 GCF_034435895.1 Chloroflexus sp.
ATGCCTTGGAGAGTTATGATGGGCCGGTAAGGCCATGCCTACGGCGGGCCGGGGTGACTCTCGCCCTCGCGGGGGATTGCTTCGCCGCGCGGGGGCAGAGCACCGCTCTGCCCCTACGCGCGGCTCGCAATGGTATGAAGCGACATACGTTACACTGATAGCGGATTGCATGCCGCAATGCTGTAACTGATCGCACGAACGAGCACAGGGCGTTCGACAATCGTACCACGTATGCCTCACAGCTTCATCAACGTTATCGCCCACGAATGGCGCGTATTGCGCGCGCCGGCGCGCTGGATAGCGCTGGTCGTCTTCGTCGCGGCGGCGTTGCTCTCAGCCCAATGACCTCGCCAATATGTGATTGATGTCGGGTACGAAGAGGGAGTCGGCAACGTCGATTTGCCATTCTTGCGCGATTTCTATCCTGCCGAAGCGGGAGTCAATGGCACGTTTCGGTGGACTGGCGGCAATGCTAAAATCGATCTCCTCGGCTTGGGCACTCGCCCTGCCATCCTCCAATTCCGTTGGTTGCCGCTTGGCGATGCAATTGCCGATCTCGCGCCGGCTACCTATCAAGTGTGGAGTCATGATCAGCTTATCGCCGAAGTGCCGGTTAGGCGCAGTACCAGCCGCCAATGGCTGCTGGCGCCATCTGCAGCCGATGGCCATCTCTGCGTCCGGTTAGTAAGTGACAGCTTTCAGATCTCGCCAGACCCGCGCCGGCTCAGCTTACCGCTCGAACGGATCGAGATTGCGGTCATTCCCAGTGGATGGGCATAGCCGGCGGTTGACCGGCTGCTGTGGTGGGCCGGGGTCAGCGTGCTCGGCTAGTTGATACTGGCGCGCACCTTGGCGCAACGGGCCGGGTGGGGGAGAGCAATAGGGGTTGGCGCACTCTGTCTTGCCATCGTGCTCGATCCAGTGCGAATGGCATTTGGCGCTGAAGCGGCGTTTGTTGCGCTGGCCCTTGCTTATCCATTGACCATCGCGGTGCAGGCATAGTTGCACAGGCAAGCGTTGCCGGAAGAGATCGGCAACGCACTGGCGGCTATCGTTGCGATTGCCTGCGCTACCCGGATTGGGGGGCAGATTCTACCCGGCCAGTATGCCCGGCGACATCGGGTTCCACACCAACCGCTTTCACGAAATGCTCGGCGGATTGATCACTCTTATCTCGAACAATCGCGGGTGGCTTTTCCCTATCCGCCGGGGCCATACTTGCTACTGACGCTGCTGCGGGTATTCGGTCTTGAAACGCCGCTCCTCTTACAACTCGGCGCCGCGCTGGCCGACAGTCTCAGTGTGGTGATCATCTACTTTATTGCCCGCCGGGTGTTATCACCGCGAACGACCGTGTTGGCGGCAGGCATCTACATCTTTACCGTCGCCACCTACCTCACCACGTGGTGGTCGTTTGATACGCACATTATCATGCAGGCGCTCTACCTGCTGCTGCTGTGGGGCGTGATTCGGGCGTGGGAAGACTGGCAAGCCGGGCAATACTGCCGCGAGTGGATCCTCGGTCTGGCGTCGCTCAGCGCACTGGTCTTTCTCGGCCATTTCGGCTTCCTGATCAGCAGCGGCGCGCTTTTGGGGATGCTAGTAGCCATCGTCTGGGTTGCCGGCTAGGGGGGCGCAGCGTGGGCGCGACGGGTGCGCTGGCCATTGACAATAGCCATCGGCGGTGGCGCCGCATTTGCGATCATCTTCTTCTACAGCGCCTACCTGCCGATGTTCCTCGCGCAGCTCGAAACGGCGCGGAGCAGCGGGTTAACCGCAGTTTCCGGACGCGAGCCGGCCAGCCGTGAAGCGCTTTGGCGCACCCTTTAGCAAGCGGGTTTGGTTGCGCACTATGGGTTGTTGCCGGTACCATTTGCGCTGGCGGGACTCTGGCTGCTATGGCGCTGGCAGGGGTGGCAGATTACCACCGGTCTGATGGGGTTGAGTTTCATTGTCGCGATCATCTTTGCCACCCTACCGTTTATCACCCAAGTCTCGAACAGTCCACGCTATCTGATGGCGCTCAGGTGGGCGATTGCGGTGGATGCGGCGGCGGCCAGTGATGTGCTCTGGCAGCGCGGGTGGATTGGGCGCGCAAGTGTGATTGGCGCTGGGATGGTGGTGTTGCTCAACACGCTCTGGCACTGGCTCACGCCAATGCTGTGGCGCGCTCGCCCGCCGGAGCCGTTTTGAAATGCTGCTAGGCCAGCGCGTGCAATCTGGTATGATGGAGTGAAACAACCGCCAGCGAGCAAAGGATCCCGCGTATGGTGACAGCGTTTGTGTTCATTACCTGCGAACCGCAACGGATCAGCGATATCGCCCAAGAGGTCGCCGAATTGCCCAACGTCGCCGAAGTCTATTCGGTCACGGGTGACTATGATATTATCGCGGTGTTGCGCGTCAACGACTACGAAACACTCGACGAGGCGGTGCCGGGAGGCATTGCCCGCATTGCGGGGGTGCGCCACACCACGACGGTGCTCGCCTTTCGCCGCTACTCGCGGCGCGACCTTGCAGCCGGGTTCGACATCGGCTTATCGTAATTGTTAGCAAGCTGCAATCCATGTGCTTGACGGCCAGCGGAATGGGTGCTATAATTCGAACAGTAGTTCTAGAACGTGCGGGAAAGCTCTCGCTCGGTTCGGTACTGTTGGGACGATGACACACGAGAGACGAGGAGGGTTACGATGGCGAAGGATCTGAACAAAGTGCAACTGACGGGTCATCTCGGCGCTGATCCGGAAATGCGCTACACCGCGCAAGGCAGCGCCGTAACGACTTTCCGGGTGGCGAGCAACCGCACGTGGCGCGACAAAGACGGCAACCAACACGAAGAGACCGAGTGGTTCCGCATCGTGGCGTGGGATAAACTGGGTGAAATCTGCAATAACTACCTCACCAAAGGCACCCGCGTCTATATCGAGGGGCGGCTGCAAACCCGCAAGTGGACGGATCGCGACGGTCAAGAGCGGTACACCACCGAGGTGATTGCGCAAGATATGATCATTCTCTCGGCCAAGGGCGAGCGCGGGCCGGTACCCGATGCCGAGCCAGTTTACGACGAGCCGGTTGATGAGCCGGTACGCCGCACGCCGCCGCCGGCTAGCCCGCGCCCGGCGAACAACAATTCACCCGCGGTGCGCCCGCCGGCCAACCGCGCGCCTGCGCGCAATCAGCCCCAGCCGCTGGATGATGAGGATATTCCGTTTTAGCGATCGATAAGGGGGCGGTGTTAAAACCCGTCCTTACGGGGATTCGACCGGACGGGAGGTAAAACCCGTCCTTACGGGGGATCCGATCGGGACACTATGCGCTAGCTGGCTGCAATCTGCGCAGCTAGCCTTGCCATTGTGTATGCACCCTAGCCTGCCACCCGCTGCGGTGATGGTGGTGTGGTGAGCAATTGGGTTATGTGGCGCAACGCGAGCCATCATTGGGGTGGGGATAGCCGGCTGCTAGAGCTTCAAGAGCGGACAGAACCCGCGAGCGAAGATGTAGTTGATGGATTGGGGATGCGCCGGTGTACCCTCACCCCTAGCCCCTCTCCCGCGTCGCGGGAGAGGGGAGCGGAGAGCTAAGCGTTGAGGCATCGCACAGCGATCAACCGGTGTATGCAATCCCATGTTCTGTCCGTCCCTCAACTGCTAGAGCGGGGGGGAGCACGGGGTGTTTAGGGGGATGTCTGGAAGGCCAAGCGCGCTGTGAGTGTGGGCCGTCCGCGGATGGTAACGGGCGGGTTGGAATCCCACAGGTGCATCGCCTATCCGGGGGGGCCGTTCGCGGAGGGTCTAAGGGCGGGTTGGAAACCCGCCCTGTCCGACCTTCTTGCATTGATGATCTCGCTCGCTGCGCTCGGTTCCGTTTGCCGCGCCGTTGTGTGCGCACCTTAGCCTGCCACCCGCTGCGGTGATGGCGGGGTGGTGAGCAACTGGGTCATTTGGCGCAACTCAAGCCACCATTGCTCGCGGGGGCGGGCATAGATCGGATCCATCATTCGCGGCATTTCATCGAGCGGGTGGAATTGCACCTTACCGCCACGATAGCCGATAAATGCTCCCACCGGCTGGCGCTGGTCGGCGTGTTCGATCAGAAAGTCGATACAGCGGACCGCTAAGCGGGTAGCTTGGATGCGGTCAAAGGGCGATGGATCGCCGCCTTGTTGCAAGTGGCCGAGGATCGCTTGCCGCACCTCGAACAGCTTGCCGCCCTCTTCCTCAAACAACGAGCAGATAAACGAGGTGGTGTACACCGGATTAGCCTTTTCGTTGCGAATGATTAAGCTCAGCCGTTTGCCGCGCCGGAACCAGTTCATCATCTCGTCGAGATCGGCTTGCAAGGTGCGCAAGCTAATCCCCTCTTCGGGCAAATAGACCCGCTCAGACCCGGTGGCTAGCCCGCTCATCAGGGCCAGATAGCCGCAGTCGCGCCCCATCACCTCAACGATAAAACAGCGGCGCGAGGCGACTGCCGATTGCTTGATCCGGTCGATGGCATGCACGATGCTGTTGAGGGCGGTATCGGCGCCGAGGCTCAACTCGGAGCCGGGCAGGTTGTTGTCGATGGTAGCCGGCAAGCAGATGATCGGAATATTGAAGGCTGGAAAGATATGGCGCTCGCTGTAGAGCTTGTAGGCAGCCTGATAACCGGACCAGCCGCCAATCATCAAGATGCCGTCAATTCCGAAGCGCTCGATATTGCGCGCGATCTGGTACAGTTCGCTGCCCTGCGGAATCTTGCGGTTGGTGCCCAGCTCGGCTCCGCCCATCGTCGCCCAACCGCTTACACTCATCCAATCCATCTCGAAGATGTCGCCATCGATCAGGCCCTGAAAACCGTTGCGCACACCGAGGATAGTGTGGCCGCGATCAATCCCAATCCGCACGGCGGCCCGCACCGCTGTGTTCATCCCCGGCGCTGGGCCGCCGCTGTGCATGACCGCAAAGCGATGGCCGCGCCGTAGCCGGTCGGGTGGCGAAGGCTGCGACTGGATAAGTGTGCCGAGCGTGCGATAGGCTTCGACAAAGCTGTTGCCGCGCAGCGCCATCGCGCGTTCGTAATCGTGCTGGGCAATCGCTTCGGCCACCTGCCGGGTATCGGTGACGCAGGTCATTAACGGCAACCGTACCACCCGATTTTCGCGCAAGCCGATCAACTTTGGCTCGGCCTCCGGGCCGGCAGCCAGCAATTCTTCGACCGCCGTCGCGCCGAGCAGCGAACTCATCCAGCGGTCGAAGGCGCTTGGCGCGCCGCCGCGTTGCACGTGACCGAGAATGGTCACTCGCGTATCTTCGCCGAGCCGCTCTTCAAGCACTTTTCTGACATACGAGGCGGTGATCGGTTTGCCGTGGCGATCACAGGCCCCTTCGGCCACCACCACAATGCTATCGCGCCGGCCCTGCTCGCGCCCGATTCGCAGCACATCGCACATGTGCTGTTCCCAGTCATCCATCTGTGGCGGCATTTCCGGGATCAGCGCCCAATCAGCGCCGCCGGCGATAGCTCCCATCAGCGCCAGATAGCCGCAGTTGCGGCCCATCACCTCGATCACAAAGGTGCGCTGGTGGCTGGCCGCTGTCGAGCTGATCGCATCAATCGCCTCGGTAATCCGGTGCAGGGCGGTATCGGCACCGATCGTCATATCGGTGCCGCAGAAGTCGTTGTCAATACTGCCGACAATCCCGACAATTCGCAGATGGGGGTGAGCCGCTGCCTGTTCGTTGCTCACCTCGCCTGCTTCGACCAGCTCGGCGACCAGCTCTGACCACTCGCGGCGAAAGAGGTCGGCCCCAGTTAGGCTGCCGTCACCGCCGATAATCACGAGCCGGTCAATACCGAGCGCAAGCAGATTAGCCGCTGCTCGCCGGCGACCCTCGCGGGTGCGAAACTCGGCGCTGCGAGCGGTGCCGATGATAGTGCCGCCGCGATGGATGATCCCGCCGACTGAACTCCAATCCATACGGCGGATGAGCTTGCCGCCTTGGATCAAGCCCTGATAGCCTTCGTAAATCGCGTATACTTCACAGCCACGGCTAATGCCGGTGCGCACGACGGCCCGCACCGCCGCGTTCATGCCCGGCGCATCACCGCCGCTGGTCAACACCCCGATGCGAATCGTTGTGTCTGTCATAGTGCTCCTCGCCTTTCTGGCGGATAGCGACTTGGTTGCATGCGCAAGTATATCACAGGGGCGGGAAAGAATGCCAAGCTCGGTAACGCCAAGGCGCAAAGCGAGCAAAGGTGCAGAGGATGTTAAACGCAAAGGCGCAAAGGGCGCAGAGATTTGTTGGGGGTTAGGGGCAAGTGTGAGTTGGGACTATCCGTTCAACCATTTCGCCTGTTGCAACCTACTTGCAGCCAACCACTATTAGCGAGGATAGCGATAAGACTGGGACTATCCGTTCAACCATTCCGCTATTGCAACTTTAATCCTGCATACCCTCCATTTGCGGTGGTTGTGATCAACGCAACCATTTCGCCTGTTGCAACCACTCTTCATTTGGACACTCCCTTAGCCCGATGGTAGAGCGTTGGAACGCTCTTATGCATGATGTGCTGCAACCACTCTCCATGTGGGCACTCTCCCAACTCTGCTCTATCTCGGCATTGTTACGTTCACCATCCTCTGCACCGCGTATCTAAGACATAGTGTCATTTTTACTCATCCCCCTTGACTTTGCGCCTGAATGCAGTAGAGTGAGGGCATGAACCGCATACTTGCACTGCTGAGGAAGAATGACGATGAACCACCAGCAGTTTACGATTAAGGGTTTGGATTGCCCCGATTGCGCGCGTTCGGTCGAGCGTGGTGTGGCCCGGCTGGACGGGGTGACGTTGTGCAGTCTGAATTTCACCACCGAGACATTGCACGTTACCGGTGATGTAGACCCGGACGCAGTGATTGCGCGGGTGCGCGAGTTGGGGTATGACGTGGCGCCGGTGGTGAAGGCGCAGCCAGAGCCGCCGCCGGCCTTGCTCCGCTTTATGCTGAGCCGGCGCGAGACGCAGTTGGCGTTGATCGGGTTGTTGCTCGTGTTGCCGGGGATTGTGCTCCACGAGGTGTTACGGTGGGAGGCGTGGTGGATTGATGGGTTGGCGTTGGGCGGCTTGGCGCTGGTAGGGCCGTTGGTGGCGCGCAATGCGTGGCGCACGCTGCGCACCAACCGCGAGGTAAGCATTGATGCGCTGATGACGATTGCCGCCGTTGGGGCGGTGATCATTGGTGCGTATGTCGAGGCGGGGTTAGTGATGGTGCTGTATGCGATCGGTGAGGCGCTGGAGGGCTACTCGGCCAGCCGCGCGCGCCATGCCATTCGCAGCCTGTTGGAGTTGACCCCGCCGACGGCAACCTTGCTCACCGCTACGGGTGAGCAGGTCGTGCCGGTGGTGGCGTTGCGCCCCGGCGACCGGATTGTGATCAAACCCGGCGAGCGGATTCCAGTGGATGGCACGGTGGCCGCCGGAAGTTCGCTGGTCAATCAGGCTCCGATGACCGGTGAGAGCCGGTTGATCGAGCGGAGTGCAGGTGATGCGCTGTTTGCTGGAACGATGAATGGGGAGGGAAGCCTAGAGGTGATCGTTGAGCGGCCCGCCGCCGAGAGTGCGGTGGCGCGCATGATCCATCTGGTGCAAGAGGCGCACGAGCGGCGCGCGCCGGTGCAGCGGTTTGTTGATCGCTTCGCCCGTTACTATACGCCGCTGGTGGTGGCGCTGGCGGCGCTGGTAGCGATTGTGCCGCCGCTCTTGTTTGGCCAACCGTTCTGGAATCCCGCCCCCGATACGTTTGGCTGGCTCTACCGCGGTCTGGCGCTGCTGGTGGTGGCGTGCCCGTGCGCGCTTGTGATCAGCACCCCGGTGAGCATTGTCAGCGCCCTCAGCGCGGCAGCCCGCCACGGGGTGTTGATTAAGGGTGGCGCCTACCTTGAGACGCTGGCGCGGGTGAAGACGGTGGCGGTGGATAAGACCGGCACGCTGACCACCGGTAAGCCGGCGGTGGTGGCGTTACGCGCAGTGGGGTGCAGTGCGCCTGATACTGCCCCGGTCGGGCATTGTGCGGCCTGCGATGAATTGCTGACGCTGGCCGGCGCGGTCGAGCGCCGTTCCGAGCATCCGTTGGCCCACGCAATTGTGAGTGCGGCTGCCAGCCGCGGCCTGCCTTTGCCGCCAGCCGAGCAGGTGCGGGCATTGGTGGGCAAGGGTGTACAGGGGGTGGTGAACGGCAATGAGGTGCTGATCGGCAGCCACCGGGTGTTTGATCAGACGTTGGCCCACGATGAATGGCACTGTCTTGCTGCAAAGCATGATAGCCAACTTGGGCGCACGCCGCTGATGGTCGGGGTGGATGGCCGGTATCGCGGCACTATTACCGTGGCCGATACGGTGCGCGAAGAGAGCCGTAGCGCGATTGCCGCCTTGCGCGATCAAGGCGTGCGGGTGGTGATGTTAACTGGTGACGAACCGGCGACCGCTGAGCGAATCGCCGGAGAACTCGGTGTGAACGAGGTGCGGGCTGGCCTGTTGCCGGAAGACAAGGCGCAGGCGGTGCGCGAGCTGCGCCAGCCTGACAGTGCAGTCGCGATGGTCGGCGATGGCATCAACGACGCGCCGGCGCTGGCCAGCGCCGATGTCGGCATCGCGATCGGCGCTGACGCCGGCGGCACGACGCAGGCGATGGAGACCGCTGATATCACGTTGCTCGGCGGCGATTTGCGCCAGTTGCCGTTTGCGGTGGCGCTCAGCCGGCGGACAATGCGCACCATTGCGGCGAATGTCGCGTTTAGCATTGGTATGAAGCTGTTGTTTATCGCGCTGGTGCTGGTTGGTCTCGGCACGATGTGGATGGCGGTGCTGGCCGATGTGGGGGCGTCGTTATTGGTGACGTTGAACGGCATGCGGTTGTTGGGCTTCCGGGGGCGGTTGTAGGGGCACAGCGACGCTGTGCTCCTACAACCACCCCCGAAACCCCTACGATCGGGCGAAATGGTGGATGAAGCTGCCCATCCATTGCATCGCGCGCCAATAATCGGCTACGCGGATGTTTTCGTTGGGGGAATGAATGCGGGTGCCGTGGTAGCCGCAGCCGGCGCCGCTAGCGACCGGGGTGCCGAGCGCGGTGCAGAGCGGGTAGATTGGGCCGGTGCCGGCCATCGTCGGGTAGAGGATCGGTTCGCTGCCGTACACGTCACGCGCCGAGGCGACAGCGGCTTGCACAATCGCCGCATCAAGCGGGCCGCGGGCCGGGTGCTCGCCGCCGAGATCGATAATCTCGATGTCGCTGAAACCCTCGGCGTCGAGATGGCGGCGCAACTGGTGCAAGACCTCTGCCGGTTCCATATCGGGCGCTAGCCGGAAGTCGATCTTGGCCCGCGCTTCATTCGGCAGTACCGTCTTGCTGCCTTCGCCGGTGTAGCCGCTGACCAGCCCGCAGATGGTGCAGGTCGGCTCAAACAGGTGGCGGCGTAGCCGCTCGATCCCGCGCACACCATCGAGAAACTCGCTCAAGCCAAAATCGGCCAGCAACTCGTCGTCGTTCGCCGGAATGGTGGCCAACGCCGCCAGATCGGCTTCGGTGGCCGGGCGTACCCGATCGTAGAAGCCGGGAATGCGCACCCGTCCATCGGGGCCTTTGAGCGTATTGAGCGCCCACGCCAGCCGCCACGCCGGGTTGGGCACGAAGGTAGCATACGACGAGTGCAGATCATAGCTGGCGCCGCGCGCCACCAGCTCAACATATTGGATGCCCTTGGCGCCGCAGGTAACGGTGGGCCGTTCGCTCAGATCAACGCCGCCGGTTTCCCAGAGGCAGCCGTCGGCGCGCAGCAGATCGGCGTAGTCGCGGCAAATGGCCGGTAAGGTGCGCGAACTGGTCTCTTCTTCGCCTTCGATGGCAAAGATGATTTTGATTGGGAGATCGCCTTGGGTCGCCAGCCATGCCTCGATCGCTTGGAGGCGTAGCATCAAGTTGCCTTTGTTGTCGGCCACTCCGCGCCCGTACCACTTCCCATCGCGCTCGGTTAACTCAAAGGGCGGGCTATCCCACAGCTCCAGCGGTTCTGCCGGCTGCACATCGTAGTGGTCGTAGATCAGCAGGGTGCGCGGGCCGTTGCCGATCGTGGCATAGACCATCGGGTTGCCGCCATCAGCGGTCAGCAGGCGGGTTTCGGCGCCAAGCCGTTGCAACCGCTGCGCGACGAACTCTGCGGTTTCGGCAATGCCGCGGTTTTGGACCGCGACTGAGGGCAAGCGGATCAGATCGGCCAATTCGGCGCGAAAACGCTCCCGGTTGGCGTCGATGTAGGCCGTAAAGCGTTCCATCATAGTTGCTCCGTCCAATATTCGGTTACACGCCGGTATTATAAGCCAATATCGCGGCTACGCGCGGTTGCCGATCTCAGCATAGATCATCTCAATCCGATCCAGCATCAGTTCAAGGCGAAATTCAGCCATCGCCCGTTCCCGTCCGGCCATCCCTAGCGCGCGGACACGGGTTGGGTTGGCGAACAGCTCGGCTAGGGCGCGGGCCAGCGCTGGCGGGTCATCGGGCGGCACGACGAATCCGGTGCGGCCATGGACGGTCACATAACTGGTGCCGGTGCCTAATTCGGTGCAGATCACCGGCAACCCGGCCATTTGGGCTTCGATCTGAACAATGCCGAAGGCTTCGCTGCGGGCGACCGACGGCAAGACAAAGACATCAGCGATCGCGTAGAGCGCGCGCAGCGTCGCGTTGTCAACTGCGCCGAGCACATGCACTCGCTCGCCTATTCCCAATTCGTGCGCTAAGCGGGCGAGATCACTACCGCGCACAGTGGCATCCCCGCCGGCAATAATGGCATGGCCGCGCGGGAGCAGCGCAATCGCGCGCACGAGCCGATCAACGCCTTTGTAGTAGCGCAGCCGGCCAACGAAGAGCGCATTGGGGCCGGGGAAGCGGCGGCGTAAGTCGGCGACCAGCACCGGATCGGGCAAGGGCAGCGGCGGTAGGCCGTGCGGCACGACCCGCACTCGTTCGTGGTGGCGGGCCAGCCATGGCGATGATTGCACGATTGCTCGGCTAGCGACGATGATGCGGGTAGCGCGGCGCAAGGTGTGATGAATCAGCGGCGCTGTAAGCGTACCTAGTATACGCTGGCGCACGATGTCGCTATGGTAGGTGACAACCAGCGGCGCGCGCGTGGCCAGTAGGGCGAGATCACCAACCGGGTATGGGTGGTGGAAGTGGATCAGGTCGGGCCGGCAGCGGGCGGCTTGCCAGAGCAGGGCGGGGCTCAGCGGCGCGCGGGCAAGGGTGAGCAGGCGGGGCGTGGCGATGAGTTCCACCCCGTTGCGCCATTCGTGCCGGCCTTGGCTCCCCGCTGCGACGTAGAGCACTGTCACCCGGTGACCGCGAGCGGCTAATCCTTCGCTGAGCAGTTGCAGATGGCCTTCGATGCCGCCGTGTACCGGCGGGTAGTCTTTGTAGAGTTGCAAGATGTGCATAGAGCGAATGATACACGCAAAAACGGGTAACGCAAAGGCGTTGTAGAGCCGGACGGCTGTCCGGCTCCGCAAAGGCGCAGGGGGTAAAACGCAAAGGCGCGAAGGACGCAGAGGGCGCAAAGGGTTGGGAATGGGGAGCAAGGAGATAGGGAGTATCGTTCTGCCTCTTCCCCACTCCCTATCTCCCGCCTACCGCTCTCACCTCCAGCCCTCCCCCGCTGGGGGAGGGAGTCGCACGATTCCCCGGAAGGGGGCACGCTTGCTGCACATGCTTGCTAGTTGGTGTACAATAAAGTAACAACTCAATACGCAACCTTCGGGGCAGGGTGAGTCTGAGGTTCACCAGCGCGTGAACAGCAGGCAATTCCCGATCGGTGGTATAGCCCACGAGCGGATTGTCGTGATCAGCAATCTGCACGATCCGGTGAAACTCCGGGGCCGACCGTATAGTCGGGATGCAAGAAGGGTTCGCTGCAACGTATTGCTCTACACGCTTTTCGTAGGGCTGTGTTGCGCATGATTTGCATGCCCCGAACACATCGTTTGTTCGGGGTTTTTCATTGAACGAGGCAGTCACTCGTCTGCCGGACGTTCCGATTCACGTTGCCCCGAAGGAACAAGGTTCGCTAGAACGTTCCTTTGGGGTTTTGTTATGTCTGCGCAACACCTGAACTACATGCGCCGCGCGCTTGAACTTGCGCGGCAAGCGGAAGGGCGTACCAGTCCAAACCCCATGGTTGGCGCCGTCATTGTGAACAATGGGTGTATCGTCGGCGAAGGCTATCACCAGCGGGCTGGCGCGCCCCATGCCGAGATTGAGGCTTTGCGCGCGGCTGGTGAAGCCGCGCGCGGGGCGACAATGTATGTCTCGCTAGAACCGTGCGCGCATTATGGCCGGACGCCACCTTGCACCGATGCGCTAATCGCCGCCGGTATTGCTGAAGTGTATTACGCCATCGGCGATCCCAACCCGCGGGTGAATGGCAAAGGCCATGCCCAACTCACCGCCGCCGGCATTCGCGTGCATCACGGTCTCTGCGCTGACGAGGCCTACCAACTTAATCGGGCATATTTCAAGCACATTACCACTGGCCAGCCGTTCGTGACCGCAAAGTTTGCGATGAGCCTCGATGGCAAGATCGCCACCATCACCGGCCAGTCACGCTGGATCAGCAATCCGGCATCGCGCCAGCGTGTGCATACGCTGCGGAACGTCACCGATGCCGTGCTGGTGGGGGCGGGAACGGTGATGGCCGATAATCCCTCTCTTACCACGCGCTTGACCAGCGATCAACTTGGTTCTCCGCACGATATTCGCCATCCGGTACGCATTATCGCTGATAGTCGCGGGCGGGCGCCGCTTTCGGCCAAGGTATTCGATCCGGTGTTGCCCGGCCAGACGGTGCTGGCGACGACAGCGCAAGCGCCTGCTGATCACCGTTGTGCATTAGCGGCGCGTGGGGTTGAGGTGTGGGTGTTGCCCCCCGATGAACAGGGTCGGGTAAGCTTGCCGGCGTTGCTTACGGAGATAGGTCGTCGTGGCTTCACCAACCTCTTGGTTGAGGGGGGTAGCGAACTCCTCGGTGCGCTTTTCGCGGCCCGCTTGGTGGATCGGGTGTGGGTCTTTATCGCGCCTGTGATTATCGGTGGTCGCGACGCGCCGGGGCCAGTGGGAGGGTTGGGCTTTGCGACGCTGGCGCAGGCAGTGCGTTTATGTCAGTTCCAGCTTGAACAGATCGCAACCGATGCTTCGTCAGCGCCTGATGTGTGGATTCAGGCCGATGTGATCTATCCAGAGGTGTAACGATGTTTACCGGCATTATCGAAGAGATTGGGATCGTCGAACGGTTAAGCCAAGTTGAAGGCGGCTGGTCGTTGACGGTGCAAGCCGCGACGGTGCTGGACGGCACAGCTTTGGGGCACAGCATTGCCGTGAATGGGGCGTGTCTCACGGTTACGGCCCTGACCGACCGCAGCTTTACGGTTGGGCTCTCGCCAGAGACGTTGCGCCGGACGAACCTTGGCGAGGTGCAACCCGGTGAGGGGGTCAATCTGGAACGCTCGCTGGCGGCCAATGGCCGGATTGGCGGCCATTTTGTGCAGGGCCATGTTGATGGCACCGGTGTGATCCGGTCGTTCCATCCAGAAGGCGATTCCCTCTGGGTGACGGTTGAGGCTGAGCCTGCATTGCTGCGCTATATCGTGCCGAAAGGCTACATCGCGGTTGATGGTGCGAGTCTCACGGTGGTGGATGTACTGCCTGATGCGTTCACGTTTATGCTGGTCGCTTACACGCAACAGCATATTACCTTGCCGCGCAAGCCGGTTGGCAGTCGCGTCAATCTCGAAGTGGATGTGTTAGCCAAGTATGTGGAGAAGTTCCTTGGGGAGGCGCCGTATGCCATTCGCAAGCGTTGAAACCGCTATTGCTGACTTTCGGGCCGGTAAGTTTGTGATCATTGTTGATGATGAAGACCGTGAGAATGAAGGTGATCTGGCGATTGCCGCCGAATTTGCCACGCCGCAGGCGATTAACTTTATGGCACGGGAAGGGCGCGGCCTGATCTGCGTTGCAATGACTGGCGAGCGGCTCGACGAGCTGCGGATTCCGCTGATGGTTCCGCCTACCGAGAACACCACTCGCTTCGGTACTGCCTTCACCGTTTCGGTCGAAGCGCGGCGGGGCGTGACAACCGGCATCTCGGCGTTTGATCGCGCCACCACCATCCGGACTCTGATTGATCCGGCGACCCGGCCCGAAGATCTCGCCCGGCCCGGTCATGTCTTTCCCCTGCGCGCCGCTGCCGGCGGGGTGTTGGTGCGGCCCGGCCAAACCGAGGCTTCCCTTGATCTAGCGCGAATAGCCGGGCTTTACCCGGCAGCGGTGATTTGCGAAATCATGAACCCCGACGGCACGATGGCGCGGCTGCCCGACCTTGCAGTGTTTGCCGCTCATCACGGTCTTTCGATCTTGTCCATCGCCAGCCTGATCGCTTATCGCTACCGCACCGAAACGGTTGTGCGCCAAGCAGCCGAAACGCGTTTGCCGACCGCGTATGGCACGTTTCGCCTGCTTGCGTTTGAGCACATCTTCACCACTGAAACCCATCTCGCTTTGATCTATGGCACTGCCAACGGGCATCCGCCGCTCGTGCGGCTGCATTCCGAATGCCTGACCGGTGACGCACTCGGTTCGCAGCGTTGTGATTGCGGCGCGCAGTTGGCTGCGGCGCAACAGCAGATTGCCAAGGCAGGCTACGGGGCCATTCTCTATCTGCGCCAAGAAGGACGCGGCATTGGCTTGCTCAACAAGTTGCGCGCCTATGCCCTGCAAGATCAGGGGTTCGATACGGTCGAAGCCAATCGCCACTTAGGCTTGCCAGTTGATGTGCGCGATTACGGCATTGCGGCCCAAATGCTACGTTGTCTCGGCATGGAAGAGGTGCGTTTACTGACGAACAATCCGGCCAAGATCGCCGGTCTCGAACGGTACGGCGTGGCGGTGCGCGAACGGATTCCGCTGCACATTCCGCCAAGCGGCGCTAACCGGCGTTATTTGACGACGAAACGGGCGAAATTAGGGCATCTGCTCCCTGATTATGATACGGAGGGTGTGTTTGGAGGCAACAATGGGTGTCACGTTTGAAGGCCATCTGGTTGGTACCGGCTTGCGATTCGGGATCGTGATCTCGCGTTTCAACGACACAATTGGGCGTGAGTTGCTGAGGGGCGCGATGGATACGCTCACCCGGCATGGCGTCGCTCACGATGACATCGATATTGCTTGGGTGCCGGGGGCGTTTGAGTTGCCGCTCGTGGCGAAGCGGATGGCGCAACGTAAGCGTGCCACCGGTGATCGCCCGTACTATGATGCTGTGATCTGTCTTGGCGTAGTCATTCGCGGCGCGACGAGCCATTTTGAGTACGTGGCGGGGCAGGCTGCCGGCGGGATTGCGGCCACGGCGTTGGCGACCGATGTGCCGATTGTGTTTGGTGTGCTGACCACTGAAACCATCGAGCAGGCGATTGAACGGGCCGGTACCAAGGCCGGTAATCGTGGCGCCGAGGCGGCGTTGGCTGCTATCGAGATGGCTAATCTGCTGCGGGAGATTGACGGTTGTCCGAATCTATAAAGGCGCAGTAGAGCCGGACGGCTGTCCGGCTTCGGCAAAGACGCAGAGGTTTTTAACGCAAAGGCGCAAAGGGCGCAGAGGGCGTAAAGGATTTTTGGGTAGCCCCCACCCCAGCCCTCCCCTGCTGGGGGAGGGAGGCGCACGCTTCCCGCCGGAAGACGATCTCTCGCGCCCATTCCTCGGCGTCCTCTGCGGTAAGAAATATCTCGCCAGACTTTGCGGCCAACCCTTCCGCTTATGTTACAATACCGCCGATGATCCGGCAGGCAACGGCCAACGGCCCGCGCCCCACCACGAGAACACGACAATGGATGCAGTGCTTGTCCTCGAAGATGGCCGCGTCTTCCCCGGTCGCTCGTTTGGCGCACCTGGCGAACGTATCGGCGAGGTGGTGTTTCACACCGGGATGACCGGGTATCAAGAGATTTTGACCGATCCTTCCTACTGCGGCCAGTTGGTGGCGATGACTGCGCCGCATATCGGCAATACCGGCGTTAACGATTTTGACCCCGAATCGATCCAGCCCCAAGTGGCTGGCTTTATCGTCCGTAGCTACAGCGAGCACTATAGTTCGTGGCGCGCGCGCGGCAGTTTGGCCCAGTTGCTGCGCGACTACGGCATCGTTGCGATTAGTGATGTGGATACGCGCGCGCTTACTCGCCATATCCGCACTGCCGGCGCGATGCGCGGGATTATTTCGACCACCGGCGAGTCGATCGATTCATTGCTAGCCAAGTGCCGCGCCGCGCCGCCGATGGAGGGGCAAGACCTGACGCAGGTGGTGACCTGCCCCGAACCGTACCATTGGGCAACGAATAGCGTGCCGTTCACGCCGCCCTACCCGAATGGCCCGGCCCAAGAGCTGACCTATCACGTGGTGGCGTATGATTTCGGCATCAAACGTACCATCTTGCGCCGGCTGGTCGACCACGGCTGCCGGGTAACGGTGGTGCCGGCGACGACTTCACCCGCCGATGTGCTGGCGTTGCAGCCCGACGGCATCCTCTTCTCGAATGGGCCGGGCGATCCGGCGGCGGCGACCTACGCGGTGGCCAATTTGCGTGCCTTGCTGGGCAAGCGGCCTATCTTTGGTATCTGCCTCGGCCACCAACTGATGGGGCTGGCGCTGGGAGGGCGCACCTACAAGCTGCCGTTCGGCCATCACGGCGCGAACCATCCGGTGCGCTATTTGCCGACTGGACGGGTCGAGATCACCTCGCAAAACCACGGCTTTGCCGTCGATCCCGACTCGTTGCCGGCAGGGGCGGAGCTGACCCATATCAATCTGAATGACCAGACGCTGGAGGGGTTTAGCTATCCCGAACGGCACTGCTTTAGCGTCCAGTATCACCCCGAAGCCGGGCCGGGGCCGCACGATGCGACCTATCTGTTCGGGCAGTTTACGGCGATGATGGCGGCATGGCGGCAGGCGTAGCCAATGCTATGCCCGCCGTTTAGGGCGCACTGTACCCGCGCACGATCACACGCACCTCAGCGATGCCGAGGCTATTGAGCAATTGGGTATAATAGGCTTCGGCGTCGCGAGCGGTTTGTGAGAGAATGCCGGCTTCGATCGCGGCCTTGACTAGCGTCGCTTTGGCTTCGGCATCGACCGATTGGAAGAAGTTTTCGAGGCTGGTTTGCGGGCAGATAAAGCCGGGGCAGAAGTCGGTATTCTCGATGATCCGGCTGTTGGCGAGATCGAGCGATACCTGATCGGTAAAGACCTGCGGCGGCGGGAGCGTGATCTGCGCCCGCCGGCCATCACTGCTCACCCAGATGTCTTCGGGTCGCAGTTGGCTGAGATCGATCCCCGCCGGCACTCGCCCGCGAATCAGCACCAGAAACTCTTGTCGCACCCCTAGATTGCGCAGAAACGATGCCCACCCCGCCGGCGCGTCGAGATGGCGCACTTCCACCCCAGCGTAATGCTCGATGAATATCTGCTTGTTGACTCGCCGCACCGCCTCGATAAGCTGTGGGCCAACGGAAGTTGTGATCGACGTGGGTGGCGCCGAGGCCTGCTGGAACGCTTGCACGACGCTCCAGACCAAAAACAGCACCGCCGCAATGGCTAACCCATTCCAGACTAGCTTCAGCGTGCGCACACTCGCCTCCAGTTACGACGACAGCGGTTCGATCACGACCCGGCTAAACCCCAGCTCGTCGATCAGCCACCGTTCGAGGCGACGATAGCTAACTTCGCTCGCGATACTGATCAACTCAGGATCGTTCGCCACGCGCTGGCGAATCTCGGCCCGCGCCTGCGTGAGGGCCTGATTCTGGGCCGCCGTGATCTGCGATCCGATCCAGCGCCGCGACTCACCGATCACCTCAATCTCGATCGGGTTGGGTTCGCCATCAATGGCCGCGCGCGGTAAACGGATTGTCAAGGTATTGCCCTCGCGCTGGATCTGCGCCCGGCTGAGGTCAACTGTCAAGCGCACCTCAGCCGTCACCTTGAGCGTAATCACATCGCGGCCAAAGAAGCTCTGCGCGCCGCTCACCGTGGTCACGGTGGTGACTGGAAACTTGATCGATAAGCCAATGGCCGGATCGATCCGGCGCAGATCAGGCAGGGGGATGAGAGTCGGCGCTGCCGGCGGCGCGGTGGGAGGTAACGGTGTGAAGGTCGGTGGCGTGGTAGGCCACGGCTCAGGGGTGAGCGGCGTGACCGCCGGCGTTGGCTGGGCCCAGCCGCGGTTGATGAACAGCAGCAAGCCCGCCAGTGCTACGGCAATCACGCCGCTGATAATCCAATTGATCGTTCGTTGCTCCATAGCCGGCTCAATTGCTAGGCCTTCAACATCACATAATCCACCGTCACTGCTTGCAACCGTTCCAGATCAACTTCGGCTCCGCTGCCCGGCCCGGTGGGCACCGTCAGCGTGCTGTCGGGGTTGAGCGTGAACGGGTTGGTGACGATATCTTGATGGAAGTAGCGATCGTTGGCGCTGATGTCGCCGGGCAGGCTAAAGTTGGGAAGGCTGGCCAACCCGACGTTGGCAGCGCGACCAATGCCGGTTTCGAGCATGCCGCCGCACCAGACCGGAATGCCGGCGGCTTGGGCCATGTCGTGAATCTGGCGGGCAGCGGTGAAGCCGCCGACCCGCGATGGCTTGATATTGATCACGCCGCAAGCGCGCAACTCAATCGCCCAGCGGGCATGATCGGGCGAGACGATGCTCTCGTCTAAACAAATCGGCGTGCGCAGTTGGCGCTGCAATTTGGCGTGATCGATGATGTCGTCGTGAGCTAATGGCTGTTCAATCAACAATAGCTCAAACTCATCGAGTTTAGCCAATTGCGGCGCTTGGTCAAGGGTGTAGATGCTATTGGCGTCAACCTGCAAGCGCAGATCGGGCCAGCGCTCGCGCACTGCTCGCGTCGGCTCCACATCCCAACCCGGCTTGATCTTGAGCTTCACCCGCTGGTAGCCGGCGCTGACATAGCCCTCAACCACCTCAAGCAAGGCTTCGATCGAAGGTTGGACGCCAACGCTGACGCCGACTTCAACCCGTTGCCGAGCGCCGCCGAGCATCGTGCTCAGGCTCTCGCCGCGCGCGCGGCCAAACAGATCCCACGCCGCAAATTCAAGACCGGCCCGTGCCATGCGGTTGCCGCGCACGCGGGCAAAGATCGCGTCCACCTCTTCGGGCCGGCTCAGATCGCGCCCCAGCAGCATCGGAGCCAGAATCTCGCGCATCATTGCCCACGCCGTGGCCTGCGTCTCTTCATTGTACCATGGCCCGGCGCCGACCGGTGCTTCACCCCAGCCGATTGCACCCTCGCTGTGCAAGGTCACGATCACCGAATGATTGGCCTCTTCGCGCCAGCCACTCGTCTCAAACGGCGACCGGTACGGCAGCTTGATGCGCCGCAACTCGATGGCTTCGATCCGCATCAATGCACCTCCAACAACTCCACTTCAAAAATCAGGGTCGCCCCCGGCGGGATCACGCCACCCGCGCCGCGGCTGCCGTAGGCCAAGGCCGCCGGAATCACCAACTGCCGCTTCCCGCCCTCGCGCATCCCGGCCACGCCTTCATCCCAACCGCGGATCACCCGTCCCGCACCGAGCGGAAACTCAAACGGCTCACCGCGGCTGAGCGAACTGTCGAACATACTGCCGTCGGTTAGCCAACCGGTGTAATGCACCGTCACTGTGCGGCCAGCGGTCGCCGTCACGCCGTCGCCGACCGTCAAATCGGCATACTTCAGGCCACTAGGACTGGTGGTATAGCGATCGGCGGGCAGATCCTGCGGCGCATCCGGCGGGCCGGGCATGATTTCGACCAGCTCGACATCAAAGGTGAGGGTCGCGTTCGGCGGGATCACCGGCGGGTACCCCATCGCGCCATAGCCGAGATGGGGCGGAATAATCAGCCGCGCCTTGCCTCCCACCCGCATCAGCCCGATCCCCTCATCCCAACCGGGAATGACCATCCCGACGCCGAGCGGAAAGCGGATCGGCTCGCCCCGCTCGTAAGAACTATCAAACACCGAACCATCGGCGAGCATTCCGCGGTAATGCACCGCCACGACTGAACCGGGTTGCGGCTGCTCGCCGTGACCGGCCTGCACTTCGACATACTGTAATCCGCTAGGGGTGGTCATCGGATACTCCTGTCTGTTGAGGCCCATGCGGGCAAAAAATAAGGCGCTACTGACCATCCGGGCCGGAGATCAGCGGCAGGTAGATGTTCTGCTCAAGCGTAATCGCAAACAAGCGCGGCCAATATTTGCCGGTCACGAAGATCTGGCCGCTGGCCGGATCGTAGGCGATGCCGTTCAAGACATCAGCCGTTGCGCGTTCTTCAGGCGAGAGCAAGCCGCTCAGATCGAGCGCACCGATCACGTGGCCGTTGGCCGGATCGATCAGCACAATCTGATCGCTATACCAGACATTAGCAAAGATCACGCCGTTGATATACTCCAGCTCATTCAGCCGGTCACGCGGCTGGCCGTCGATCGTGACTGTGACGGTGCGCACAACGGCCAACCGGCCGCTGGCGATGGTGGCTGCCGGATCGATGAAATAAAGCGTGGCAGTGCCGTCGCTCATGATCAGATTGGCGCCGTCGTAGGTCAGGCCCCACCCCTCACGCGGCATTATCGCCGGCGGTGTGGGGTAGGTAAAGGTGCCAATCCGCTCAAAGGTGGCGGCGTCATAGATGAGACCAAGGCCATTCTGCCACGTAATCTGGAAAATCCGGTCGCCAATCTGGGCAATCCCCTCGCCATACAACATTGGGTCGCCAAGATCAACGCTGCGCAGCACTTGGCCAGTCGCCAGATCGACTTCGCGCAGCGACGAATTGGCGTAATCGCCGGTACCCTCGTACAAGCGGCCCGGCCCGGCCACGATCAAGCCTTGCGTCCATGCGCGGGGATCGTGCGGATAATCAGCGACCACGCGGTACGGCAACAACGGCGGCGACTGGGACGGAGCAGCGTCCGATGAACCTACGAACGGAATGGATACCGTGGCTGGGGTTGAGGTTGATGTAGCCGCTTGGGCCGGCGCCACTGCCAGCGGGATCGACACCACCGCACCGGTTGGGGTTGGCGAAGGCATGCTCGCGGGTGAGCGAACGCAAGCCGCTAACAACCACAATCCTGCCAACCAGAATACCCAGCGGAACCGCATACGAACACCTCACATTGAACCGGCAGAGGTATTGTACCACCTTTAACTGGATGCGCTGAACGGCGAATCGCTATTGCTCTGGGTCTACGGCGGCACGAACGGCGGGCTGGCGATTATGGAGTGCGGCAGTACACTGCCGCAGCGCTACGGCGACGCGAACAGCGGGCCGGCGGCCCGCGCTCCCTCGGCAGGAACAGGCAAAACGTTCCCTCTGCATCAGTATCACCAGCAATCACACGATCCGGTTGTCGCATGATTACCGCAATGACGGCAACTTTTCATTATGCGCGCGCGCAATGCCTGCTACAATGAAAACAGGATTCTCCTTACTCATCAGCGCAAGGAGGCGCACCATGACGAACAAACCAAAGGCTGTTCCAGCCGAGCAAGAGATTCGCTATTGGATGCGCACACCGGCCATCACCATCAATCTCGCCGCGCCGCTGAGCGAGGCGCTGGCATTGATGCGCGAGCATGATATCCGGCGCTTGCCGGTCGTGGTCGATACCGGCGAACTACGCGGTATCATCACGCAAGGCGATATTCGCGGCGCCGATGTCATGCGCGTCGCCGGGCTTGATCCGGTCGATATTGCGCAGGCGTTGCGGAATGTGAAGGTCTACGAAGTCATGACCGAGAACCCGATCTCAGTCACGCCAGAGACCGGTCTCCGCGAAGCAGCCTTGCTGATGATCGAGAACAAGATCGGTGGATTGCCGGTGGTTGACGATCAACATCGGGTCATCGGCATTATCACCGAGAGCGATCTGTTCGAGGCGCTGGTGCAACAACTCGAAACGCACCCTCGGTTTTAAGGTAAATGACCCTGAAGCACCCGGCAGGGGTGGGGCCACGCCTCACCCCTTATTGATGTCTCACATTCGCTTGGCCCTTTTGTCATTGTGAAGGGCTACGCCCTGTTGTCATTGTGAGGGCGCGGAGCGCCCGAAGCAATCTCCTGCTTTAGCGTAAGGCATGCCTAAGCGAGTTCGGTTCGTGGTCGTGGGGGGTAGTACGGCGTGCTGCCCCTACGGGCGGCGCGCACTGACCGGCGGGGCGGTAGGGTGCGGTTGTCATTGCGAGGGCGCGGAGCGCCCGAAGCAATCTCCCGCTTCAGCGGATGGCATCCCTAAAGGTGGTTCGGTTCGCGTGCGGGGGAGATGGCTACGCCGCGCACAGGGCGGTGAATATCAATTTTAAAATTGTTTTCACTTGCTGTTAATTGCTTCTTAGTTACTCGTTAATAATTTTTGATTAAAATAGCGATAAGGCAACCGCAACAAGCGCTGTTGCCGTAAAAACGATTTGTAACCCCTTTCCACCCAACTGGAACCACCCTATGCAATCTTCCCTCTTTGATGACGACACCGAGCGCGCGCAATTGCAGCGGCTTCGGACTGCAATCAACGGCGCTGCCCTGCTTGTCACCGAGGCCGATGTCCAAGGGATCATTACCTATGCTAACCCCGCTGCCCAGCGCTACTTTGGGTACACGCCTGAAGAATGTGTCGGCAAAACGGTGCTGGAGCTGATCCATCCCGACGATCGTGAGTAACTGCAACAGAACGTGATCGAATGGGTGCAACTTGGTCTGCACACTGCGACGAGCGAGAACCGCATCATCCATCGCAATGGCGATGTCTTTTACTTCTTGTGGTCGGTGACCATCCACTACAACGAGCAGGGATTACCGGTTGGTTTCACCTCGATCGGGCACGACATCTCGCAGCAGGAACGGTTGTTCAAGGAGTTATTCGAGAGCCGTGAGATGCTCTACACGGTGATCGATAATTTGCCGTTAGGGGTGTTTTGGAAAGACACTGAGTTACGCTTCCTTGGTTGCAACCGGCGCGCGCTGGATGATGCCGGTCTCGCCAGTTTTGCTGAGATCGTTGGAAAAACTGATTTCGAGCTGCCGTGGCGCGATTGGGCCGAACGCTACCAATACAGCGATCGTTTGGTGATGGCGGCTGGCCCGAAAGGGAATATCGAAGAGAACTTTACCCGTAGCGATGGCTCGGTTATCCGGATTCGCACGGCGAAAGTTCCTCTGCGGCGCGATGATAAAGTGATCGGCGTGCTTGGTTTTTCCGAAGACATTACCTCCTTGCGCAACAGCGAAGAGGGGTTGCGCACCTTCCGCCTGTTGGTCGAAAACGCTCCCGATGGGATTGGCATTGTTGCTCCAACTCTGCAGATCACCTATGCGAATCCGGCATTCGCTAAGATGCTCGGCTACGAGACGCTGGACGCACTCGCATGGTCTGAACTCGTCTACCCTGCTGATCGCGATCAACTGGCTGCGATCGTGCAGCAGTCCAGCCAAACCGGCAATGCGCAAACCACGATCCGTTATCGGCGCCGCGATGGTTCGGTCGTTACGGCTCAGCTTGCGCTGCCGGCTCTGCGCGATCGCGATGGTTCGTTGTTGGGGTATGCGGTGATCAACCGCGACCTCACCGAACAGTTGCGCTTTGAAGCGCAGTTGCGCGCCGGAGAGCAGCGCCTGCGGGCGCTGATTCAATCCTTGCCCGATATGTTCTTTTTGCTCAGCCGTGATGGCGTGTTTCTCGATTTCAAAGCCGACAGCAACGACGATCTCGCGTTACCGCCTGAGGTCTTTCTCAATCGCCGGATCGACGAGGTATTGCCGCCTGAGCTAGTCGCGTTGACGCAGCGGCATATCGAAGCGTTGCTCGCTACTGGCCAAGGCCAGCGTTACGAGTATCAGATGCCGGTCAAGGATGAACTCCGTGACTATGAAGCGCGCATGACCCTCAGTCACGACAACGTGTTGGTCATCGTCCGTGACATTACCGAGCAGCGCCGGATTGAACGCGAGCGGCAGACGCTGGTGATGCAAGAGCGGATTATTCAAGCTCAGCAGGCAATTGTGCGCGAGTTGAGCACACCGCTGATGCCGATTGCTGATGGCGTGGTCGCGATGCCGTTGATTGGCGCCATCGATAGCGCCCGTGCTCAGCAGATTATGGAAACGCTGCTCGATGGCGTCAACCGTTATCGGGCCACGGTTGCCATTCTCGATATTACCGGCGTGAAGGTGATTGATACCCAGATTGCCGGCGCTTTGTTCCAATCCGCCAAGGCAGCTCGTCTCCTCGGCGCGCAGGTGATGTTAACTGGCATCAATCCGGAAATTGCGCAGACTTTGATCCACCTTGGTATCGAGTTCCATGAGATTGTTACCAGAGCGACGTTGCAGGAAGGGATTGCCTACGCGCTAAGCCGCCGAGTGGCGCTGCAACGGGTGAATGGCAAACAGTAGATAGGACAAAACGACGGATCGGCGAGTTGCTACTAGGATTTGTCAAATCATGGCAGCAAAACATATAACAATCTTCTGCAATATTACTGATGTGGATCGCTTCTCGACTGCAGTTTTTTGGCAAAATAGATTGATCATCCATGGAAATTATATTGCACTGCTGCATGCAAAGTGAGCAGTCTAATTTCGTCGCTTGATTTTGCCTTAAATCATGATATAATAATTACATATAATGTTAACACTTCAATTATTGAGACGCCAAGCACATACAATCATAAGAAACGTGCTCGCCACAACGTATACATCGCGCGCAGGATGGGCTGCCAAAACTGGGCATCCCATTTTTATACCAAGCTGACCCGTTGCCGTCGATGGAGTAGCAATCGCCTATGACAATCGAACCAATGCCCAATGGCACATCCCGGTGCCAAATCGCGATCGCGCAACTGGATCGTCTGCGTACTGCACTGGCTAGCGCGTGGTTGCTGGTGATAGAAACCGACGCACAGGGTTTCATCACCTATATCTGCCCGAACTCGCACCATTACCTTGGCTATACCCCTGAAGAATGCGTCGGCAGGCATGTCTTAGATTTCATCCATGCCGATGATCGGGCCGCGTTGCAGCAGCAGATTGCCGAATGGGTGCAACTTGGCTTGCGTTCGGTACCGATCGAGAACCACGTCGTTCATCGCAACGGCCACGTCTTTGATTTTCTGTGGGCCATTACGCTCCACTACGATGAAGACAACAATCTCATTGGGTTTACCTCGATCGGGCACGATATCTCGCCGATTGAACAACTGCGCGACGAGTTGTACCATAGCCGCGAGATGCTCCATTTGGTGATCGATAGCCTGCCGCTCGGCGTGTTTTGGAAGGATACCGCGTCGCGTTTCCTTGGTTGTAACCGGCGCGCGCTGGCCGATGCCGGTTTCGCGAATGTCGCCGAGATGGTTGGCAAAACCGACTTCGATATGCCATGGCGCGATAAGGCTGCGCTGTACCAGCAGAGCGACCGCTTGGTGATGGCGACCGGCCCGAGATTGCATATCGAAGAGACCTTTACCCGTGGCGATGGTTCGGTCATCTGGTTGCGCACCGGCAAGTTGCCGCTCAAGCGCAACGGTGACGTGATTGGGGTGCTGGGCTTCTACGAAGATATTACTGAAGTGCGCCAGCAGGAAGGGTGGCTGCGTACCTTCCGCTTGCTGGTTGAGAGCGCGCCGGACGGGATCGGGATTGCTGATCCGGAGCTGCGCTTGATCTACGCTAACCCGTCATTTGCCGCGATGTTAGGCTACGAAACCCTTGCTGGCAAGATGTGGCTCGATCTTGTTCATCCGGCCGATCGGGCGCAGCTCGATCGGATTGTGCATGCCGCCGCCTTCGGCGGCGGCGCCCAAACGACCATCCGCTACCTTCACCGCAACGGTTCCCCGATCACCGTCCAACTCTCGATCCCGGTCTTGCGCAATCGTGACGGCCAGTTAGCCGGTTACGCTTCGATCAACCGCGACATCACCGAACAACTGCGCGCTGAAGAGGAGCGCCAGCGGCTGGCGTTGCAAGAGCAGGTGATTCAGGCTCAGCAGGCGATTTTGTGCGAACTGAGTACGCCGCTGTTGCCGATTGCCGATGGGGTGGTGGTGATGCCGTTGATCGGCGCGGTTGATACCGCTCGCGCCCAGCAGATTCTGGAAGCGCTGCTCGATGGCGTGAGCCGGCATCGGGCTAAAGTTGCGATTATCGATATCACCGGCGTCAAGGTCGTCGACACCCAAGTCGCTAGCGCGCTCATTCGCGCCGCCCAAACCGCCGCTCTGCTCGGTGCGCAGGTGGTGCTGACCGGCATTAGCCCGGAAATCGCCCAAACGCTGGTGCAGATTGGCGTGACGATGCAAGGCTTGGTCACGCGGGCTACCTTGCAAGAAGGCGTTGCCTACGCCCTGCGCAGCCAGCCGGTGTCGCAACCGGCGAATGGCCGGGTGGCGACGGGCAAGCGGGTTGCGTAGTTGGTGTATGCCTACCGCCGTGGACGCAGCAGAGGGTAGAGGACGTCGGCAATGGGAAAAGATCCTAAAACCCTTTGCGCCCTCTGCGTCCTTAGCGTCTTTGCGTTACAACCTCTGCGCCTTGGCTCGCTTTGCGTCTTGGTATTCGCCCTCACCCCCCTGCCGGCGGTCGAGAGGGAGCCGCGAGCTGGGCGGGTGAAGCATTACGGTAGCGGAACGCAGCAGCGCCCCTCTCCCGCAAAGCGGGAGAGGGGATGGGGGTGAGGGTCGATGTGTACCGCCGAGGGCGTGAGGACGCCGAGGGTACGGTACGCGCGTCGAAATGGGAACCGATCCAACATCCCTTTGCGTTCTTTGCGGCGCCGGACAACTGTCCGGCTCTACTTTGCCTCGTTTACCGCAGCACCAACGGCAGGTTGACCTGCCAGCTCTGGCTGCTGCCCACTGTCACCGTTGTCTGGGTGGTGACGTGCAGCGTCGTTTCCAGCGGGCGCGGCGGCGGGATTGTGAGCGTCTCTCCCGGCAGGACGATGATGCTGCCGCTGTCGTAGACCTCGACGCCGCACCGTCCGGGTTCGTGAAGGTTACTTCTACCGTGTACGGCCCGGCCTTGGCCGGCGTCACCTGCCCGCTATACACTCCATCATTCGCCTGCCAATCCGGCCCGCTACCGTCGTCGCGCAGGGTAAAGCGCCATTCCTGCCCATCGACGGCCCGCAGCACGCCACTGGCCGTCGCTCCTACGACGGGGTAGCCAGCGCGCAATACCGCCGCCACCATCAGCGACGCGCCGGCCGGCGCTGGGTCACCGTTCAGCACGGTCACGCTGGCTGTCACCTCAGCTACGCTGGCCATAGTCGCCCCAGCTTCCCACTGCACCGTAAGCAAACTACGGGCACGATGGCCGCTCACCAACTCGATCGACGGGGCCTGCCTGCTCGCTGGCGCGACGGCGGCCAGCTCCGGGTGGTACGGACGCGGCGGATACCGTCCAGCCACCCGCGGGTCTTGCCATAACGGGTGAGCCAAGGTTTCCCAGCCGCTAGTTTGATATATCCGGCGCTGGGCCGTCTGCGTTTGCTGGTTGAGTGGCGTGGACACATTCAGCCACCGGACGTCGGTTACGCTGCGCGACGGCGCTTCCGGGTTCATCAGGCTATATGTCACTGCTTGATCAGTGCTGCAGGCGCGGTCGGGCCGGTCAGCTTGGCACGGCGCGTCTAGCGGGCCTTCGTCGTACAACCCATAGAAGGCGTGCCCCCAATTGTGCGCCAGCAGATAGCCGGCGAGCTGCGGATGGGCGAGCAGATTGGTGTTGCTGCTTGTGATCGAGTCGCACATAATGATCGCCATCCCGCGCACCAGATAGCTGCCGCTGTGCGCTTGGGGCAGGCAGCTCTTCGCCAGCCAGCGGATGTGGGCGGCGTCGCGTTGAGCGCCGTTGGTGAACATACGCACGGAGCGCAGCTTATGCGCGCCGTTGGAAAACTCGAAGACGGCGTTGGCAAAGTGGCGGAAGACCTCTTCGTAGATCGCGCGCTGGGCCGGCGTCAGGTTGCCGTCGAACGAAACGATAAGGTCAATCGATTTGGCTGGGTCGGGCTGGAAGGCGCGGAAGGCGATGCCGCTCAGCGAGGTTGTCACCGCCACGCGCTGAGAGGGCGGGTCGAAAGCATAGCCAGCTTTGGCGGGAGTGAGCGTATAGGCGCCGGTGGCGGGAATGATGAGGGTAAAGGCGCCGACGCTGTCGGTGGTGGCACTGCGGCTGCCGGCGGTCACGACGACTCCGGCGACCGGGTTGCCGCTGCGATCGCGCACCGAGCCGCTGATGGCAAAGCCGGCTATGGCGGTGAAGTCTAGACTGCTGACATCGCTCGTGACCGTCACCGTGCGGTTGGCCGGCGTAAAGATATAGCCGGACAGGGCTGGGGTGAGGGTATACGTCCCTGCTTTCACCTTGGTCAAGGTATAGTCGCCGTTCGTATCGGTGGTTGCTGATCGGGCGCCGGCGCTGACAGTAACGCCGGCCACCGGCGCGCCGGCGGCGGTAGTAATCCTCCCGTTGAGGGTGTAGGTGTCTGCGAGGTCTAACTGGACGACGAAGGCTTCACCGCTGTTATAGGTGGTATCGAACGCCCTCGCCGTGGTTGGGAAGTCGGCAGAATAGGTAGAACCCGTCACGTACACGTTGCTGCTGCCGTCCACCGCGATGGCACTGACCTCATCGAGACTGCTACCGCCGAGGAAGGTCGCATACACCAATCCCGTTCCGGTGGGATTCAACTTCACCACAAAAGCGTCGGAGGTGCCGCCTA
>NZ_DAOTWH010000203.1:0-21276 GCF_034435895.1 Chloroflexus sp.
GGGATGGCGGCGCGGGCCAACGCATTGCGCGCCGCTTCGATCGACATCGTGATCGTGTCTTCATCGGGGCCGGGGACGCTCTTGGTTTCCACCGGCACCCCGTTTTGGCCATCGGTCCAGATGCGGGCAATCTCGCGGGCCGCGATCCGGTAGCGCGGGATGTACACGCCATAGCCGATGATGCCAACCGGTTGCTGAGGTTTCATCATAGAGGATGCTCCGTTCTCTTGGCGCAAAGCGCACCAAACGATGCTCGTCGCACAGCGACGAACCGCAGATCGGCAGCAGACGGCTGCCAAACAGGTCCACTCCTTATTTGGAAGACAAAAAACTTCTCTCCAACGCGAAGTATTGTTCGCGGTTAGGCAACGCTAGCGGCGGCCTGTTCGTCGTTGAGACAGGCCGCCGGAAGTTTAGGTATTAGTTCTTGGCGGGGTCGCCGGTGACAGGCCGGCCTTCGAGTTCGGCAATAATCTCTTCGGCGCGAGCCAACTTGATGTTGCGCTCGGCCACCATCCGGCGGGCGACTTCATCGACCAACGTGCCTGAAGCGCCGGCAGCCATTGCAATTTGGCGGGCATGCAACCCCATGTGGCCCTGCTGGATGCCTTCACAGGCCAGTGCGCGCATCGCAGCGAGGTTGTTGGCCAAGCCGGCAGCCACACAGACCTCGGCCAATTCGTTGGCGCTGCGCACGCCGAGCAGCTTGAGCGCTGCCTGCGCAGTCGGGTGAACTTTGGTCGCGCCGCCAACAATCCCGACCGAGAGCGGCATTTCGAGCGTGCCAACCAGATTGCCCTGCTCATCACGCTCCCAGTGCGAGAGTGAGGTGTAGTGACCGTTGCGGCTGGCGTAGGCATGCGCACCCGCCTCGACGGCGCGCCAGTCGTTGCCGGTCGCGACCAGCACCGGGTCAATGCCGTTCATAATGCCTTTGTTGTGGGTCGCGGCCCGGTAGGGGTCAACCGCGGCAAAGGCGTAGGCCCACAGAATGCCCTCCACCACCTCTTCGCCGCTGAGGCCATCGCGGGCTAGCGAGGCTGCCGGCACCACGCAGCGGGCGCGGGCCAGCCGGCGGTCGGTCAGATTCGAGAGAATGCGCAGATAGACCTTGCCACCGGTCATCTCGGCCAGTAGTGGCGCCACTGCTTCGGCCATGGTATTGACCGCATTGGCGCCCATCGCGTCGCGGCAATCGACGATCAGATGCACCACCAGCATCGGCCCCATTGGGCTAGTGGGGAAGAAGCGCACCTCAACATCACGCGCGCCGCCGCCGAGCGTCACTAGCGAACGGCTCTGCGCATTGGCGAGCGCCAAAATCTCTTCCTTGCGAGCAAGGATCGTCTGGCGCGCCTGATCTGGATGGGCGACATGCACCAACTGCACTTGTCCAATCATCAAAGGTTCGGTGCTGCTGGTCTCAAACCCGCCGCCATCGCGCACCATACGGGCGGCATAGCTCGCGCCAGCCACGATTGATGGCTCTTCCACCACCATCGGGATCAAGTAATCGCGCCCGTTGATGCGGAAGTTGGTGGCAATACCCAGCGGCAGGTTGTACGTGCCCACTACATTCTCGATCATCTTATCGGCGCGCTCAATCGTCAAAGCGCCGCCGCTGCCGCCGTGCAACGCGCGCAAATCTTCATCAACCAGTCCGTCGAAAGATTTGACCATCTGTAGGCGCTCGAACGGATTAAGTTGGTAGAAACCTTGTAGGCGAGAGTTCTTGGTCCCCATGCGAGGACTCCTCCTTATCTCAGGATATCTTCAGTCTTCGCTTTCTACGATATCACGATCGCCGTCAAAGATGGTTGAAAACAACTGTCAAAACCTATCATGAGCCTGTCTGAGGGCTGTCATGAGAGGATTTGAGCGCGATGAACGCCAGTTGTGGTACAATGAGAGGCGTGATGAGCAAACGTTTGTTCGTATTCTTTATCTGCTGGTGGTTGTTGTGGTTGAGCGCATGCGGCGCGGCGCTCCGATTGCCGTTGCCTGCCGACTTAGCCTTAACCGCAGCGCGCGGCCCGCAACAGATGGTCGCCTTCCTCTACCGTGACCAACAAGGTGTACGGCTAGTCAGCAGTCTCACTGTCAACACCGATCCCCCAGTCCCGCTGGAACCTCCTGAACAGCAGGTTTGGCTCGGCGAGGTTGATATGCCCGCCGGTTTAGCGTTGAGCGTAGCCGGTGATGTGCAATACGGAATGGTCATCGCGCAGGGAGATTGGCAACCTGCCGGCCAATATGGGCCGGGCGGGGTATGGCCGCACGCGCTGGTTTCGCCGCGCCTGCAACCGTTTACGCCGGCAACGGTTGCTCTGGCGGACTTGCTGAGCGATGCCCGTTATGAAGGGCAAGTAGTGCGGCTGCGGGCGGCGTTGATTGTTGCAAGCGGCGCGAGCCTGCTGGTCGAAGAGATTGGCCCCGGCGGGGTGCCGGCTGCGACTGCGCGCCAAGTCAAACTCCTCTACGGCGAGCGTGATCAAGCGCTGCTCGAACGCTTGCAGGCCAGCGGGGCTGCCCGCTTTGGCTATGTTGACGCCATTGGCCGGTGGAAACAGGGGCGGTTTGAACCGCTCTTGCTGACGCTGGCGCCGTAGTGTCTTCTATCGCAGGGGGAGTACACAACCTCCCCTCCCCCAGCGGGGGAGGGGCAAGGGGTGGGGGCCAACATCCCCCAGCGGGGGAGGGGCTGGGGGCATATCAGTGGTGAGGGGCAAGGGGTGGGGGCAATACCTCCAGCGCAAGCTGACGCCCTACCCCAACCCGGCCAGTGCAGCGCGCACCCGTTGCAGCAACTGTTGCAACGTAAACGGCTTGGCTAGCACGCAATCGCTTGGGAGGCTCACCGGTTCGTTGCCGGCATACGCCGACACATACAACACCCGCAGCTCCGGACGTTTGATGATAAGTTGGCGGTACAGCTCATCGCCGTTCATTGCGGGCAGCATGATATCGCTAATGAGCAGATCGATCGGCCCTTCGTAGCTCGTGGCGAGGCTCATGCCGTGTTCGGGATCCAGCGCCTCAAGCACGTGATACCCGTGCAGACGCAACACGCTGGCAATCAGGAGTAATACCTCTGGTTCATCTTCCACCACCAGCACCGTCTCGTGACCGGTTAGTTGCTCGCTGGTAGATAAGTCGCTCCTTGCCACCGGTGCAGCATTGACCAACGCCGGTAAATAGATGGTAAAGGTCGTGCCGTTGCCGGGGACGCTCTGCACGTCAATATGACCGCGGTGTTGCTTGACGATACCGAACACGGTGGCGAGACCAAGGCCGGTGCCTTGCCCTTGTGGTTTAGTAGTAAAGAATGGTTCAAAGATGCGGGGCAGAATGTCAGGATCAATCCCGCAGCCGGTATCTTGCACTTGCATCGCCACATAATCTCCGAGCGCAAGCGTAGGAAGATGCTGCGAAGTGTTGTTATCGATCCGCACCGGCGCAGTCGTGATCGTGATCGCGCCATTGCCCTCAATTGCGTCACGGGCATTGATCACTAAATTGAGCAGCACTTGTTCAATTTGACCCGCATCGGCAACAATCGGCCACAGATGAGGGCTAAGGTTCAGATGGATGGCGATCCGTTCACCAATCAAGCGCCGCAAAATCCCGGCAAAATCACTAATAATCTGATTGAGATTGACCGGCTTCATCTCGAACCGCTGGCGGCGGCTGAAGGCCAGAATCTGGCGGGTCAGCGCAGTAGCGCGAATGCCGGCGGCCCGGATCTGGTCAAAATCGGCGTATAATTCGCTATCGGGCGGCGCTTCGAGCAGCCCCATCTCGGCAAAGCCGATAATCGGCACCAGCAAGTTGTTGAGGTCGTGGGCGATACCGCTGGCCAACGCGCCAATCGCTTCTAGCTTCTGCGACTGGAAGAGCTGTTCGGTGAGCCGTTGCTGCTCTTCCTCCATCTGTTTACGATCGGTCAAATCGAGGTGCGCGCCGAGCATGTGGGTCGGTTGGCCGTGCTGATCGTAAATCAGCGCCGCTTGCGAGCGGATCCAGCGGTAGCTGCCATCTTTATGGCGGAGGCGAAACTCAAGCGCGAAATTGGGCCACGGTTGGCGCAGATAGCGGTTAATCGTGTTCAAGCAACGCTCGCGGTCATCGGGATGCAGCCGCTCTTCCCACACGGCGAAGGAATCAACCAGCTCATCAGCCTCATACCCAAGCTGCGTTTTCCATTCGGGCGAAAAAAAGACTCGATTGGTGGTCAGATCCCATTCCCACAAGCCGATGTGAGCTGACTGCACCGCGAGTTGCAGCCACATTTGGGCGCTGGTGAGCATCGACTGTTGCAACCGGTTGACTTCGAGTGCCAGCCGGCGCGCGCGGAGCAAAATCTCGATCCGGGCTTGTAATTCGGCTTTCTGGATCGGGCTAATGACCAATTCGTCAACCGTGCGCCAAAGATGGCGGGTGTGCAGTTGGACGTCGCGTCGGGTTGTGACGAGTAAAAAGGGTAAAAAGATGGGGTGGGCGGCGGCCCGGCGTTGCTGAATAGCCGTTTCGTGCCGGTCAAGGGCAGGGCCATCAACAATGCAGAGCTGGAACGGCTGCTGCAGATCGGCGACGTTTTGTCCTTCGATAATCTGATAGCGCGCTTGCAGCCAATTGCGCAGTTGGTTCCGGTTAGTAGTATTGGCCAATAGCAGCAAAATCGTATCGCCGGGCATTGGCGATCCTTTATAGCTTATCGACCCACGTTGGCATTCCGCTCAGGATGCCGCGCAGGTTAGTCAGTGGCTTGCCCACCTTGATCCCGTACTGCGAAATGGTAAACTCGCGCAGCGTCTTCTCAAAATCCCCTAACCGCTTCTTCAACACACCGATCGCCTTGCGCAGTTCGCCATCAATCTCTAAAAAGCGCAAGAAAATGATATTATCGCCCAAGTAACTCGCACCAATGTCAGTGACTTGAAAATCGCCGACGATACTATTCGTATCCATAATAAGAATGACAGTCACACCTCTGCTTTGCAGATATTTGCTCAGCGCGTGCAATTGGCTGATCAGATCTTCCCCTTGCATACAGAGCCGGTAGCCGGTGACGCTATCGATCATCACCATCTTTACTTGCTCTTGCTCGACATAATAACGCAAGTGTTGGGCGAATTCATCCGAGTTGTACTGCAACGGCTCGATCTTTTCCACCCGCAACAGCCGATGCGTCTGCATCGCGCGTACCGGAATGTTCACCGCTTCGCAGCGTTGCAGCATAATCTCGATCTCCTCCTCAAACGAGAAGACGATCGAGCGTTCGCCACGGCTGGCCGCTTCTTTCATAAATTGAAAGCCGAGCGTCGTTTTGCCAACGCCTGACGGGCCGGTGATGAGGGTGATGGTGCCGCGTTCGATGCCGCCGTTCATCAACTCATCCAACTCTGGCACGCCGGAAGGCATAGGGGTAAAGGCATGGCCGGGAATGAGTGGGCTGGGAATGATGCGCGGGAAGACCTGCAGGCCGCTATTGGTCAGTCGCATTGCGTGGTGACCGCTGATAAATGATGAGCCGCGCATTTTACTCACGCTGAGGTAACGCCCGCTTTGAGTTAATTCGAGGGTGATAATGCCGTCGGCGATGTACTGAAGATCATCATCGGGAAAGGCTGAACTATTCTCGGCGGAAAAGATCACGGTTGTTTGTTGTTCAGCCAGAAAGCGTAGGAATGAGATGACTTGCTTGCGGAACTGGAAGATATCCGGGGTGAGGTAGCGAAACTGCGTAATCGGGTCAAAAAAGACCCGGCTTGGTCGCAAGCGTTGCACCGTCTCGACGATTTGGCGCGTGATGGGCTCGCGTTCTACTTCCGCCGGCGAAAAAATATCGTAGATTTCGGTTTTGGCGAAGAAATCCGATGACGGGCTGAGATCAAGAATATGCACGTTGCTGAGGTCGATGCCGATGCGGGCTGCGTTGCGGCGAATTTTGCTTTCGGCCTCTTCGAGGCTGATAAAAAGTGCCGTTTCGCCATTGGCTGCGCCAGTTGCGAGAAAGTGCAGGCCGAGCGTTGTCTTTCCGGCGCCGGGGCCGCCGCGCACCAGATACGCATAGTGCGGAACCAACCCTCCGCCGATGATTTCGTCGAGGCCGGGGATGCCGGTGGTTAGGCGGTTCGCTGCTGCGTCGTTCATGAGTTGTCCCTTTGTCTAGGCGCGTAGTCGCTATGTTTATCCTAACGATTTGACCAATTCACGTCAAGAATGTAGTTGGCCAGCGCATCCCTTTCGCAGGATGGTGTAGCATGCAGGCGCAATGTGATCGTATGTGGGTGAAAGGAATGGTTCATGAACGAGCGAGTGCAGCGGTTGCGCGCCACGTTGGCAGAGCAGGGATTGCCGGCGATTCTGCTGACGGCGCCAACCAGCCGGCGGTATCTGAGCGGGTTTACCGGCAGCGCTGGCGCGTTATTGATCAGCGCCGAGGCAGCATTCTTGCTGACCGATGGCCGGTATACGGTGCGCGCGGCGGCCGAGGCGCCGGCGTTTACCTTGCGCGAAGTGCGCGCAGTGGTGAAACCGCTGCCAAAACTGGTCGCTGAGCTGGCGGCGGAATTGGGTCTGAGCCGGCTGGGTTTTGAAGCGGCAGCGATGACGGTAGCCGAGTATCAGCAGTTTGCGAAGGCGTTGGCTGAAACGGTTGAGCTGGTGGCAACCGAAAACATCGTGGAAGAGCTGCGCGTGGTGAAAGATGCTAGCGAGATTGAGGTATTGCGGCGAGCAGCAGCGATCACCGATGCAGCGCTGGCGGCAGTGTTGCCGGTGTTGGCGCCTGACATGACCGAGCGTGAGGCGGCGTGGCGCCTCGAAGTGGCGCTGCACGATCTGGGGGCCGATGGGCCTTCCTTCCCGATCATTGTTGCCGCTGGCCGCAATAGCGCCCGTCCGCATCACGAGCCGGGCCACGACGTGTTGGGTGAAGGCCAACCGATTATCATCGATATGGGGGCGCGGCTCGCTGGCTATCACGCCGATCTAACCCGCACGATCGTGCTGGGCCAACCCGACGACACCTTCCGCGCGGTGTATGCGGCGACGCTAGCCGCGCAGCAGACGGCGATCCGCGCATTGCGCCCCGGTTTGCCGTGGGCTGAGGCTGATGCGATTGCCCGCCGGGTGATCGAGGAGGCCGGCTACGCCCATGGCATTGCTCACAGCCTAGGCCATGGCGTAGGTTTGGTCATCCACGAGGCGCCATGGCTGCGGATCACCGCCCCCGATGCGCCGCCTAGCCCGCCGTTGCAAGCCGGTATGGTGACGTCGGTCGAACCGGGGATTTATTTGCCGGAGTGGGGTGGGGTACGGATCGAAGATTTGGCGCTTATTACTGATGACGGGTGCGAGGTGCTGTCGCAGGCGCCGCGCTAGAGCTGAAAAAGAAGGGCACAGCAGCGCTGTGCCCTTACGAGATGACGATGTGCGCGCCTAGCGCTTATACCTCGCGTACCGTGACCTTGGTCATCGTATCGCCTTGCTGGATAGCGTAAACGACGTCCATGCCAGACACCACCCGGCCAAACACGGTATGGCGGCCATTGAGGTGGGGTTGGGGGGTATGGGTAATGAAAAATTGGCTGCCATTGGTGTTGGGGCCGGCATTCGCCATCGAAATGACGCCAGCCTCGTGCTTGAGCGGGTTGCCCATCACCTCATCGGCGAAGCGATAGCCGGGGCCGCCGCTGCCGCGTCCGGTCGGGTCGCCACCCTGAATGACGAAATCCTTAATCACCCGATGGAAGGTGAGGCCATCGTAAAAGCCTTCGCGGGTGAGGAAAACAAAATTGTTGACCGTCATCGGCGCATGTTGCGGGTAGAGATCAAGCTCGATCGTGCCGCGGGTGGTCTCCATTGTCACCCGATAGGTCTTGGTGACATCAATCTGCATTGCGGGCGGGCTGCTCCACTGTTTAGCCACGGGTATGCTCCTCATTCTTCCAAGTACAGCGATTTTTCGTCATTGTACCATTGAATAGGGTGATCTGAGCGGGTTCTGTCTGCTAGTGGAGGGGGTTGCGTTGTTGCCGAAGGCGGCTCGCAATGACAGCAGGTCACGCATGTCATTGCGAGGGGGCGGAGCGCCCGAAGCAATCTCCCGCTTCAGCGGAGGATATGTCTGAGCGAATCGATCTCGTGCTCGCAGGGGATTGCTTCGCCGCGCGGAGCGCGGCTCGCAATGACACGAGGGGAGTGGGGGGCGTGGCCTTTTGTCATTGCGAGGGTGCGGAGCGCCCGAAGCAATCTCCTGCTGAGGCGATGACGAACGCTGGGTGGGTTCCGTCCGCTAGTGGGGGGATTAACGATGCGCACCATCCTGTTGCAGGCCGTGCGGTGGGTTCCGTCCGCTAATGGGGAGATTACTTCGCCGCCGGAGGCGGCTCGCAATGACAAGAGGGGCGATGGCTTCGCCGCAGGGGCCAGTACAGCGAGTTGGCCTTCGTGTGGCGCTTTTCCCCTCACCCTTCCCCCAACCGGCGGGTAGCGTAGGTAAGCTCTTTAGCAGTCGCGCTGGGGCAGTGGGTTTGGTCGAGGGTGGCGGCTTCGGCAATCGCTAGGGCGGCTAGTTCCGCTTCCCCAGCGTCGCGCAGGCGTGCCGCTAGTTGGCGCAATAGATGAGCTGCCGTCGCGTAGTCGCCTTGTTGGCGGGCAAGGTTGGCGCGCTGATGGAGGTGAGCGATGGCGGCGCGGGTGATAATCGGCAGTAAGGCGGGCGGCGGGTTAGGAGCTTGTAGCGCGTAGTCAGCGATGAGGTCGTGGTGTTGTTCGTGTTGGCCGCTGCTGAAGCGGAGGCGGGCTAGCCGGCGCTGACTGCCGGGCGGGCCGGGAGCGACGAGGAATTCGCAGAGCAATCGCACTGCTTCATCCCGGCGCAGATCACCGAGCGGCAGGGTCAAGCGCCGGCCATGCTCAGCGCTAAGCGGGGTTAGTACGCTCAGCGCGGGAGCAAGGCGGGTGATCCGGCGTAACGTTACCGTTTGCGGCAGCGCCATCTGCATGGTGATTGCTCGGGCTGAGGTCTCGCGGGCGCTTTCTAGCTCGGCGGCGATGATAGCCGGGATGTGGCTAGCGTCAAGCACGAAGCTGGCTCTCCCGCCACTGAGGTCGGCGAGTTGGGTGAGTAACGCTTCTTCAAAGGCGCCCCCCAAGCCGATTGTACTGATCGTAATGCCGCGCGCCGCCGCTTCGCGGGCCGCGGCGACGCACAGCGTAGCATCGGTGGTAAAGCCATCGGTGAGCAGCACCACTCGGCGCACTGCCGGCTCGTCGGTGACGACAAACTGGGCCAGCGCCAGTTGCAACCCTTGGGCAAGGTTGGTCGTTTCGCCGAGGCGCAGCGCCGGTAAGCGGGCAATCGCGGCAACCAGCTCGGCGCGGCGGTCGCCGGGGGTGCTTGGCGCCAGTACCATTGCATCGCTGGCGCAGGCGATCAGCGCCAGCCGGTCGGCCTGCTCCAACCGTTCGATCAGGCTATGCAGGGCGCGGGCGGTGTAGTCAATCGGGCTCGGGTAACGGGCGCGCATGTCATTCGCAAGCGGCGTACCCAATTGCCACACCGGCACCCCGTCAACCAATACCTCGTGCGCGCCGCTGCTGCGCACCAGCTCGCGAAACTGATCTTCATCGACGATTGGGATGCGCATCGAGCGGCTGGCGTCAGCCACGATTGCCAGATGCAGGGGCAGATCGCGATAACCATCGGCGGCAATTGCCAGATGGACATACGCCACTTGCGGTTGCGACAGGGCAGGCAAAGTTACCGGTTCAGGAGCGCAGCGCACCTGTAATGGCATACGCAACCCCCTTAGCGGCAATCGGCTGGTAATGGCGGATCGCTGAACGTCAATTCGAGTACTGCCCCGTTATTGTAAGTCGTGACGCGCCGGGTGCGGGTGATAGACTGCAACTGGTTTGATCCGGCCACCCGGATGCAGGAATCAACGCTGGTGACTTCGATCGTTTCACGAACACCGCCACGGGTAATGCCAATGATAAATTCTTGGGCCACGGCTAGCTTGACCGGTTGCAAAAAGCCGAGGCCGAGCAGGCTGATCGCTAGCATTGTGATCACAAAGAGCCAGAGAAGACAGCCGTTGGGGGCACGCCGTTTGGGGGGCGGCGATTTGGATTGGGTTGCTGGTTGTTGCTTACTCTGCTGACTGGCTGGTTGTTGCGCTGCCATACCTTCATTCCGTAACAATCTCTCAAAAGCGTCTATTCGTTTTCCGGCAATGGTTCAAGGTCAACCAGATGGGCGCCGGCGGCAACGCTCGCGCCGGCTTGATAGGGCAAGCGGCGCACAATGCCGGCATACGGCGCAACAACGGTGTGTTCCATCTTCATTGCTTCAAGCACCAAAAGCGGCTGGCCTTCGCGCACCTGCTCGCCAACGGCGACGTGCAGCCGCACAATTGTGCCCGGCATTGGCGCGTTGAAGCTGGCCGCATTCTGATCATTGGCGCGGCTGGCCGTATCGGCGGTGAGCGGCGCCGGACGGGAGAGGTGGTGGCTCTCGCCGCGCCATGCAATCTGCCAACCCTGATCGGCGCGGGCGAAAAAGAACTGCACCCGCTGCCCGTCGATCGTGAGAGCCAGTTCGTGATCGCCGCAGTGTACCAAAGCAACCTGCGCGTCCCAGTCATTCCCGCTGACCTGCCAGCCATCCACGCGCGGCGTCACCCGCAGCCGGTGCTCGCCGTGCGCGGTGAAGGTGAGCGGGATGGTATCGCCGCCAAGTCGCCAGACGGCGGCTAGCGGATCGCGGGCCGGCGGTTCGGCAGTGATGGTGAGGATCGCCGCTGCGATCAAGACCTCGCGCGGGGGCGGGCCGGGTGGCGGCACGATCCCTTCGTGTTCAGTCAGGAAGCCGGTATGGGTCGCGCCATCGGCAAAGGCCGGATGTTCGGCGATGGCCTGCAACAGCGGCAGGTTGGTGGGGGGGCCGAGCACCGCCATCTCGCGCAGAGCGCGGCGCAGGCGGGCGACCGCTTGCCGCCGGTCGGCCCCAGCTACGATCAGCTTAGCCAACAACGGATCGTAATGCACCGTCACCTCATCGCCGCTGGTCAAACCAGCATCAACCCGCACTCCCGGCCCCTGCGGCGGCACGAAGAGGGCGACCTTACCGATCGCCGGTAAATAGGTGCGCGGGTCTTCGGCGTACAACCGCACCTCGATCGCGTGGCCGCGCACCGTTATATCTTCTTGGCGGAGGGGGAGCGGCTCGCCGGCGGCAATCGCAATCTGCAAGTGAACGAGATCGTAGCCGCAGACAAACTCGGTCACGGGATGCTCCACTTGCAGCCGGGTATTCATCTCCAAAAAGTAGAATTCACCGTTAGGAGCGAGAATAAATTCAACCGTGCCGGCATTGACATAGCCGGCGGCGCGGGCAACCGCGACGGCAGCATTGCCCATTGCGGCGCGCAATGCCGGTGTCAGCGCCGGGGAAGGCGCCTCTTCAACCACCTTTTGGTGGCGGCGCTGGATCGAACAATCGCGCTCGCCGAGATGCACCACGTTGCCGTAGCGGTCGGCCAGCACCTGAATCTCGACGTGGCGCGGGCGCAGCACCAGCCGCTCGATGATCAGCCGGTCATCGCCAAAGGCAGCGCGCGCTTCGCGGCGCGCGCCTTCAATTGCTGCCGGCACCTCGGCCAGATCGCCGACCGAACGCATGCCTTTGCCGCCGCCGCCGGCGCTGGCTTTAATCAACAACGGCGTCCCGATCCGGCGCGCCTCGGCGATCAGGCGCTTGTCGCTCTGATCTTCGCCATCGTAGCCGGGCACGACCGGCACGCCGGCAGTTTGGGCCAGCAACCGCGCCTCGGCCTTGCCACCCATTGCCGCAATCGCGGCTGGCGGCGGGCCGATGAAGGTGATGCCGGCAGCAGCGCACTGTTCGGCGAGTTTAACACTCTCGCTGAGGAAGCCGTAGCCGGGATGGATGGCCTGCGCATTCAGTTTTAACGCCGCCTCGACAATCGCCTCAGCGCGCAGATAGCTCTGAGTGGCGGGAGGCGGCCCGATCAGCGCAGCGGCATCGGCCATGCGCACGTGCAGCGCTTTGGCATCGGCTTCGGAATAAACAACCACCGGGCTAATGCCCAATTCGCGGCAGGCGCGGATAATCCGCACTGCAATTTCGCCGCGGTTAGCGATCAAGATACGGTTGAACATGGGCGTAAGTTGGGCAAGACAGCTTCGCCAAACGCTTTAATCCATTCCACCTGATTGCGACCGACATTATGCACATAGATCTCGTCAAAGCCGAGATCGATAAACTGTTGGAGGTGGGCGCGGTGCTGGTCGAGATCGGACGAAATCAACACCCGTCCGCGAAAATCTTCGGGCCGCACCAGTTTGGCCATCGCGGCAAAATCTTCGGGCGAGCGAATATCTTGCTTGGGGAAGTTCATACCGCCGTTCGGCCATTGGTTCAGCGCATTCTGCAACGCCTCTTCATCGGTGGGAGCCCACGAGACATGCAATTGCAGCAGTTTCGGCATTTTATCAGGGTCTTTGCCGGCCTCGCGCGCGCCGGCAGCAAAATCGGCCAGAATCCGGCGCAGCTTCTCAGGCGCAGCCCCCGGTGTAATCAAGCCATCGCACGTCTTGCCCGCCCACCGCAGCGTCTGCGGGCCGGTGGCGGCGATATAGATCGGCACCGGCTGTTCCGGCAGCGTCCACAACCGCACCTTGTTCATCTGAAAATAGCGCCCGCGGTAGCGTGCCTCTTTGCCGCTCAGCAGCTTCTGAATTATCTCGGTCGCCTCTTGCAGCATCTCAAACCGCACCAGCGGTTCGGGCCACATTCCGCCGACGACATTCTCATTCAGCAACTCGCCGCTACCCAAGCCGAGCCAGAAGCGACCGGGGAACATCGCGCCAAGAGTGGCTGCCGCTTGCGCAATTACCGCCGGGTGAGTGCGGAATGAGGGGCAGGTCACCCCCGGCCCAAAGCGATGATTCGTCATCACGCCGAGCGCACCCATCCAACTGTAGACGAAGGCGTTGTGGCCTTGGGCCGGTACCCACGGTTGGAAGTGGTCGGCGGCCATCACGCCACGGAAGCCGTATTGCTCGGCGAGCCGGCAATGTTCGAGCAGTTCGTTGGGATGAAACTGTTCTAGCGCTGCGGATAGGCCAATCGTTGCCACAAGCGTTACCCTTAATTGTTTCAGGTGAAGTCTAGCGCATAGTATACCACGAGGCGGCGTGACGACGCATCATGGCGACGGTACAGCGATCGTAATCAGGCGGTGGGTCAATTCGACGTTTCCCTCGACAATCACCCGGTCGCCAATGCACGATACCAAGGTCAGCCGTTCATCGCCGGTGGGGAGAATGTATTGCACTTGATCGGGCGTTACCCGCTCTTTGCGCGCCACCACGTAGCGAAAGACGGCGCCGTCGGCGCTGTAGAGAAAGATCTCGCTGCCAATCGCTAACCGTTCTACATCGGCAAAAGGCGCGGGAATGTGCGGCGCTTTGCGGAAGCGTAAGACATGCCCCCAGAGCACAATGTTCTCGCCTCGGCCCGGCTTGGCGCTGTGGAGGTACCAGCCGACATCGTGATCGAGCACGATCGGCACATTGTTTTTGTCTAATCCAACCGGATACAAGGTGCGGTCGAGGTTAATGGCCGGAATGACCAGCCGCGTCGGGGTGCGGTCGCCGGTTGGCGGCGGGGTTGGCGCCAGCGTTGCGGTTGGTGATGGGGTTGGCGTCGGTTCGGCGGTGGGGGTAGCAGTAGGGGTTGCGGTTGGCGCAATGGTCGCCGTTGCGGTTGGGAGCGCGGTTGGTGTGGCGGTTGGCGTCGCCGTTGGTACACTAGTGAGCGCGGCGGTTGCGGTTGGTGATGACGCAGCTAGGGTTGCGGCATCAGTAGCGGCGACATTGCATGCGCTGAGCAAGCCGCCAGCCAGCAGGATCAGCAATAATAGTCGCGTCACGGATCACCTCAGTCCAGTTCATTGTCCCTCTGGTAGCCTACCACAAGTTGTTATGGCGTGCGGCGGTACAGCTGCCGCAGACAATTCTGGTGGCATTGCGAGGGAGTGGTGGCAGCCAGCCGCGCTGGGTGCTGCCCGACCGCAGTAATCTCCCGCTTGGGCTGCACAGGTTGAATAGCCACAAAAAGGCACAAAAACTATCCGTTTTTTGGGTCTTTTGGGTATCTTTGAGGCTATTTTGTTCGGCGCCCTCATCCCCCAACCCCTTCTCCCACCTAACGGCGGGAGCGAGGGAGGCGCTGGGTGGGCGGGAATGGCCACGAAAAGACACAAAAGACCCGAAAACGATCGAATTTTTGCGTCGTTTGTGTCTTTTTGTGGCTATTCTGCGCGGTGCTCACCCCCCGGCCCCGCTCCTACCTGACGGCGGGAGCGGGGGAGCTGCTGGGTGGGGGAATGGCTACGAACAGCCGCAAAAGACCCGAAAACGATCGGAATGTTTGTGTCTTTTGTGTATCTTTGCGGCTATTCTTCCTAGCGCCTCTCCCCGCGGCTCGCAATGACACAAGCATTATGTTGTACTATACCTCTGGCAGAATCATTACGACGCTTCACGTTGACACCTATGCGCACATTGACCGTCCACCATCTGGGTTTCATGGAGTACACCGCCGCGTGGGAGGTGCAGCGCCAGTTGGCCCGCCAACGTTCGAGCGGCCAGATCGGCGATACCCTGCTCTTGGTTGAGCACCCGCCGGTGATTACGCTCGGTAATAAGGCCCGTCCTGACCACATTCGCGCTGCGCCGGAGGAGCTAGCGGCGCGCGGGGTAGCCGTCGTGCAGAGCGATCGCGGCGGTGAAGTGACCTATCACGCGCCGGGGCAACTGGTCGCCTACCCGATTTTCAAGCTCTCGCAGCACGGCAGCGATGTCGGGCGCTATGTGCGCGGCTTGGAGGAGAGCGTGATCCGTGTGTTGACCAGCTACGGCATCACCGGCGAGCGGGTTGCCGGCTTGACCGGCGTGTGGGTGCGCGGCGGTGCGGCTAAAATCTGCGCAATCGGTGTGAAGCTCAGTGCGAGCGGGGTGACGACCCACGGATTGGCGCTGAATGTCGATCCCGATCTGAGCGGGTTTGATCTGATCGTGCCCTGTGGCATCACTGATCGCGGCGTCACTTCGTTGGCCGCCGAGTATGGCGTGGCGCCGCCGCTGGCCGAGGTGGCCGAGCGGCTGGTCGGGCAGATCGGTGAGGTGTTTGATCTGCGACCAGTCGTGACGGTGCAACAAAGCGTCTGATCGGGTTGCCTATCGTGCGGTACAATACAACAGCAATATCGAATTATAGCTGATCGCCCGCTAGCGGCGGTCACTGGAAGGCGAGAGCGTCAATGGCAGAACTGATACCGCTCAGCGAGGTTGGGGTGACGAATACCACACCTGCCGCCTCCAACCGGCCCCGCCGGCCCGAATGGCTCAAGGCCCGCGCCCCCGGCGGCGCTAACTATCACGATGTGCTGCGCCTCATGCGCGAGAAAGGTCTCAATACCGTCTGCGAAGAGGCGCGCTGTCCGAATATCGGCGAGTGTTGGAGCCATCGCACGGCGACGTTCTTGCTGCTCGGCGATACCTGCACCCGCGGCTGCCGCTATTGCGCCATCGGCAAAGGCAAACCCAAGCCGATTGACGAGGAAGAGCCGGAGCGGGTGGCCGAGTCAGTGGCCCATCTGAAGCTGAAGTTTGCCGTGCTGACCTCGGTCAACCGCGACGATGTGCCCGACGGCGGCGCGCATATCTTTGCCCGCACGATTGAGTTGATCCGGCAGAAGGTGCCCGATTGCAAGGTTGAGGTGCTGATTCCCGACTTCGACGGCAATTGGGACGCGCTAGCGATGGTGTTGGACGCCGAGCCGGATGTGCTGAACCATAATATCGAAACGGTGCCGCGGCTGTTTCGCCGGTTCCGCCCGCGGGCCAAGTTTGAGCAGAGCATCGAACTCTTGGCGCGAGCGCGCGCTGCTCGTCCGCATTTGGTGACGAAGAGCGGGATGATGGTCGGCGCTGGCGAGACGAATGAAGAGGTGTACGAGGTGATCGATCGGCTACGTGAAGCCGATGTCAATGTGTTGACCATTGGCCAATACCTTGCCCCCGACGCCAGCTATTGGCCGGTGCATCGCTACGTCACCCCCGCCGAGTTCGCCGATTTCCGGGCCTATGCGCTGGCGCGCGGCTTCCGCCACGTGGAGAGCGGCCCGCTCGTGCGCTCAAGCTACAATGCCCATCTGCACGTCGGCGCGGCCCAGCATTAAGGCGAGAGTGGGGAGTAGTCGTTAAAAGTCTTGTGGCTATTCCCCACACCCATTGCGCCTGAGCGCCACTGCGTTTATCATTTTGCCTATCATTGCAATGAGGTGATTTCGGCGGCGCGGGCCGGGTTTGCGCCGCCGCTGCTAGAAACGAAAGGACTGTTCCGTGAGCGAGCAAGTATACGATCTGGTCGTGCTGGGATCGGGGCCGGGCGGCTATGTTGCTGCCATCCGCGCCGCCCAACTCGGCATGAAGACGGCGATTGTCGAGGTCAATGCGCTTGGCGGCGTGTGTCTGAATATCGGCTGCATCCCAACCAAAGCGTTGCTCCACAGCGCCGATTTGCTTGAAGAGGTGAAAGAAGCCAAGCGGTTTGGCGTGATGGTTGAGAACATTGGCTTCGAGCTGGCCGGCGCGATGAAGCACAAAGACACGGTGGTCAAGCAGAGCACCGATGGCGTCGCCTTTTTGATGAAGAAGAACAAGATTGAAGTGGTGGCGGGCCGGGGCCGGCTGATCGGGCGCGGCCAAGTGCATGTGCAGTTGAACGAAGGCGGCGAGCGGGTGCTGACGGGCAAGCAGATCATCGTCGCCACCGGCGGTCGCCCGCGACCCTTCCCCGGCGTGCCGTTCGACGGCGAGCGAGTGCTCTCTTCGACCGATATGCTCAACCTCAAGGCGACGCCGCGCAGCTTGTTGGCGATTGGCGCTGGTGCGATCGGGGTTGAGTTCGCCTCGATGTTCCGCTCATTCGGTAGCGAAGTGACAGTGGTCGAGGCGCTGCCGCGGATTGTGCCCAACGAAGACGAAGAGGTCAGCGCCGAGTTGACCAAGGCCTTTCAGCGCCGCGGCATCAAGACGCTGGCCGGCGCCAAGGTCGAGAGCATTGATGTCGGTGGCGAGCAGGTGGTGGTAACGGTAGTCGATAGCGCTGGCAAGCCGCAGCAGATCGCGGTTGAGAAGCTGCTAGTTTCGATCGGCATCGCCCCCAACACCGAGAACATTGGGCTGGAGGAGGTGGGGGTCAAGGTCAATAGCCGCGGCTTCATCGAGACCGACGGCTTCCTCCGCACCAGCGCCGAGGGCGTCTATGCGATCGGCGACTGCACTGCCAACACGCCATGGCTGGCCCACAAGGCTAGTGCCGAAGGCATTCTAGCCGTTGAGCACATGGCTGGCCATCACGTCACCCCAATCGATTATGGCAAGATTGCAGCCTGCACCTACTGCAATCCCGAAATCGCCAGCGTTGGCCTAACCGAAGCCAAAGCCCGCGAACGCGGTTATCAGGTCAAGGTTGGCAAGTTCCCCTTCTCGGCCAACGGCAAGGCCCGCGTGCTTGGTCAAACCCGCTTCGGCTTCATCAAACTGGTCGCCGAAGCCCAATACGGCGAAATCTTGGGTGTTCACATGATCGGCCCGCGCGTCACCGAAATGATCGCCGAAGGCGGCATCGCTCTCAGCCACGAAGCCACCGGCGAGAGCATGATGCAGACCATCCATGCCCACCCGACGCTCTACGAAGCGATTGGCGAAGCGGCCCATGCCTTGGTGCATGGCGCACCGATCCATTTGTAGGGTGTCGTTGACTACAGCGAGCGCCGAGGCAGACACCACGTCTGATCGAGCATAGGCGCTTACCGCTGTGCAGGGAACCCGGCCCTTCAGGGCCGGGCTACGGTGACGAAGCCCGCTGCGCGGGCTGCTGGCCCTCACCCCCAACCCCCTCTCCCACCTCACGGCGGGAGAGGGGGAGCCGCTTGGTGGGCGATAACGACAGTGCTCTTGTGAAACGCAGCAGCGCCCCTCTCCCGCGCCAGTGGGAGAGGGGCTGGGGGTGAGGGTACGTACCCCTCCCCCAGCGGAGGAGGGGCCGGAGGTGGGGGCACAATCCCTCATTGAAAGAGGAGCGAGGGATGGGCGCGAACCATCGCTCGCTTGCCTGTTGTCATTGCGAGGGGGCGCAGCGCCCGAAGCAATCCCCCGCTTCGGCGGAAGGCATGCCTGAGCGGGTACAACCCGTGCGCAATATAGTCAATAGATCTTAAGCACGTGTTAAACCCTCTCGCCTCAATCGCCTGCTCGACCTCACATCGCATTGCGGTATCATAGCCGGTGGCAGGTTCACTGCCGCCAGTTTCGTTCTCTTGCCCCAACCTAGAATGACGTTGTATGCGCCAACGAATGTTCTTGCTAACGCTTGTCGTGATTCTCACCGGCTGTGGCCGGTCTTACATCCCCGAACCGACGCTAGCGCCTGCCGGTGCGCCGGTACAGGTGCAGTATCTATTGCCGCCTACCTTTGCCGATGATTATGAAGTGCTGCCCGAACCGGCGCCGGTGGCCGATGAGCAGGGCTTTCTGGTCGCCATCCGTCCGCGCGGCGGCACGGCGACGATTACCATCGGCGGCGGCGCGCCAGCGCGCACAGTGTGGGAGCAGAACCAGCCGGTGGCGGGGAGTGATCGGGTGAAGCCCTATCTGCTGCGCGGTGCGCGCGGGGTGAAGGTGATCGACCCCGGTTTGGTGACTATGGCGTGGGTGGCCGATGGAGTGCCCTATTTCGTCTCGGTGACAACCATAGACGACAAAACGGTCGAGGTGTTCACCAATGCGCTGGCCGTCTACGATCTGAACGCATGGCGGAGCCGGGTAGGGAAGTAGGGAGATAGGGAGTGGCGAACATCCTGCTTCCCACTCTCTATTCCCTACTCCCTCTTTGCTGTGGCTTGCATCAGTTCCCACAGCGCCGCCACATCAGCATGCTCGGTTGGCTCGGCGCCAATGCTAATCCGCGCCATCCAACGACCGTCGAGGATGGCCGGCGTCAAGTAGGCCGCGCCGCTGGCGTTGATCGCACCCACCCAGCGCAGGGTATGGCGGTCGAGATCTTCGCCGCTTAGACCCGGCGGTTCGTGGCGGACACAAACGGTTTGTAACAGCGCCGGCGCTAGTCGCCGCCAGTGCGGCGTCGCGTCGATCTGCTCCGCCAGCCAGCGGGCATTGGCGAGATCACGGCGCAAACGGGTGCGCAGGCCCTCGGCCCCTTCGCAGCGCAACAGAAAGAAGAGCTTGAGCGCGCGGAAGCGCCGGCCCAGCGGGATGCCCCAGTCGCGGTAGTTGGTAACAGCGCCGTCGGCGCTAGTTTGCAGATAGCTGGGATTGGTTGACATAACTCTAATGAGGTGCTGCGGGTCGCGCACGTAGTAGAGCGAGCAATCGAACGCCGCCCCCAGCCACTTATGCGGGTTCAGCACCAAGCTGTCGGCCTGCTCAATCCCCTGCCAGAGCGGGCGGCATTCGGGCAAGATCATCGCCGAGCCGGCCATCGCCGCATCGACGTGCAGCCAAATCCCTTCGCGCCGGCAAATCGCGCCGATCGGTTCGAGCGGATCGCAGGCAGTGGTCGCGGTGGCACCGGTGCTGGCGACGACGGCGCACGGCACTCTGCCAGCGGCGCGGTCGGCGGCGATTGCGGCTTCGAGCGCATCGACCCGCAGGGCGAAGGCTTCATCCACCGGCAACAGGCGCAGATTGTCGCGGCCAAACCCGGCCAGCAGCGCCGCCTTCTCCACCGAACTGTGGCTCTGGGTCGAGGCATAGACCACCAGCGGCTGTGGCAGCACCTGCAAGCCGCCGCGCGCTTGGCTATGGTCGCTGGCCCGTTCGCGGGCGCAGAGCAGCGCCACCAAGGTACTGGTACTGGCCGTATCCTGAATCACCCCGCGCCACGCCTCGCTCAACCCCAACAACTGCCGCATCCAATCGGTCGTCAGCTCTTCCAGCTCGGTGAGGGGCGGGCTGGCCTGCCAATTCAACCCCAACTGGCCCAACCCACCGCTCAGCATATCACCCAACAGCGAAGCGAGACTGGCGTTAGCGGGGAAGTAGCCGAAAAAGCGCGGGTGCTGCCAATGCGAGAGGCGCGGCATGATGAGCTGCTCGACATCGGCCAAAATCGCCTCTGGTGGTTCGGGATGTTCAGGAGGGGTCGCCGGCAACTGGCTGCGCACCTCGCCGGGACGGGCCTGCGACCAGACCGGACGGCTGGCGATGGTGGCGCGGTAATCGGCGATCAGGTCAATGATTTGATACCCAAGACGGCGAAATTCATCAGGATGCATGGCATCTTCCTGTCTATCACAGGGTGAACCACCTTGGAGAGCCGCGCGGCGCCATAATGGCCAACCGGTCAGGCTGGCTGATATGATACCAAAAACCAACCGGGCCGCGCGTTGAGGGACAGTTGTTTGGGGGGTGTTGTGGGTTCCGCACCCGAACCACCTAGCCGGGGCACAGCACTGACTGGCACGCTGGTTGCAAATGCCTTTGGAATCAGCGATCTTTAGTTGGCGAGTAGTCGTTTGGGTTGTTGTTCGCCGCTCTAGGGAGGCCGCAGCATAGCAGGCTAGGATTCGCGGAGTTGGTCGGCAAGCGATCGCAGGTGGACAGCGAGTTCGGCTCACTCGTATCCACGATATTGGACACTGATAGCGGCCCAGTGCGCCCGCTCTGCGAGGATTGCTACTAGCAGCAGTATAAGCTTTTTGAAACCAGCGTGTCAGCCGAAAGGTTAGGTTCTATCGTGTTACGGAGCATAATGCAGCAGCGGGCAGATACATACGCTTACTACAAGCTGTTGCAGATTAAGTTTCCATTCTTTGTTCCCAGTATCGTTTAACTCGCTCAAAGTGAGCAATTCTGTCCTTGGTTTTCCCAATTTCCTTCGGATAAAATTCAAGCATGATATCGCATAACTCGATCATCCATTTCTTTTGGGAATAACCTTCGTTGATATTAACGACGTTTGCATTCGCTATCTGTATCCAAGCGCACCAATTGTCAAGCAGTCCCACCTAAGAAACTCGATTGGAAGAAAATGCGCTTGCTTTACTTTCACTTTCGTTCCTTCGACGGTATATTTAACTGAGGTTTTGCACAATCGAGAGGGGGTTGCCAAGGGTAGTAGAATGGAGGCATCAGGACGCGGTTGAGGCG
>NZ_DAOTWH010000204.1:0-13280 GCF_034435895.1 Chloroflexus sp.
ACCGCCGAAATGGGTGCCCCGGCGCGGCGCGATCATCGGCACGCCGCACGGCGGTGCGGCTCCCGGTCGATGCCGGCGCGCAGTTGATGACGGTCACGCAACCGGTCGCGCCACCGCCGAAATGGGTGCCCCGGCGCGGCGCAGGTTGGCCACATACATGTCGCCTGATCCTGTGCAACCCTGAAACGATTTGCACACTCTGGCGAATCATGGTATTATTCTCGTGATCCGAATGACATGAAGTCAATCCAGCGCAATGATGCCGCGTGGGGCAAGTTCGCCTCGTTATCCAAAGGGACCGCACGGTTCGCAGCGCCGGAAAGTCCGGCGTGATCGCGTAACCGTATCAGATTGAATAGGAGAGGACATGCGCAAACACATCACCTTGGTTCTGGCCGGATTGCTCAGCTTGATCTTGGCTGCGTGCGGCGGCCAAGCCCAGCAAGCACCCACGACTGCGCCAGCCCAGCCGGCTACCACCGCGCCTGAACAACCGACTGCTGCGCCAGCTCCCACGGTTGCCCCCGCTGCTACTTCAGCTCCGGCCGGTGGCACGCCTGCCCAGCCTGCGACTGGCGGCCTGATCGAGCGGATCTTGGCCCGCGGCAGCTTGATCTGCGGAGTTAACAACAACCCGCTGCCCGGTTTCGCCGCTGTCGATTCAGCCGGTGTCTATCGCGGATTCGACATTGATTTCTGCCGTGCTGTGGCTGCCGCGCTCTTCGACGATCCGAACAAAGTCGAATTTCGCCCGCTCAGCGCCCAAGAGCGCTTTACCGCATTGCAGAGCGGCGAAATTGACGTGCTGATTCGCAATAGCACGTGGACGCTGGGCCGCGATGGCAATCTTGGCCTTGACTGGGCTCCGACCACGTTCTACGACGGTCAAGGTATGATGGTGCGCAAAGATAGCGGCATCGAGACGCTGGAAGACATGAATGGTGCGACCATCTGCGTGCAGACGGGTACGACCACTGAGTTGAACTTGGCCGACCAGTTCCGCGCCCGCGGTCTAACCTTTACGCCGGTGGTTTTCCCTGATGGTGATGCAACCCGCGCCGCTTACGACTCTGGCCAGTGCGATGGATTCACGACGGACAAGTCGGGTCTGATTTCGAGCTTGACCTTGCTCAGCAACCCAGCCGATCACAAGATCCTCGCAGTAACGATGTCGAAGGAGCCGCTTGGCCCGGCGGTCAAGCAGGGTGATCCGCAGTGGTTCGATGCAGTGCGCTGGGTTGTCTTCGCGACCTTCCAAGCGGAAGAGTATGGCATCACCTCCAAGAATGTGGATGAGTTCTTGAAGAGTGACGTACCGGAGATCCGCCGCTTCCTCGGCATTGAGGGCGAGCTGGCGAAGGGAATCGGTTTGCCGAACGATTTTGCGGTGCGCATCGTTCGCCATGTGGGCAATTACGCCGAGATTTACGATCGCAACCTTGGCCCCGATACGCCCTTCAACCTGCCCCGTGGCCTGAATGCGCTCTACACCAATGGCGGTCTGCTCTACTCGCCGCCCTTCCGCTAAGCTGTAGGCGGTTTGCGGCGGTTTATGCGCGGATAGGTTTGCTGAAGTGCGAATGAGAGGGGCGACGCAATACGTCGCCCCTTATTATAAAGGAAAACAATATTTTGTATTGTTAAATCTAAAAATTTGTTATAAGTTCTTTTTACCCTTTTTGCAAGATTTCATCGTTTAAGGAGTAGCTTATGGCGGCTGGATCTCCACCACTTCCTTCGAGTAAAGTATCGATTCCTTTTTATCGTGATACTCGCATTATTGCGATTATTGTGCAAATCGTCTTTGTAATCGCGGTTGCAGCGCTCCTCTGGTATCTCTACTCAAATATGATGAATGGGCTGCGGCAGGCCAATCTATTGCCAACATTCTCCTTCTTATCGGTTCCCGCCAGTTTCCCGATTGCTGAAAGCGTGATTCCGTATGATCCCTCGATGACATACGGGCGCGCCTTCTTAGTGGGGATTTTGAATACGGTGCGGGTAGCGGTGATCGGCATTATCTTGGCGACGATTTTGGGTCTCATCCTCGGCATTGCCCGCCTTTCCGATAATTGGCTATTGCGCAATGTGGCGCTGGTCTATGTGGAAATTGTGCGCAATGTGCCATTGCTCTTGCAATTGATCTTCTGGTTTTCATTGACCCGGCTTTTTCCGCGCATTCAAGAAAGTATCGATATCGGCGGTCTGCTCTATCTGCATAACCGCGGCGTAACGTTGGCATGGCCGCAGGCGGCCAGTGATTTTGATGCATGGATGCTCTGGGTGTACGGTGGGATTGTCTGCGGTGTCATTTACTATGTGATCCGCCGCATCCAGTTTGCTCGCCGCGACCGGCCCGGCGTGGCGATGCCGCAAGCTTTTTTGATAGCCGCGTGTGTGGCCCTGATCGGTTTCTTTACAACCTATTTCGCCTACGGCGCATGGCCGGTAAGTCTCTCCATTCCTGAATTGCAGCGGTTTAATTTCGTGGGAGGCATTACTGTAACTAGTAGTTTTGCTGCGCTGTTGGTGGGGTTGGTGCTTTATACGGCAGTGTTTATCGGTGAAATTGTGCGTAGCGGTATTTTGGCGGTTAGCAAGGGCCAGCGCGAGGCCGCGCGCGCGCTTGGTTTGACTCCCGGCCAAACCATGCGGCTGGTGATTCTGCCGCAGGCGCTGCGAGTGATCATTCCGCCGCTGACCAGCCAGTACCTGAATCTGACCAAAAACAGCAGTCTGGCTGTGGCCGTGGCGTATCCCGATCTGTTCTACGTTGCGAATACCATTAATAACCAAACCGGTCAGGCGGTGCCGGTCATTTTGATGTTGATGGCGAGTTACCTCTCGGTCAGTTTGCTGACCTCGCTGTTTATGAACTGGTACAACCGCCGTATCCAAATTGTCGAGCGCTAAGGAGACGCCTGTGGCTACTGAAGTCAGTCGTCCAACTTCCCGCCGCGCGCCGCGCCAGCAAATCGGTTTGGTCGAATGGTTGCGCAAGAATCTGTTCTCGACGTGGTATAACGTCATTATCACGGTGGTGTTGCTTTACGTCATTTTTCAAACGGTAACGAGTTTTGTTGCGTGGATGATCACCGCTCCGGGCTGGCCGGCAGCGTTTACCAATATTAAGCTGTTACTCACGTGGACCTATCCGGTCGAGCAGCTCTGGCGTCCACAGACGGCAATGGCGCTTGTGCTGTTGTTGCTTGGTCTGAGTTCAGGGTTGTGGGGCGGCATCGTGCGTATGGTGGCGGTCGGGGCGGCTGTCGTGAGTGTTGGGTTAGGGTTGGCTGCTTTTACCTTTCCCGACCTGCCCGGCCAGACCTCGCTGCCCGGTTGGCTGTTTCTGTTCATATGCGCCGGATTGCTGATCGGCGGCGATCAAGCGGCTCGCTTGGCCGGCAAAGCGTTGCTTTGGCCGTTGATTGTCGCGTGGTTGCTGTCGTATCCGGCAGTCATTCTCATCTTGCGCGGCGGCCTTGGTTTGCCGGTGGTTGAGACAAAGCTGTGGGGCGGTTTGATGCTGACGCTGATCCTTGCGATCAGCGGCATCGTGTTGTCGTTCCCGCTTGGCGTGTTGCTGGCGTTGGGCCGGCGCAGCTCGTTGCCGGTCATCCGCACCTTTTGCGTCCTCTATATCGAGCTGATTCGCGGCGTGCCGTTAGTCACGGTGTTGTTTATGGGTGCGCTGTTGCTGCCGCTCTTCCTTCCCGGCGGCGAGAGCATTGATGCGCTGGTGCGCGCCATTGTCGCAGTGACGCTCTTTAGCGCGGCGTATCTGGCCGAGAATGTGCGTGGCGGGTTGCAGGCGATCCCGAAAGGACAGGTTGAGGCGGCGCGCGCGCTGGGGCTGAATGTCGTGCAGACGACACTGCTGATTACGCTGCCGCAGGCGCTGCGCGCGGTGGTGCCAGTGCTGGTCGGCCAGTTCATCTCGTTGTTCAAAGATACCTCGCTGGTTGTGATCATCGGTCTCGTCGATCTGCTCGGTGCAGCGCAAAATATCGTCGGCCAACCCCAGTGGCTTGGCACTCCCGGCGGTGTCTGGCGCGAGACGTTTCTGGTTATTGCTGCCATCTATTGGCTGTTTAGCTTTACGATGTCGCGCATCAGCAAGCGGATTGAGGATCAGATTGCGCGCAGCCGGTATTAAAAGCGAAGGATGTGATATATGAGCGGAAACGGCAGTAATGAACCAATTATCATCTGCGAAAACGTCAATAAATGGTACGGTAATTTCCATGCCTTGAAGGATGTGAGCCTGCGGGTGAAACGCGGTGAAGTGGTTGTGATCTGCGGCCCTTCCGGCAGCGGCAAGAGCACTTTCATCCGTACCATCAATCGGCTTGAAGAACATCAGGAGGGGCGGATTATCGTTGACGGCATTGAAATGACCAACGATATTCGCAATATCGATGCCATCCGCCGCGAAGTGGGCATGGTGTTCCAGCAGTTTAACCTCTTTCCCCACCTCACGGTCTTGCAGAATATTACGCTGGCCCCGATTTGGGTGCGCAAGAAAACCCGCAAAGAGGCAGAGGCGAAGGCGTTTGAACTGCTCGAACGAGTGGGAATTCGCGAGCAGGCTCATAAATACCCCGGCCAACTGTCCGGCGGTCAGCAGCAGCGGGTGGCGATTGCGCGCGCATTGGCGATGGAGCCGCGCATCATGCTGTTCGACGAGCCGACCTCGGCGCTTGACCCTGAAATGGTGAAAGAGGTGCTTGATGTGATGAAGACGCTGGCCCGCAGCGGGATGACGATGCTCTGTGTGACCCACGAAATGGGGTTTGCTCGCGAAGTGTCTGACCGGATCGTCTTTATGGATCAAGGCCAGATTGTCGAGGAGGGCACTCCCGACCAGTTCTTCACCAATCCGCGCAACGAACGCACCAAGCTGTTCCTCAGCCAGATTTTGTGACCGGGTGGGGCGCGTATCCGTGCGCCCCGCACGCTCATTCGTCATCGCCGTCGTCTTCGCCTTGGCGGCGGGCAATGGCGGCAGCATAGATCGCCTCAATCGCAATTGCGGCCCGTTCCCACGATAATTCGGCCACGGCCCGCGCTCGCGCTCCGGCAGCGCGCTCGGCGGCTAGTTCGCGGTTGGTCAGCGCCAGCTCGAGCTGGGCGGCGAAATCTGCAGCGTTGCCTAGTTTGGCGTAGAAACCGTACGGCCCCAGAATCTCGCGGTTGACTGGCGTGTCAAAGGCAACGGTGGGCAACCCCATCGCCATATAGTTGCCGATCTTGCCGTTGCCTTCGGTCAAGCTCATTTTGGGCGCGACCGCCACCTCGCCGAGGGCCAGATAACTGTGCAAATCGCGGTAGATGATCCGCCCCGGCAAGGTGACGTGATCGGCGATGCCTAAGCTAGCAGCGAGGTTGCGGTAGCTCTGCGGATCAGGGTGGCCCATAATCAAAAAGTGCAAATCAGGGTGGCGCTGGCACACCTGCTGGGCTACTTCGAGTAGCAGATTGGTGCCTTGGTAAGGCGCTAGCAGGCCGATATACACGACAATCCGGCGATCAGGCGGGATGCCCAATTGCGCGCGCAGTTCGGCGCGCTGGGCAGCCCATGCTGGCGAGCCATCGTAGGGGCGAAAGCGTTCGGTATCGACGCCATCGGCAATCGTAAAGAGGCGTTCTTCCGGCACCGAGCGATCGCGGCGCAGCAGATTGGCTGCGTTATGGGTCGAGGTCATAACCGCGTCGGCAGTGCGGTTCAGCATCCGTTCAAGCCGGGCCAATGGCACAAAGAGCGGGTTGGTGCGCCGGATGAAGCCGTGGTCGAGCATTTCGCTGGTCATACTGCCTTGATAGTCGAGGATTAAGGGCCGGTTGAGCAGGCGTTGCAGCGGCAACCCGATCGCAGCGGCTTCGTGGGTGTGGGCATGGATGATGTCAGGGCGAATGCGCAAGGCGGTGCGCAAGGCGCGCCACCCCAACCCTACGTCGAGGTAGAGTTTGTGGCGTGATGAACCGACGACAGCGCGTTTGATCCACGGCACATCCCATGAGCGGTAGATAGTAATACCCGGAATGTCATCGCCATTGTGGTACGTGACCAGCACAATCCGGTGGCCGCGGCGTTGCAAAGCGCGGATCTCTTCCAAAATCCGCACGTGGTTGCCGTAGTCGGAAAAGAAGCTGGTCGAGGCAATCATTAAAATGGTGTATGGCATGGCAGTACGTGGCGCTAGCCAAGAATAGCCGCTTACCGGGCGGCGCTGGCGCGCCGTTGCACGGCAAGGTGCAACGGCGGCCCGGCTGGCGGAATCGCGCCAGCCAGAATCGCTTCATAATGGAGTTCGGGATACGGCAGCCCCAATTGGCTGATCCATTCTTCGGGCAATGGATCGGGATCAAAGGTGAGATGAACGACGCCGCGCTCGCCGTAGAAGGTGGTTTCGACGGCTTCAAACCGCTCTTCGCAGACGGTGTCGCCTTGGTACACGCCGCGCGCCCAACTGACGCTATTGCCGCCGACTTCAATCCAGACACTACGGGTATGCAGCCGGGCCGCCAATCCGCGGGCAAGGTTCCGGTCGGCAAAATAGCGAGGATCTTCCCAAATAGTTACCCACCCTTTGGTCGAGGGGGCAATAAAAAAGTGGCGATAGCGTTTATCAGGTATCATAATAATGCCGCTGATCGCGCTCGGCGGGAGGTCAACCGCAATCCATCCCTGTTCGGCAAGGATCGCTGCCAGTGCCGTCGCAACGGCGGTATGATCAGAATGGGCAACGTAAATCGCGGCGCTGTTGTTCATCATCGGCGCTATTGTATGATAGCCATCGTTCCTGCGCAACTGGAGTGCATTGATGAATCTGGCCGAATTACGTAAGGAATACACGCAACGCGGCTTATCAGAAAGCGAAGCGGACGCCGACCCGATTGCTCAGTTTACCCGCTGGCTGCGCGAAGCGGCTGAGGCTGGCCTCATCGAACCAAACGCGATGACGCTAGCGACGATTGATCCTGATGGACGACCCTCGGCGCGGATGGTCTTGCTCAAAGGCGTTGATGAACGTGGTTTCGTCTTCTTCACCAACTACGAAAGCCGCAAAGGACGCGCGTTGGCAGCGCATCCGGCAGTGGCATTGGTCTTTTACTGGCCGGAACTCGAACGTCAAGTGCGGGTTGAAGGCTACGCCGAGCCAATCAGCGTCGAGGAATCGGATGCCTACTACGCTACGCGTCCGCTCGAAAGCCGGATCGGTGCGTGGGCCTCGCCCCAGAGCCGGCCTATTGCCAACCGCGCCGAACTCGAGCAGCGCATTGCCGAGGTGACAGCTCGGTTTGCCGGGCAAGAACCGCCACGCCCGCCCTTTTGGGGTGGGTATCGGGTCTGCCCCGATCGGATTGAGTTTTGGCAAGGGCGGCCATCGCGCCTACATGACCGGCTCTGTTATACCCGCACCGCTGCCGGTTGGCGGCGCGAGCGGCTGGCGCCATAATTAGCCGTTGCCCCGGCTGGCAGTATCGTTTATAATGGCAGCAACGATTTCCCGATCACGATCGGGCAATTTTCCGGCCTCTCACTACAAATGCTTGTAGATACAGGTGGCCGGCTATGTGGAGGAGGATCGCACGCATGTTTGGTTCGAACCGCAAATCCGCGCAACCGCAACCGATGGTCAATGGCCGGCCAGAGACGGTGATCGGAGCCAATACTCGCTTTGTCGGCACCTTGAATGCCGAGGGTAATGTCCGCATCGATGGCGCTGTGGAAGGCGATATTGAGGTTATCGGCAATCTGATCATTGGTGAAACGGGGCGGGTGATTGCGACAATAAAGGCGCGGAATGTGCATGTGTCAGGCGCGGTGAAAGGCCAAATTACCGCGCTGGAACAATTGGAAATCTCGCCGACCGGTAAGGTCTGGGGTGATATTACCACTGCTGCCTTGCATATTGAACCGGGTGGTATCTTCCGCGGCCAGAGCTCGATGACAACCAATATCGAAGAGCCGTTGCTGTTGGAAGCGCCCCGCGAATCGCGGTCATCATCTGAATCGTAACCGTTTGCGGTTGATGACGCGCGGGAAAGTATCGCTGAGCATTCCCGCGCAAATACCTTCGTATGCCACGCTATCGCCAATCCCCGTCACCTGTAACTCTCATAACTGGCCTCCGGCGCAGTTGGGCGATGCTGCGTGGCCGGGTGCGGCGCTGGCTGGCGGTGACGTTTCCCGGCGGCGGGCGCACGCTAATCTCGTTGGCGCTGATTGCGCTGCTGCTGATTATGACCGGCGGGATGGCGGTGAATCTGGTGAATCAAATCGTCATTGCGCGCCATCTTGAGCGTGAGTTGGCGGCTGCCAGCGCCCAAGTGGCCGGTTTACAGGCGACAACGCAGTCGCTGAAGGCGCGGCTTGAGTACGAACGCTCGGATGCCGCGGCAGAAGAGTGGGCTCGCGCGCTAGGGTTGGCCCGTGAGGGTGATATCGTGATTGTGCCCGAACGGGTGCCGGAGGTTGCGCCAGCTACGGCACCAGTGGCAACCCCGTCTCCCGTCCCGTTGCCGCCGCCGCCTAACTGGCAGCGTTGGTGGCAGGCATTCTTTCCGTAGGGTGATGTCTAAGATGCCGGACGAACGCTATGCTTGGTCATAGCGTAATCTTGTCGCGCCATCTTCAATCCTCTGTGCTATTATCCTGTTGCTCCAACTCGCTGACGATCCCTTCCAGTTGGTTCACGAGCGCTATTTCGAGAATGGCGATGCGTGAGCTGCCGGCAATGGCGATAGCTTGCCAAATCAGGCGGTGCGCCGTCTCGCCATCTTGACGGTTCGCGTGTAAGAGCGCCTGTGTGCGCAACCCCAACACCTGCCCATAGCGATCGCCGATCGAGCGCGCAATGTGTAACGCCTGCTGCAATTGGCGCTTGGCTTCATCGAGCTGGTTGCCGTCCAGCATCGTGTGGCACAGCCCGATCAACGCGCGATTTTCGACGATCCAATCATTGGCCGCGTGGGCAAGCTCGTTGGCCCGCTGAAAGCGCTGGTGCGCCTGTTGAAACGCGCCCATCTCAAAGAGGATCCAGCCTTGCAGTTCGTGGCTCTGCGCAGCGGTGTTCGCGGTGGACATGAGGGTTGCGAGTGCGTGATCCGGTGCTGGTTTGCGTACCAACGTCGCGCATAGCCGGTCGACCCGTTGGAGGTGGGTGAGGGCTTCCCGCGCTTGACGCTTAAGCGCCAAGCGTTGAGCGGTGATGAGCCAGATGTTGGCCTGCAACAGACGACTGAGCACAGCGTTGCTTTGATTGAGCCGGTCGACTTGCAATTGGGCATAGGCGAGATGAGCATCGAAGAGGTGCAAGGCCCCGCTAATGAGGATGTGGCGCAGATGCAATACTGCCGCAATAGCAGTGATGCTCGGTTGCTGGCGCTCACGTAACAAGCTTTGCAAGAGCGCAAAATCCTCGCTCTGGTACAGATGATTGCCGGTGCGATCGTTGAGCAACATCCGCAAGGCAAGGAGTTCGGCGCGGCGTTCGTCATAGCCCGGCAACCCAATCCCCTGTTCGAGATAGCGCAACGCACTGTTGAACAGAGAACGGCGCGCACTGATCAAGGCAGCCTGCTGGCAATACTCAATGACCTCTGGCCATAGTTCGGCGCGCAGCGCATGGTGGATAATGACATCGTATACGGCGAGCGGAGCTTCGCGCTGGGCAAGTTCAGCATGATAGGTGGTGGCATACCACTGGTAAATAGCTTGATGCAATTCGCGCCGTTGCGCAAAGAGCAGGCTGGTGTAGGCTGCTTCATGCGCGATCCCGAAGCTAAAGCGGTATACCGGCTCTGGATCAGCCATCTCGGTTTCAAGCAACTGATCGTGTACGAGTAATTCAATATCGTGACGCAATTCGGTTTCACTCAGCCGTGCGGGATGGATGTGATGCAGCAAGCGCAACGGGAAGCTACGCCCGATGACCGCAGCGACTTTGCAGGTCAAGCGCGTGCGTTCATCCATCTGATCGATCCGCGCTTGCACAATACCAATTGCCGAGCTGGAGAGTTGGACATGCGGCAGCGGGCCGAGCAGGCGCGCCTCATCTTGTTCGATCGCAATCAGCCCCTTTTGCAACAAGAGCCGCACATATTCTTTGATGAAGAGCGGTTGTCCCGTCGCGTAGCGTTCGAGATGCTGGAGGAGACGAGGGTCAATCGTGCGCACTCCGATCAGTTCGCAGATGAGGTTTGCCCGGTCAGCGACTGGCAGCCGTTCGAGCAGGTGATGGGTGGTGAATGGGAGTTGGCGCAAGGTTTGGGCAAACGGCACGAGATGGTCGGGCAAAGGGCGATATGAGAGTACGACTAACAATGGGAGATGCGGCGTCAGCACCTCGATGATCTCGCGGAGCAGCAGCAATGAATCGGGATCGGCCCAATGGACATCCTCAAGAATGATCAAGATGGGTTCGCGTTTCAGCCGGTTTAACAGTAGTTCGACCACTAATGGGGCAAGGTCGATCAGCTTGGCTGGCGGCGGAAACCCTTCCACGTCGAGCAGCCGCGCTAGCGCAGCTATCTGATGGGGCATAGCCGTTGGCAACTCGGTCAATGCCTGTTGCAAGCGCGCGCGACGCACATACATCGGCGCATAATCGTCAATGTCGCATAACTCGCCAACAATCGCGCGCCAAGGGTGCAGGGGCCGTTCTTGAGTGCCGCTGTGACATTCGCCACGAAAACCGTGATACCCGCGCTTGAGCCATTCCAAGCTAAGGTAGTACAACAAGGTCGATTTGCCAATCCCCGTCTCGCCCTCGATCAGCAAGATATTGCTGTGATGGGTTGATCGATCAATAACCTGATCGATCATCATCTTTTCTCGGTCACGCCCGATCAGAGTGACATGCGTGGGCAGCGCGGCGCGCAACGTATGCGAACCGGATTCGTCGGTGCGTATGCGATCGGAAAGCACCTTGGCTACGGGAATATTGCGATCGTACCCCTTAATGCTCATAAGTTGCGGCGGACTGGTGCGGTAACGGCCAATCGTATCTTGCCGCACCCGCCCTGAGATCAGAATCTCGCCATGGGCGGCAAGTTCCATGAGACGTGCGGCAAGATTCATGTCTTCGCCTTGGGCGGTGTATACGCGGCGGAGCCGGCTGCCGACTTCACCTACAAAGAGCGAGCCGACGGTAATGCCTGCTTTCCGGATCACCCCCCGGTCGCGTAATTCAAGCGCGCAGCCGATGGCGCGGCTCGTGTCGTCGCCATGCGCGACCGGCGCGCCAAAGAGAAAGACCATGACGGCGCCTTTGTTCCCAACTTCAATCTCGTTCAACCACCCGCCCCACCGCATCGCAACTGATTGCGCTTGCATCACTAACGGTTGCAGGTCGATCGGGTTTTCAGGCAGATCAAAGGCGGCAAAGACCGGCACACAACGGCGATATTCGGCCACGAGCGTGTTGAGGCGGAGACGACTGGCAAAGCTCGGCGGCAGAAAGTGTTCCCACGTCAAGATGGGGGTCTCGATCGGTGGCTGATACTCGATCACTGGTGCAGGCTGGCTATTCGTTATAAGCAATTGCACTTCGCCCGGTTGCGCTTGTTGTTCAGCCAGACTCGCTGCATTGATCGGTTGGCCGATCAAGACGGGATGGATGCCTTGATTTGGGATGCCCACCAAGGCGAGATAGACCGGCCCGACGCTGACCCCAACGCGCAATTCGAGATTGTACGGCCCGTGAGGCGTTATGATGGGGTTAAGGGCGGCGATGGCATTATGCAAGGCATAGCCGCAGTGAATAGCGAGCGCGGGATCATCGACGTTGGGCCACCATGCGGTGAAGGCGTCGCCGGCGATATGGATGACGTCACCGCCATTGGCGGCGATGGTCGCAATCATGGTCTCGAAGTAGTTGCGCAAAATACTGTGCAGCCGCTCGGCTCCGTCAGGGAGGGTGGCGAAGGTGGCGGTCAAGCGGGTAAATCCGCTCAGATCGGTGTAAAGGATGGTTGCTTGGTAGGTCTGCACTTGCGCCGGACGGAGCATCCCGGCGCCAAGCGCGTTGCGCAAGGCTGCGGGTACATAGGGCCGAAAGAGTTGGCTGGAGGTTTGCTGTTCCATTGGCAGGGGTGGCTTGTTGGTTGTCCGATTCTATTGTACCCTGACTCAGGTGGCGAAAATCGGTATGGTATACTGTCAAACGATGGTTGATATCATTTCTTGCAACCATCGGCGGCAAGAGCTGATTTGTTTCGCTGCATCGCGCGAATGCTGCTTATAGTCTGGGCAGCGCGTTTCCCAATATGTTCGGCATCCTTTCCTGTCTTGCCCGAACGGCGACCGATTCGCGACGGGACAGTGGTGAGCGTTTGGTGAAGAACGTTATTTACAGAGTGGTTTGGATAAGAAAGAAAGGCTATCTGTGAGTCCTGAACGATTGCAAAAAGTATTGGCTAGCGCCGGTATCGCCTCACGCCGCGATTGTGAAGAGTTGATCGCCGCGGGACGGGTGATGGTGAATGGCCGGGTGGTCACCGTGCCCGGTACGCGCGTCGATCTTGACCATGACGAGGTGTTGGTTGATGGGCAGCCCCTGCGGATGCCAGCCAAACGCACCTACATTATGCTCCACAAACCGGCTGGGGTGGTTTCGACGGCGGAAGACACCCACGGTCGCCCAACAGTTGTCGATCTGGTTGATGTGCCGGCGCGCGTCTTTCCGGTTGGCCGGCTCGATCTCGATAGTGAAGGGTTGATTCTCCTTACCGATGATGGCGAGCTGGCTTATGCGCTAACCCATCCGAGCTTTGAGGTTGAAAAAGAGTATCGGGTCTTGTTAGATCGGGCCTTAACGCCTGAGGCGCTGCGGAGTTGGCGGAATGGCGTGTTGCTCGATGGCGAGATGACGGCCCCGGCATGGGTTGAGTTGATTGGTACCGTTCCAGAGGGGGTGTGGGTGCGGATTGTGTTGCGTGAGGGGCGTAAACGCCAGATTCGCGCGGTAGCGAAGCTCTTGGGCTATGAGGTGTTGCGCCTGATCCGGGTGCGTGAAGGTGAGTTGGATCTCGGTGATTTGCCGCCGCGCGCATGGCGGCAATTGACCGATGAAGAGGTCGCTGCGCTTCGTGCCCACATTCCCACCCGCCGGTTGTTGCCGGAACGTCCTAGCGAACCTTCACCAGCGGCGCGGCGCGGGAGTGGCTCAGCAGAGACTGTGCCCGAATCACCCGTTGCGCCAGAACGCTCCTCGCGTGCGCCGAGGGGCGAGCGTGGTGACGAGCGTGCGCCGCGCCGGAGTGAGGAGCGGGGG
>NZ_DAOTWH010000205.1:0-20907 GCF_034435895.1 Chloroflexus sp.
CCCCGCCGGAAGCGTCATCGGGCCGCCCCCATCCGGCCAGTAGCCGTGCGGCTCCCGCCCATGCCCCGCCGGATAATTTGACAGCATCCCCGCCTCATTCCATAATCCTTATGCAACAATCGCAACGGGTCGTTGCGTTCAAGAGTAGAGTTGTCCGTCCGAGCGGCTCGCGGCCTCACCTAAACGCTAGGACTACCACTATGAAAAAACTCGGCGTGATCGATCTTGGTTCCAATACCACACGCCTGATTGTGATGGCATACGAGCCGGGCTACAGCTTCCGGCTCACCGATGAGGTGAGCGAAACCGTGCGCCTTGCCGAGGGGATCGGCCCGTCGCGTATGCTCCAGCCGGCGCCGATCCGGCGGGCGGTCGAAGCGCTGCGGATGTTCTATTCCCTCTGCCAATCGACCGGGGTCGATCAGGTGATCGCGGTCGGTACCAGCGCCATCCGCGAGGCTGCCAACCAAGCCGAGTTCTGGGCCGCCCTGCGCGCGGTCACACCGCTCGATCTCCGCATCATTTCAGCAGAAGAGGAAGCCTACTTCGGCTATTTGGGCGCGATCAACGCCTTGCCGTTGCCCACCGGCGCTCTCTTCGATACCGGCGGCGGTTCGACGCAGGTGATGGCGGTACACGATCGCGCACTCATCCGCAGCTTTTCGGTGCAAGCCGGCGTCGTACGCTTCACCGAACAATTCGTGCAGAGCGATCCCATTAGCCGCGCCGACCTGCGCCGGCTGCGCGAAGCTGCTCGCGAGGCCTTTGCCCCGCTCGATTGGCTGCCCGATCTGCGCCACGGCAAGTTGGGCGGCATGGGTGGTACGGTGCGTCAACTAGCCCGGATTGACCAAAAGCAGCGCAATTACCCGCTCGAACGGGTGCATGGCTATGTGCTGACCCGTGAAGCACTTGAGTGGATGATCGAAGAACTGGCCCGCCGTCCGCGCCGTGAACGGCTCCAGATTCCGGGGATGAAAGAGGAGCGGGTGGATGTGACGCTGGCCGGCGCGGTGATCATCGCCACCTTGATGGATCGTGGCGGCTTCCCCAGCTTGCTGGTCAGCGGCCAAGGCGTGCGCGAAGGCATTTTCTACCAGCACTTTCTCGCTGACCAGCCGCAGCCGTTGCTGGCCGATCCACGCCGGTTTAGCGTGCTCAATCTGGCCCGGCTGACCCATTACGAACCCGAACATTGCGCCCGCGTCGCCCATCTGAGCCAATCGCTCTTCGACCAACTGGCGCCGCTGCACGGCTATGGCGCATGGGAGCGGGAATTGCTTGGGTATGCCGCCATCTTGCATGACATTGGCGTCAGCGTCGGTTATTACGATCACCACAAACACGGCGAGTATCTGATCCATAACGCCGCGCTGCTTGGTTTTAGCCACCGCGAAATTGTGATGATCGCCGGGCTGGTGCGCAACCACCGCAAAGGTTGGAGCGGCCTAGCCCCCTATGCGGCGATTATCACCCGGGATGATGAAACGCGCATTGCCCGTCTCAGCGCGATGCTCCGCTTGGCCGAATATCTCGAACGCAGCAAGAGCCAGATTGTGCGCGATGTGCGAGTGCAGATCGGCGAAGCGATTACGATTGATATCGTGGCCGACGGCGATGCCCACGTCGAAATCTGGGAGGCGACGCGCCGCAGCGGTCTCCTTCGCCGCAGCTTCGGGCGTGAGGTGCAGATCAGGTCGGCATGAGCGTGTGCTATAATGCGTGTTAACGATACGTGAAGGAGTAGACATCGTTCATGCGGTGCCCATTCTGCCACTTTCCAGAGACCGATGTGATCGATACTCGCAAGCTCTATGAGGGCGAGGTGATCCGGCGCCGGCGTAAGTGCCGCGCATGCAGCCGTCGCTTCACCACCTACGAGCGGATCGAATCGGTGAGTCTGATGGTGGTCAAAAAGGATGGCACCCGCGAGCCCTACGATCGCGAGAAGATCGCTCGCGGCGTGCGCACCGCTTGCTACCGCCGTCCCGTCTCGGCGGACGCGATCGAACAATTGGTGAACGATGTCGAAGCGATGGTGATGGCAACCGACGAGCAAGAGATTAGCTCGCAGGCGATCGGCGATGCAGTGATGCGCCGGTTGCGCGATCTCGATGAAGTTGCCTACATCCGGTTTGCTTCGGTCTATCGCGCGTTTACCGACATCGGCAAATTGCGCGAAGCGGTTGATGAATTGCTGGAACGGGAAGGCGACCGCAATGGCCGCCCATAACTGACAATAGTAGAGGATTTTATGAGCGTCGAGACGACACCGCAGCCGGTGTCAGAACCAACGGCGAAGCTGTCATTCCTCCAGCGCCTTGTCCATTCATTTCGCTCAATTGAATGGGTGCAAGTGCTGCTGGTTGGCCTTATTACCGCGATTGCGTGGTGTTCGCTCTTTTTGGCTAACAACATTTTACAGATTCTCGCTGGCGTGGTGCCGGTGCTGGCCGGCATCTATCTGGGCCGCAAGGTGCGCGGCGAGTATCTGGCCAATGGCCTTGCCCTCGGTGTGGTGACGTTTCTCTTCGGGTTGGCCATCATGGCTGGGTATGGGTTGGCCGGTCAAGCCGGCATTGCCCCGATGCCGGTGATCCAACTCGATCCCGATCAACCGGCCGCGCCGGCCACGTTGATCGATCTGATTACGATCTACTTTATCTTCTCGGCGTTTGCGTTGATCCCCTTCCCGGCGTTTGGTACGGTGATGTCGGGCCGGGCTGAAGAGCGCAACCGCCAGTTGCAGAAGGAGATCGCCGAGCGCGGTGGTCGCCTCGAACGGCCCAATGTGGTACGCACGCTCGAAGATTTGCAGGGGTTGTCGCTGCCTCAGTTTGGCTCGTATGTGCTGAATCTCTTTCGGAAGAAGGGGTTTGAGTTCAAGGATTATCGCTTTATCGATAAGGATAAGCACCTTGATCTTGAACTGACCTACGAAGGCGTTACGTACCTGCTCCGGCTGTCAGTTGCCGATAAGGTGCGGCCCGGTACGCTCGAGAGCCTGTTGCAGGATATGAAGCGGATGGGCATTCCGAAAGGGTTAGTTATTACGTCAACTGAGTTCACGCCCGATACCGTCAAAGCGGCGAGCGGGCGGCGTAATGTCCTTATTATTGATGGAGCGACGCTGTTTGCGATGGCAGAGGGGTAGAAGAGCATGCTACTTGATCTGAGCGGGCGGGTTGCGATTGTGACTGGCGGCAGCCGTGGGATTGGCCGCGCTACCGCTGAACGGTTGGCTGCCAGCCGAGCAACGGTCGTGGTCAATTACCGTGGCAATGCTGCGGCAGCCGAGGCGACCGTGGCGGCGATTACTGCTGCCGGCGGCAAAGCGCTGGCCGTGCAAGGTGATGTGAGCCAACCGGCTGATGTTGAGCAGTTGGTAAAAACCACACTCGAACAGTTTGGCCGGATCGATATTCTGGTCAACAATGCCGGCATCACCCGCGATAATCTGCTCTTGCGGATGAAGGAGAGCGATTTCGATGAGGTGATCGCAACCAATCTGCGCGGCGTCTTTCTCTGCACCCGCGCGGTGCTGCGCCCGATGACCAAGCAGCGCTTTGGCCGGATCATCAATATCACGTCGGTGATTGGGTTGATCGGCAATGCCGGTCAAGCCAATTATGCGGCGGCCAAGGCCGGGATCATCGGCTTTACCAAATCGACCGCGCGCGAAATGGCAAGCCGTGGCATTACCGTCAATGCCATTGCTCCCGGCTTTATCGAGACGGAAATGACCGATGCCCTCAACGAAGAGACGCGCAAAGCCATTCTGGCGACGATCCCCCTCGGCCGGTTCGGCCAGCCGGCTGAAGTAGCGGGATTAATCTGTTTCCTGGCCTCTGATGCCGGTGCGTATATCAGCGGGCAAACGCTGACTATCGACGGCGGGATGGTGATGTCCTGATGATCCGCAAAGTGTTAGTAGCCAACCGCGGCGAAATTGCCGTGCGTATCATTCGGGCTTGTCAGGAGTTGGGCATTCGTACCGTTGCGGCGTACAGCACTGCCGATCGCGATTCGCTGGCGGTGCGGCTGGCTGATGAGGCGGTCTGTATCGGGCCGCCCCCGCCGGCGAAGTCGTACCTCAACGCGCCGGCGTTGATCAGTGCGGCGCTGATCTCAGGCTGTGATGCGGTGCATCCCGGCTACGGCTTCCTCTCGGAAAATCCGTATTTCGCCGAGATGTGCGCCGATTGCAACCTGATCTTCATCGGCCCGCCGCCTGAGCCGATCCGCTTGATGGGTGACAAGGCGATTGGCCGTGAGACCATGCGCAAAGCCGGCGTCCCGACGGTGCCCGGCTCTGATGGCGAGGTGCGTTCGCTAGAAGAAGTCATCGATATTGCTCGCCAGATCGGCTATCCGGTGTTGCTCAAGCCATCGGGCGGCGGTGGTGGTCGCGGTATGCGAGTGGCGTATGACGAAGCCGATTTGCAACGTGCCTATCCTACCGCTCGCGCCGAAGCCGAGGCCGCCTTTGGCAACGGCGCGCTACTGCTGGAAAAGTATCTCACCCGCGTGCGCCACGTCGAAATTCAGGTGCTGGCTGACCAGTACGGCCATGCGATCCACCTTGGCGAGCGCGACTGTTCGGCCCAACGCCGGCACCAAAAGATCGTTGAGGAAGCGCCATCGCCGGTCGTTACGCCGGAATTGCGCGCCCGTATGGGTGCCGATGCAGTGCGCGGCATCCAGTCAATTGGGTATGTCAATGCAGGTACGCTCGAGTTTTTGCTCGATGAGCAGGGGAATTACTATTTCATCGAGATGAATACCCGTATCCAAGTCGAACATCCGGTGACCGAACAGGTGACCGGCGTCGATTTGGTGCGCTGGCAGTTGCGGATCGCCAGCGGCGAACGCTTGACGCTGCGGCAGGAAGACATTACAATAGCACGGCACGCGATTGAGTGCCGGATTAATGCCGAAGATCCGGAGCGTGACTTTTTGCCGGCCAGCGGCGAAGTGGAATTTTATCTGCCACCCGGTGGCCCCGGGGTGCGGGTTGACTCGCACCTTTACTCAGGGTATGCGCCTCCCGGCAACTATGACTCGTTGCTGGCGAAAATTATTACGTTCGGCGATACCCGCGACGAAGCGCTGAACCGGATGCGGCGGGCGCTCAATGAGTGTGTGATTACTGGGATCAAAACAACCATCCCGTTCCAATTGGCGTTGATCGATGATCCGGATTTCCGGGCCGGACGGATCCACACTGGGTATGTGGCCGAGCTGCTGCGCCAGTGGAAGGAGACACTCAATCCGGCGTAGGCCGGTGGCGGGATGCGTATGGGGAGGGCGAGATTGGCCAGTCAGCGGCATCGAGTGCGGATCGCAGCCTTGCAGATCCTGTTTGAAGTTGATGAAACCGATCACGCGATTGATCAGGTGCTCGAACGCCGGCTCGCCGATGAACCAATGCCGCCTGAGAGCGCCGAATTCCTGCGCCGCCTCGTCTTTGGCGCATGGGAGCACCGCTCGTATCTCGACCGGATTATCGAAGAGGCCGCCCCGAACTGGCCGGTCGCGCAGATGCCCGGCGTTGATAAGGCGGTGCTGCGGATTGCCCTGTTTGAGCTGCTCATTGATGATATTGAGCGGACGCCGCTGAAGGCGGTGATTAATGAGGCGGTCGAGCTGGCCAAACAGTTCGGCAGCGATAATTCCAGCCGGTTTGTAAACGGCGTGCTTGGCACGGTGGTTATTCGCTACCTTGCCGAGCGCGGCGATGAGGAATAGCCGTCTTTGAAAGGAAGGAACACAACCAATATGGCTTCGCCTGAGATGGAGGAACGCCTGCGCAAGATCATCGTCGATCAGCTCGGCGTTGATGAGGCGCAAGTGGTGCCGAGCGCGTCTTTTACCAAGGATCTGAATGCCGACTCGCTCGACTTAGTTGAGTTGATTATGTCGATTGAGGAAGAATTCGGCGTCGAGATCCCCGACGAAGAGGCGGAGAAGATTCAGACCGTCGTCGATGCGCTGAAGTACCTCGAAACCCATCAGAGCAACGAGTAGCGGCAAGTTGATCGAATTGCAATGCAAGGATCCGCGGCGGGGGAAACGACCCGCCATTGTTTGTTTACGGGTTATTGCCGCAGAGTAGTAGCATTGGCGCTGGCGCCCTTCGCGCAAACCGCACGCTGTGGTAAGATAGTAGTAGCATCGTATCACCGGCCAACTGCGGAGTTGTATGGAGATCTTTAACGTTCATCTGCCTGAGCTGATCCTCATCGCCGGTCTTGCGCTCGTGCTCTTTGGCCCGGAACGGTTGCCGGAGTTGGGGCGCTTCGCCGGCAAGCAGGTGGCGAAATTCCTCGCGTGGCAGCAACAGTCGCCTGAACTGCAAATGATTAACGAGATGCGCAACGAGTTTGAGCGCGAGATCGCCCAATTGCGCGATGAATTGGTACGGACGCGCAACCAGCTCGATGTGCGGAACGATATGCAAGCGGTGGTTGATGAAGTGAAAGCCGTTGGGGAGCAGATGCAAACCACGCTGAACGAGGCCTTGCCAACCGCTCAGCCGGCCTCGCCGCTGCCTGACGCAACGCCGTCACCGGCCAAGCCAATGATCCGCCCGCCGGCCCAAGCGCCGGTGCCGGCAGCGATGTCCATCGAGCCGGTCACCAACAACGCCGGTGTTGCCCAACCCATTACCGATGAAGATCGAATGCGCTTTGCCGAGGTGGCGGCGCCGGCAACGGCATCACTTGCCCAGAGCGCTGCTGAACCAGTCACGCCTGCCGAGCTCAGCGAAGTGCTGACCCGGCTCAATGGCTTGGCGGCTGAACTCCAGTCGATAGTCTTTCAGTTGCAGGCGCGCGGCTTGTTAGATCAACACTGGCAACCGACCGTCGCGCCGGCCCCCGTTTCCGAGGAGACTGTCGCGCCATGACTACCAAACCGGCCCCAGCAGGCCAAGCCGATGAGACGTCGATGACGCTGGTCGAGCATTTGATCGAGCTGCGCAGCCGGATTGTCAAGGCCGGCATCGGCGTGCTGATCGGCATGGTGTTTGGCTTTATCGCGGTGTGGCCGCAAGGCCCGATTAAACTGATCGATATTCTGATCTTGACCTTTGCTCCGATCAACGACCGCTTCGCCCCGATCCAGTCCGTCGGCACCACCGAGCAGTTCACCAGCTATATGAAGGTGGCGTTATTGGTTGGCGTGATTCTGGCGATGCCGGTGATCGTGTACCAACTATTGGCTTTTATTGTGCCGGGCCTGCTCGAAAGCGAACGGCGGTTGATCTTTCGCGCCTTGCCCTTTGTGACCTTTTTCTTCCTTGCCGGGATTGCCTTCGGCTGGTTTGTCACTACGCCAGTGGCCATTCAGTTCCTGATCGGCTTTTCCGACTCGCCGCTCATCCAAACCCAACCGACATTGTCTGATTTTCTTGAAACTGTGTCGATGTTGTTGTTGATTAACGGCGTGGTGTTTGAACTACCGATCATTATCTATGTGCTCGCATACCTGAATGTCACCACCGCCAAGCAATTGGCCGGCTACCGGCGCTATGCGATGGTCGTAGTGGTAATCATCGCCGCGTTTATTACCCCGACCGGCGACCCGGTGAATCTGATGTTGCTGGCGCTGCCGATGTACCTGCTGTACGAGGTTGGCGTGATATTGGCGCGGTTTGTACCGGCAGCCAAAGCGCCGCGTAAAGCCAAACGCAACGTCGAGGCATCGTAGCGGCACAGCGCCGCTGTGCCCGTACAGTGAGCGAATTGCTATATATAAATAGAAGGCATCAGAATCAATGGTTGGAGGTGAGCGTTATGGTGGAACGGATTTGTCCGGCCTGTCGCCATAGCAACCCGCTCGAGAACCGGTACTGCGGCGCGTGCGGCGCAGCGCTCACCGGCAATGATGCGTTGGCTCCCCGCGAACCGGGTGCCTTGGCTCCCCGCACCTTGTCACTCTCGCCGGCGCAGATGCGCCAGATCGGCGCCGCGCTGGCGCTCGGCGCGGCCACACTGGCGATCGAAGTGGGCAAGGCATGGCTGCGCCGCCGGATGGGTACGCCAGCGCCGGTTGCGCCGATTACCGCCGTTACCCAGAACCCGATCACGCCTGCCGCTGAACCGGTCAGTGTGACGACCACGATTATCAGCCAGCGCGTGGTTGAGATTTGGGAGCGCGGTGAATTGGTGCGGCAGGTGGTTGAGCGGCATGTCTGGCGCAAAGAATAGCTGCACACCGGCGCAGGTACTCGATACCGTGCAGGATACTGGCCCTGTGCCGCAGCGCAGGGTTTGTTTTTCCTGATCGCCAACGCGGCGAGGGTTGGCTACCTGTTCCCGATGTGCGTGTCGTCGTGACTCTTCCCCGGAACCGGCGCGGCTCTGGCAGCGTCATCCATAGTGTGGTACGATACTCTTACCGCCGACACAGGAAGGACTGGCGATGACGCAGGCGATAAACCCTTCAACCTATCAGCTATTGCGCCGGCAGTTGCGCCCGCTAAGCCTCAAACTGCGCCTGAGCGATGGCATTGTGCTGGCGAGCCGCACCCTATGGATGGCGCTTACCGGGAGTGCAGTGGTGGCGGCCATCGGTTGGATCACGCCGGTGCCGCAGTTGCTCTGGTGGGTGTTGGCGCCGATCGCGCTGTGGTTGGCGGCTATCGCCGGCATCAGCGCGTTCCGGCCATTGCCGCCGCGCCGGGCTGCGCAGCGGGTCGATCGCATCCTCAACCTGCGCGAACGGCTCTCGACCGCGATTGAATTGTATGAAACCGGCTCCGATTCGCCGCTCGCGCCCTACCAACAGGCTGATGCGGGTGCGCTGGCGTTGCAGCTCCATCCGCGCCAGATCCCGATCGTGGCGCCGCGCCAGCCATTGCTGCTGGCGTTGCTGCCGGCGCTGGTGACGGTTGCATTACTGACGCTGCCCAACCCGATGAACCAGATCTTGGCCGAGCGCGCCGCTGTCGCCGCGATGATCGAACAGGTCAATCAGCAATTGGCCGAATTAGAGCAAGAATTGGCCGCGCGCGATGATCTTACGCCCGAACAACGGGCCGAGTTAGAGGCGATTCTGCGCCAGTTGCAAGCTGAATTGGCCCGCAACCCCGGCGATCGCCAAGAGGCGCTGGCCGATCTGGCCCAAGCCGAAATGCGGCTGCGCCAACAACTTAATCCGCAAACGGACGCGCGCCAAGCGGCGCTGGAACAGTTGGCGCGCCGGTTGGAACAGCTCTCAAATAACCCGACATCGCCGCGCCCAACGCTTGACCAGTTGCGCCAACAGCTTGAGAACTTGGCAGCCAGCCTCGATCAGATGAGCGCTGCGGAACGCGAGGCGTTAGCCCAAGAACTGGCCCAGCAGGCTGCGCAACTCGCGTCGGCGGATCGCGCCACCGCGCAGGCCCTGCAAGATGCAGCGCAGGCGCTCGAACGCGGCGACACCCAAGCCGCTGCTGAGGCCTTGCAGCAGGCCGGCCAGCAGGTGCAAAATGCCCAAGCTGCCGCCGCTGACCAGCGCGCCGTCCAACAAGCGTTGAGCAATACCCAAGCGGCCCGCCAGCAAATTGCGCAGGCTGGCCAACCCGGCCAAGGCCAGCAGGGGCAGGCCCAACAAGGCCAAGGGCAAGGCCAGCGGGGGCAACAAGGCCAACAAGGCCAAGGGCAAGGCCAGCAGGGGCAACAAGGCCAACAAGGCCAACCCGGCCAAGGCGGCGGCTCGACGGCTGACAATCTCGGCCAACAACAGAGTAATGCGTCAAGCAATGTCGATCCGAACCGGCCAAGCTCGCAACAGGGGCAAGGGCATAACGATGGCCTCGTGTACCAACCCTTCCGGCCCTCCGGCCAAACTGGTGATCCTGACTTTATCGCCGGCCAGCAGGGCAGCGGCGGCAGCAGCGAGGTGCGTCCGGGCCAAGGACAGCAGGGTGGTTTGAATAACCCTTCAGTTGTGCCCTACGAGCAGATCTTCCCTGAATATCAGCGCACGGCGACGGAAGCGATCGAACGCGGCAGCGTGCCGATTTATTTGCAAGATCTCGTCCGCGAATACTTCTCGCGGCTGGAACCATAGAAATGCGGAGTGTTTTGCTCTGCATGACAGCATCTCTGCATATCTGAGGAGGATACCAGCATGACCGCTGCTTCGGAAGCTGCGATCGCCTTGACGCCGGAAGAGTTTCGGCAACGCGCGCAACACATCGAAGCCGAAGTCGCGCAAGTGATTGTCGGCCAGCATGAACTGATCCGGCAGGTGATTATTACGCTGCTCGCTAGCGGGAATGCGCTGCTTGAAGGTGTGCCCGGCTTGGCGAAGACCACGCTGGTGCGCACCTTGGCCGATGTGATCGACTGCAAATTCTCGCGTATCCAGTTTACGCCCGATTTGATGCCGGCGGATATTGTCGGCACCACGCTGATCAGTGAAGATGCCCATGGCCATAAGTCGTTCCGCTTTGAGCCGGGGCCGATCTTCGCCAACTTAGTGCTGGCCGATGAAATCAACCGCGCAACGCCGAAGACCCAGTCGGCGTTGCTCGAAGCGATGCAAGAGCGCACGGTAACGGTCGCCAAGACAATCCATCAACTGCCCCGTCCCTTCTTCGTCTTGGCAACCCAAAACCCGCTCGAGATGGAGGGGACGTATCCGTTGCCGGAAGCGCAGCTCGATCGATTCTTCTTTAAGATCAATGTCGCTTTTCCGACGGCAGCCGAACTGGTGGAGATTGCCCAACGCACGACCGGCGCGCGCCAGCCGGCAGCGCGCCATGTCGCCGATGGGCCGACCATTATCCAGATGCAAGAGCTGGCGCGCACGGTGCCAATCGCGAGCCATGTGCTGGCCTACGCGGCCCGGCTGATCACGGCCACCCATCCTGAAGGCAAAGACGCGCCGGCGATAACCAAGCAGTATGTGCGTTACGGTGCGTCGCCACGCGGGATGCAGACCTTGATTTTGGCCGGCAAGATTTTGGCGTTGCTGGATGGGCGCTATAACGTCTCGTTTGGTGATATTCGCTTGGCGGCCTTGCCGGCGCTGCGCCACCGCGTCTTGCTCAACTTTGAAGCGCAAGCTGAAGGGATCAGCGCCGATGAGGTGGTTAAAGGCGTGCTGGAAGCGGTCAAGGAGGAGTGATGGCCGAGCCGTTGCTCACAGCCGCTTTCCTGCGCAAGCTGGATCGGCTAGCGTTGCAAACCCGGCGCGCGATGGCCGGTGATCTGCAAGGCGAGCGGCGCAGCCCCAAACGTGGCTCGTCGGTCGAATTTGCCGATTTTCGCCCATACACCACCGGCGATGATATTCGCCAGATCGATTGGAACCTCTACGCCCGCGCGGAACGGTTCTACCTAAAGCTGTTTGTGGCCGAAGAGGAACTCAACGTTCACCTGCTGGTTGACACCAGTCGCAGTATGGCTTGGGGCGAGCCGGAAAAGCTGCACTATGCGCGCCAGATTACAGCGGCATTTGGCTATATCGCGCTTAGCAACCTTGATCGGGTGAACGTGACCGCGTTTGGCGGGCGACCGGCGGCGGTGAGCGGGATTCGCGGCAAACGCGGCGCAGTGGCACTATTTGAGTTCTTGCAGCGGCTCGAAGCCGGCAGCAGCGCCAACCTAACCCAGTTCTGCCGCAACTACATTCAGACGGCGCGCAGCGCCGGCCCGCTCTTGCTCTGCTCTGATTTGTTTGATCCGGGTTGGCGCGATGCCCTGCGTACCCTGAGTTCGCGCCCGTTCGAGATTACGGTGATGCACGTGCTCGCGCCGCAAGAGATCGATCCGCCGCTCGAAGGTGACATTCGCTTGATCGATAGCGAGGGTGGGCCGGCGGTTGAAATTAGCGCCGATCTGGATGTGTTGCAACGTTACCGCGAATCACTACGCGCATGGCAAAGCGAGATCGAGGCGTTTTGCAGCGGGAGAGGTATGCGCTATGTGCCGGTGAACACTACCGAACCGATCGAAGATTTCGTCTTTGGCCAGTTACGCCGGGCTGGTGTGATCCGATGATCGAAGTGCGCTTGATTAAACCCAGAAGCGGCCAGATTATCCGCTATCCGGCGACGGTGCTGGCGCGCGATGCGCAGAGTGTAACGGTGCGGGCCGAGTGGCGGTTGGGCCGGGTTGATCTCGGTCTGTTTAGCATCGAGCCGGGTGATGTGATGATCGAAACTTTCTACGCCAACCGCTGGTATAACATCTTTCGCGCCCAACGGCCCGATGGCATGACGCGGGGGTGGTATTGCAACCTTGCCCGTCCGGCCCGGATCGATGATGCGGTGATCGAGACGGAGGATTTAGAGATTGATTTGATCGTGAGCGCCGACCGCCGGCGCGCCGAGATCAGCGATCTCGACGAGTATGCAGCGCGTGGGTTGGCGCTGGCTGAGCCAGATACCGATGCGGCGTTGCGCGCGGCGATTGCCGAATTGCGTGATCTGATCGCCCGTGGCGAAACGCCATTTACGGATAACGTGCTGTAAGGACAAAGCGTTGCTTTGTCCCTCCGGGTGGGTAGACGAGAATGTCATTCCTTGCTCCCTTAGCGTTGCTTGGCGCGGCGATTGCCGGCCCGCTCATTGTGGCGATGTATTTGCTCAAATTGCGCCGCGAAGAGCAAGTCGTTTCGTCAACCTTTCTCTGGCAGCGCATGGTGCGCGATATCGAAGCCAATGCGCCATGGCAGAAGCTGCGCCGTAATTTGCTGCTCTTTTTGCAACTGCTGCTCATGCTATTGTTGGTGCTGGCGTTGGCCCGGCCTTTCTTGCCTGTCACCGGCATTAGCGGCGCGAACCTGATTATTATCTTTGACCGCTCGACGAGCATGCTTGCGACCGACGAACCGCCAACCCGACTTGAGGCGGCGCGGCGGCAGGCGCTGGCCCTGATCGATCAACTGCCGGATAACGGGCGGGCGACGATCATCACCGTTGGCGGCCAAATGGAAGCGCCAATCGCTTCCTCAAGTGACCGGCGCGAACTGCGGCGCGTGATCGAGCGCATTCAACCGAGCTACAGCAGCCAGTCTGACCTCACCCAAGCATTGACGCTAGCTTCGGCATTGGCTGCCCGCGAACCCGATAGCGAAGTGGCGATTATTTCCGACGGGAATGTGATCCTGCCTGATGGATTACGGGTGCCGGCGCGGGTGCGTTACTTCCCGATTGGCCGCTCGTCGGACAATGTGGCGATTAACGCGATTGCGCTCCAACCCGGCCCCTTCGAGCAGACCCTGTTCGTGCAAGCGGTGAACTATGGCGATAGTCCCGTCACGCGCCGTCTCTCGCTCTATCTTGATGGCGTACTAGCGTACGCGATCGATCTTCCGCTCGATCCGGGCCGCGAACAAAGCTTAACCCAGACGATCCCGGCCACTGTGGCGGTCGTTGAGGCGCGCCTTGATGGGCAAGGCGATGCGTTGTCGGTAGACGATCGGGCTTACGCGGTCAGTCCGCAACGCGAGACGGTGAAGGTGCGACTGGTAAGCGATGGCAATCGCTTTCTCGAAACCGGTCTCTCGCTGTTGCCCGGCCTTGAGGTGACGCGCGTGCCGACCACGACGCTCACCTTTATCGAAAGCGCCGCCGAAGTGCCGCTGACCATCTTTGATGGGGCGGTTCCTACCGAGCTGCCTCCCGGCAATCTGCTCTTCATCGGCCCGCTGCGCAGCACCGAACTCTTCTCGATCACCGGTGAATTCGACTTTCCGCTGATCCGCCCGGCGGCGCTGGAAGATCCGCTGTTGCGCAATATACGGCTCAACGATGTCAATATTCTCCGCGCGCCGCGCATCGTGCCCGGCCAATGGGCGCGGGTGATTGTCGATAGCGACGGCGGCCCGCTCTTGCTGGCCGGTGAGCGGGAAGGCCGGCGGATCATCGTGCTGGCGTTTGATCTGCACCTGTCGGATTTGCCGCTCAACATCGCCTTCCCGCTGCTGCTCTCGAACATGATCGAGTACCTCTTGCCGGTGAGCAGTGTGCAACTGACGACCGGCCAACCGATCGTGGCGCCGGTTGATAGCACGATCGAAGAGGTGCGAGTTATCCGGCCCGATGGCCGGGTGGTGAGTTCACGCGATGGGCAGGTGCAGGTGCAAGCAAACCAAACCTTCTACACCGAAACCGATCTGCCCGGTGTCTACACGCTCGAAGAGCGACGCGGCAACGAAGTCATAGCCAGTCGTCGTTTTGCGGTCAATCTCTTTGCCCCCAACGAATCGCGCATCACACCGCAACGCGATCTCGCCATCCCGCAGCTCAGCGGTGCGCAGAGCACGGTTGCCCGCGAGCGCGACGGTCGCCAAGAGCTGTGGCGTTGGCTGGCGTTGGCGGCGCTGATCGTGCTGTTGGTGGAATGGCTCTATTATCAGCGGAATACCATTGCCTTGCTGCGCGAACGCTGGCGGCGGCGGACGGCGCAATAGCTATTGTCTCTCTGTAAGAGTGCGGCAGTCTCACTGCCGCACTCTAAATATTCCAACTTGCCCCACACATCGCTAAGACGCGATATAATACAACATACCGGTGACAAACCAATCCCAACCATCAGCGAGGAGTGTGCGGTGAGCGTCTACAACCCCAACGATGCCGATTTTGCGTTTACGATCGGGATCGAAGAGGAATACCAAATCGTCGATCCCGAAACTCGCGAGTTACGCAGCTACATTACCCAGATCCTTGAACCGGGACGCACAATCCTGCGCGAGCAGATCAAGCCCGAAATGCACCAAAGTATTGTCGAAGTCGGCACTCGCCCTTGCCGCACCATCAGCGAAGCGCGCGCTGAGATCACCCGCCTGCGCGGCGCGATCGCCGGGTTGGCGGCCCGGCACAACTTGCGCATCGTCGCCGCCGGCACCCATCCCTTTTCGTCGTGGATGCAGCAAGAGATCACGCCCGACGAACGCTACCACATGGTGGTGGGCGAGATGCAAGATGCCGCGCTGCAATTGCTCATCTTCGGCATGCATTGCCACATCGGCATGCCGAATAACGAGGTGGCAATTGAATTGATGAATGTCGCGCGCTACATCTGCCCGCACCTGCTGGCGCTCAGCACCTCATCGCCGTTCTGGATGGGCCGCAACACCGGTTTCAAGTCGTACCGCAGCGTGATTTTTAGCACCTTCCCGCGCACCGGTATCCCGCCGACGTTCCATTCGGCCAGCGAGTTTGAGCGGTATGTCCAGTTGCTGGTCAACACCGGCTGTATCGACAACGGCAAGAAGATTTGGTGGGATCTGCGCCCGCACCCGTTCTTTGGCACGCTTGAATTCCGGGTCTGTGACATCGCCACCAAGGTCGAGGAGTGTCTGGCGTTGGCGGCAACGATGCAGGCCCTGATCGTCAAGTTTTACACCATGTTTGAGGATAACACCACCTTCCGCGTCTACCGGCGCGCGTTGATCAACGAGAACAAGTGGCGCGCGCAGCGCTGGGGCCTCGACGGCAAACTCATCGATTTCGGCAAGCGCAAAGAGGTGGAGGCAAAGGCGCTCGTGCATGAAATCGTTGCGTTGGTTGACGATGTGGTGGATATGCTCGGCTCGCGCAAAGAGGTCGAATACCTGCTCACGATTGTCGAGCAGGGTGCCAGCGCTGACCGCCAACTGCGCGTCTTTGCCGAAACCAACGATTTAAAGGCGGTGGTCGATAATCTGATCGCCGAGACGATGGAAGGCGTGCCAGTAATGACCTTTGAAGCCGAGTCGCAAGCGACGCACGGATAAGCAGCTTTAGCAAAGAGGCTCGATATGCAAATTGAACTGACGCCAGAGCAGGAATCGATTCGCCAGATCGTCCGCGAATTCGCTGAGAAGGAGATCGCTCCCAAGGCGCGCTATGTTGACGAGCATAGCACCTTTCCGCATGAAACGTTTGCGAAGATGGCGCTGCTTGGCTTGATGGGGTTGCCCTTTCCCGAAGAGTACGGCGGAGCCGGGGCCGATAGCGTCAGCACAGCGATCGCGATCGAAGAAGTGGCGCGTTGTTGCGGCAGCACGGCGCTGGCCTACGCTGCCCACATCGGTTTGGGCAGCGCGCCGATCGCGATGTTCGGCAGCGAAGAGCAGAAGCGCCGGTTTTTGACGCCGGCAGCCAAAGGCGAGTATCTGGCTGCGTTTGGCCTCACCGAACCGCACGCCGGTTCGGATGCCGGCGCGACCCGCACGACGGCCCGCTTGGTGGGTGACGAGTGGGTGATCAACGGTCAAAAGATGTGGATTACCAACGCGCCGCTGGCCGGCCACATCATTGTCACGGCAGTGACCGATCCCGAACAAGGGAAGAAGGGGATTTCGGCGTTCATCGTGCCACGCGGCACGCCGGGCCTGAGCTTTGGCAAGCACGAGCCGAAGATGGGCTTGCGCGGCTCGGTCAGCACGGCGGTGATGCTCGACGATGTGCGAGTGCCGCGCGAGAATCTGCTTGGCGAACGCGGGCGCGGGTTTATCCAGTTCTTGCAAGTGCTCGATGGCGGACGGATCGGGATCGGCGCAATGGCGATCGGGTTGGCGCAGGCTGCATACGAGGCCGCTGTCGCCTATGCGCGCGAGCGCACTGCGTTCGGCAAGCCAATCGGTGCGCACCAGTCGGTTGCCAATATGATTGCGAATATGGCCGTTGATCTCGCTGCGGCCCGCGCGCTGGTCTATGGCGCGGCCAAGCTCAAAGACGCTGGCAAGCCGTATACCCGCGAGGCGGCCATGGCCAAACTCTTCGCCTCGGAAGCGTCGGAACGGATCTGCCGCGATGCCATCCAGATCTTCGGCGGTTACGGCTACAGCCAAGAGTATCCGGTCGAGCGGCTCTATCGCGATACCCGCTTGCTGACCATCGGCGAAGGCACCTCGGAAATCTTGCGTAACGTAATTGCGCATTCCGTACTTGGCCTGCGGGGGTAACAGCTTGTGCTACAATAGGGTACGCACGATAGCCAGTGCCCGTTTGGTCTCAGACGAGGAAGTAGTATGACGCAGAGCCAGCCCGAGACCGACCGCGCCAGTCCTGCGATTAATGCTGCCGATCTGCAGGCCCTAATCGCGCAGGGACGGCAGCGAGGCTTTGTCACGTTCGAGGATATTCAGCGGCTGGTTCCCAATCCAGATGAGTCGATCGAGCTGATCGACAGTATTTATGTCGCTTTGGCCGAGGCCGGCATCCCTGTGCAAGACGGGGAGGAACCGGCGCTTGATGATGAGCCGCTGACGCCGGCCGCAATGGATCTGGAGCTCGATGATGAGTTGTCGGATGCGTTACTGAGCGACAGCGTGCGGCTCTATTTGCGTGAAATTGGGCAGGTGCCGCTGCTGACCGCCGAACAAGAAAAGCGGCTTGCCCAGTTGATCGAGCGCGGCCAAGCCGCTGAACGAAAATTGGCCACGCTTCCGCCTGATAGTCCGGAAGCGGCGCGCCTGCGCGCGCAAAAAGCGCAAGGTGAGGAAGCGCGCCAACAAATGGCGGCAGCCAATTTGCGGTTGGTGGTGAGCATCGCCAAACGCTATCGCGACCGTGGCTTGCCGCTGCTCGACCTGATTCAGGAAGGGAGCCTCGGCCTGTTGCGCGCGATCGAGAAGTTTGATCACACCAAGGGCTATAAGTTTAGCACTTACGCGACGTGGTGGATCAAACAGGCGTTGTCGCGCGCGTTAGCCGATCAATCGCGCTTGGTGCGCTTGCCAGTCCATCTCGGTGAAACGCTGAACCGGATCCAAGCCGCGCGCCGCCAGTTGACCCAATCGCTCGGTCGTGAGCCAACCGATACTGAGTTGGCAACTCATTTGGGGATGAGCGAGGAAAAACTGCGCGAACTGCGCCGGACAGCGCAGGATCCGGTTTCGTTGGCGACGCCGGTTGGGGAAGAGGCTGACAGTACGTTGGCTGACTTCATCCCTGATCCGCACGCGCTCGATGCCGATGATGCCGCCGCTAGCGGTATGCTGCGCCAGCAAATTGCTGCTGCGCTCGACCAGCTTAGCGAACGCGAACGGCGGGTCTTGGAGCTGCGTTACGGGTTGACCGATGGCCAGCCGCGCACGCTCGAAGAGGTGGGCAAGGCGTTTGGGGTGACGCGCGAGCGGGTGCGCCAAATCGAAGTCAAGGCCCTACGCAAATTGCGCCATCCACGGTTGGGTAAGCTGTTGAAGGATTACCTCGACCAGATTTAAGGGGATGAAGCTGTGTGAGCGCCGGAGCAAGACTGCCTTGCTCTGGCGCTCTGTTATCTAGAAATACTATTGAGCATGCAACACCTTAGCCAACGCTTCGCCCGGTTTGGGTTTTATGCGCGCATCGCTCTTCGCTCGTCGGCGCCGGTACGCCGTTTGACGGATTTAATTATTGCCAATATCTTATTTAACCTACCGATCACGCTACGCAAACAACTGTTCGTGGGCGAACACGCCTTCTGCCCCATCTGCCATTCGCATTTGTCCGGTTTTCTCACTGCCCTATCTTCGCCGATGTCCTGGTGTCCGGTATGCCGCTCCTTGCAACGGCACCGGTTGATCTGGCTTTTTCTCGAGCGTTTCCACCTCATCACACCTGAGCAGCCGCAAACCATGCTGCATTTTGCCCCTGAGCCGGGATTGGCGCGACGGTTTGCGCAGATGCATCATCTGAGATATGTCACTGCTGATTTATTCGATCCGTCAGTCATGATGCGATTTGATATTACTACGATCCCTTTTAATGATCACACGTTTGATCTCATTCTTTGCAGTCACGTGTTAGAGCATGTGCCCAATGATCACCAAGCCATGCGCGAACTGTACCGCGTGCTCAAACCGGGAGGCATCGCACTGATTCTGGTGCCGATTCAAGGTGAACACACGTTTGAGGATGCTACAATTACTGATCCGTTGCTGCGCGAGCGCTATTTTGGCCGGTTTGATCACGTGCGGACGTATGGAATTGATGTCATCCAGCGCTTGCAGCAAGCTGGTTTTAGTGTGAAAGCGGTTGATGTCAAGGATATTGCAGCGGATCAAGCGGAAATTGAGCGTATGGGTTTGCCGCCACGAGAGAAAATCTTTGTTTGCTGCAACGAGCCGGGGTGAGCGTCGCGCTATGGTCAAGGAGCGGCTAGGCAGCCGCCCCGACGCACGCAGATGAGTTACCGCCGCGCCAAATTAGCCGCGACCAGCAACGGATCCCACACCGGGGCAAAGGGCGGTGCGTAGCTCAGATCAAGCTCAGCGAACTCATCCACTGTCCAACCGGCTTGCAAAGCGGCGGCCACGGTATCAATCCGCTTCGCCACACCTTCGCGACCAACTAGTTGCCCGCCGAGCAGCCGGCGGGAGGTTTGATCAAACACCAACGAGACGGTGATCGGCTGGTGGCCCGGCATGTAGTGCGCGCGCGAGTAGGCCGTGGCGCTGACAGCGGTCGCGTTGAAGCCCTCGGCTTGGGCGCGGGCCAGCGAAAGACCGCTGATCGCCGCTTCCAAATCGAACACCTTCACCACGGTGGTGCCGACAATCCCGCCAAAGCGGGCATCGCCGCCGGCGAGGTTTTCACCGGCCACTCGCCCCTGCTTATTGGCAGTCGTGCCAAGCGGGATCCACGCCGGCTTGCCGGTGACACGGTGCAAGGCTTCGGCGACATCGCCTGCCGCCCACACGTGGGGCAGATTGGTACGCTGGCGATCGTCAACCGCGACTGCGCCAGTCGGGCCGAGCGCAATTCCGGCAGCTTGGGCTAATGCCGCGCTTGGTCGCACCCCGGCGGCTAAAATCACGATCTCGGCAGGGATTGTCTCACCATCCACCACCACGCCGCGCACCCGCTCATCGCCAAAAATGCTTTGCACCGGTTGGCCTACGCGCAGATCAACCTGCTGCCGGCGCAGCTCGTCAGTCACTTGGGCAGTGAAGTCAGGATCAAACGACGGTAACACCTGCGGCAACCGTTCGACCAGCGTCAGGGTCACGCCGTGCGCAGCCAACGCTTCGGCCATCTCAAGGCCAATATAGCCGCCGCCAATAATCACGCCGGTGCGCGGGCGCTGCTCGGCCAACCACGCCTTGATCGCGAGCGCCTCTTCTACGCTGCGCAAAGCAAACACGCCGGGCAGATCGAGGCCGGGCAACGGCGGACGAGCAGGCTGACCGCCGGTCGTCAGCACCAACTCATCCCAGTGATCGACAAACTCGCGGCCATCCTCCAGATCGCGCACGCGCACCGTCTGCCGGACGGGATCAATCTCAAGCACTTCGTGCCGGATCAGGGCCTGAATGCCTTGCTTGGCAAACTGGGCCGGCGTGCGCACAACGACATCCTCTACCCGCGCAATTTCACCCTTGATTGCATAGGGAAAGCCGCACGCGCCGTAGCTTACATAGCCGGAACGTTCGTAGACCACAATTTCAAGCGTGGGATCGGTGCGCTTGGCCTTGGCCGCCGCGCTCATCCCGGCTGCACCGCCGCCGATGACTACTACCCGTCGCGCCATACATTATCCTCCGTGGTGATGTGTACGCATCCCATGTAATAAAGATGCAGAGAAGTGGGTAAATGTTACGTGGGAAGAGGGCTATGGTATTATTGAGATGCAGAAGCGTTTACGTCGATAGACAACTCATGGATCTAGAACGGCGATCTCAACTCAAGCAAGACTTTCGGCAGAAACTCCAGACTTTTGTTGAATCTTTGCGGGAATTCGTATCAACGAGTAATGGTAATTGGACTATCAAGGAATTTATTGACATACTTCAAAATATTTACACAATATCAGGTGATACAAAAGTAGTATCTAAAATTATAGAGCTCCATCTTTTGCTAAAAATTTTTGAGTTTGCCGATCAGTCAGGCTATAAAATCGTTCTCCCTGATCACCAAAATTATTACTGAGGTTTTGCACAATCGAGAGGGGGTTGCCAAGGGTAGTAGAATGGAGGCATCAGGACGCGGTTGAGGCG
>NZ_DAOTWH010000206.1:0-1981 GCF_034435895.1 Chloroflexus sp.
GCAGCCACCGGCGGTTTGACCGGCGGCGCCGGTGCCACCCGCACCGTCGGATCGACATACGGCGCCTTGAGCCGCTGATGCAGCGCCTGCTCAAGCTCGGCGCAACTGGCAAACCGCTGCTCGCGTTCGAGGCTCATAGCCCGAATAATGATCGCCTCGGTTTCTGGAGCCACCGAGCGGTTCATTCGTATGATCTCGCCGCGGCGTGGCGGCTGCAACGGGATCGGCGGCATTGCCGTCAGCAGGTGCAGCATGGTCGCCCCAAGCGCATAAATATCCGAGCGGGCATCGGTCTGCCCTTTGCCGTACTGTTCGGGTGGCGCATACCCAGCTGACCCCATCGCGATCGTGTCTTTCGACTTGCCGATCTTGTGCTTGCGAGCCACGCCAAAGTCGATCAGCTTGAGCACGCCATCCGGGGTCAGAATCACATTTGGCGGTTTGAGGTCGCGGTAGATGATCGGCGGTTGGCGCGTGTGCAGATAGTGCAACACCCGGCAGAGCTGAATCCCATACCCGATCACCTGTTGTTCGAGCATCGGTGCATTCGCCTCGCGGATCATGGCTTCGAGCGTCTTGCCCGGCACAAACTCCATAATCATCGTCGGACGGCCTTCGTACTCGAACAAATCGATCACCACTGGCAGGTTAGGAAATGAGAGCGACCGCAGCAATTCAGCCTCTTGCAGAAAGAGCTGGCGCGCTTCAGCCAACTCTTCGGCAGTCACCTCACCAGCGGGCCGCATCTCTTTCAGCGCCCAAATACTGCCATCACTAGCCCGCCGCACCCGATAGACCGCACCCATCCCGCCTCGCCCAATCAGGTTGAGGATGGTGTAGGCGTCGTCGGTGCCGCGGATCGTGAGATTGTCTGCCAGCCGGTCGAGCATGAACATGGTGCTTGCCGTTTGCCGATGTGTTAGGCCAATTATACCACTGTAGCCAGCGCGCCGTGTGTTAGGGGAGGCTGCGCCTGCGCCTCGCGTCACCTTGACGAACCGGGCAATGGCTGCTATAATCTGCGTTGTCACGCCGAAGTGGCGGAATGGCAGACGCGGCGGTCTCAAAAACCGCTGGGGATCAACCCCCGTGTGGGTTCAAGTCCCACCTTCGGCACCACGAAAAGGCATATCGGGGCGTGGCTCAGCCTGGTAGAGCGCCGCGTTCGGGTCGCGGAGGTCGGTGGTTCAAATCCACTCGCCCCGACCAGATAACAAAAGCGTCTGTGCGATCGCGCAGACGCTTTTGGTTTATGGTCAAGCCTCAAGAACCCTCACCCCCAGCCCCGCTCTCACCTGACGGCGGGAGAGGGGAGCGTAGTACCGAGCGTTGAGGCATTGCACCGCGATTAACCGTTGTACTCAATCAGATGTTCTGTCCGCCCCTCAACTAGCGCGGGAGAGGGGAGGCTAGAGCTGAGCGTTGCGGCATCACACCGCGATCAACAGGTGTACTCAACCAAACTTCACCTCAACCGCAAAGCGGTTGAGGGGCGCTGCGCCGTTCCGATCCCGCAATGTCTTTGTCGCCAATTCGGCGGCTCCCCCTCTCCCACCTAACGGTGGGAGAGGGGGGCCGGGGGGTGAGGGCCTACCGCTCAGGCGCAAAGCGAGCAGAGACGTAAAGGATGCAAACGCAACGGCGCGAAGGGCGCAGAGATTGTTGGGGAAGCTTCACTCCCCGCTTGTCAGGACGCGCCGTGCGGCGAAGCCTTCTCCTGCGCGGGCGGAATGGATGCGCTCAGGCCTGTAAGTCGCTGAAATGGGAGATTGCTTCGGGCGGGCGGCTCCAGCAACGCTGGATGCCGCCGCGCCCTCGCAATGATAACAGGTGAACTGCCACGCCCCGCTTGGCATTGCGAGCCGAGCGACGCGAGGCGCAGCAATCGCCCGCAAGAGCGGGAGCAATCCGTGCAGGCATTGCAAGCGCTGAAGCAGGAGATTGCTTCGGGCGCGGTGCGCCCGCGCAATGACATCATGCC
>NZ_DAOTWH010000207.1:0-9484 GCF_034435895.1 Chloroflexus sp.
CACGGTGGCGTGGCGTTATGCCCGCCGCACCGCTTCGCCGAACGCCGGCTGGCCGATGGCGGCGATGGCCGGCGCGCTGGATACTGTTCTAACCAAGCGTGAACACTATGCGCTTGGTGATGGCCGCCGTTTGCCCGATGCCGCGATGATCGGCGAAGCGCGCCGGTTGGGGCGGTTGGTGATGGCGCTGATAATAGCCGGCTTGGTGGGCGCTTTGGTGTTCGCGCGTTTCACTGAATCGAGGTCGCCGCAATGACTGCTACTGCACTGTTGCTGATCGGTCACGGCACCGATGATGCTGCTGGTTTAGAGGAATACCACCAATTGGCCGCGTTGGTGCAACAACGGCTTGATCTCTTTGTCCAACCCTGCTTTCTGGAATTGGCCGATCCGCCGATTGGGCAAGCGATAGATGCTTGCGCTCGCGTCGGTTATCAGCGCATCGTCGCATTGCCGCTCTTGCTCGGCGCTGCCGGCCATCAAAAGAACGATATTCCGGTCGCGTTGCGCGAGGCGCGCGCGCGTTGGCCCGAACTCACTATCTACTACGGCGCGCCGCTGGGGGTGCAGTATTCGCTGCTCAAAGCCCTTGGCGACCGCTTGGCTGAAGCTGAAGCGGCAGCGCCGCCGGCGCCGCGCGCCGAGACGGCGCTGGCTCTGATTGGCCGCGGCAGCAGTGATCCCGATAGCAATGCCGATGTGGCCCGTATGGCTCGCTTGTTGTGGGAAGGGCGCGGCTATGCGCGGGTGTTGTACGGCTTCTACAGCATCACCACGCCACGCGTGCCGGAAACGATTGATGCCTGTATCGCGCTCGGTGCGCGGCGGGTAATGATCATTCCATACCTGATCTTTACCGGGCGGATTTTGCAACGGATTGAGCAGCAGGTCATTGCTGCCCGCGAACGCTATCTCGATCACGATCTCGTCCTTACCGGCCACCTTGGTCTGCACGAGGGGGTGATCGCGGCGATTGAGCAACGGTTTCACGAAGCAGTGCAAGGCCAAGCGGCGGTCAATTGCGACGTGTGCAAGTACCGTCGTCTCTTCCCCGGCTTTACCGCCGATTTTGGCCGTCCGCAGACCAGCGATCACGATCACGGCCTGCGCGGCGAGACGCCAGCACGCGGGATTGAGGCGATCTTGCCGCCACGCTACCAAGGTGGCCGTCCGGTCAGCGCCGCGCCGATGACCGCGGCGCCGCTGGTGTTCGATGAACAGGGGCAGGTGGCATGGGATCGGGTGTGGGGCGGTGATGACCCCAACAACCCCTTCTGCGAATTGGCGCTGGCCGGTGGCCCGCCCCATCGCGGCACCCTGCTCGAACCGGTCGATCCGGCCACCGTGCGGGCCGATCCCGCCGGCTATGCCCGCGTAATTGCCGAACTCTCCCGCGCCCTAGCGATGGTAACTGATCTGCCGGTGAAGACCGATGTCGCTCCCGGCTGGATCGGCCTCGTCTGCGAGAGTGAAGAGATGGCGATCTGGCTATTGCGGGCGATTATCGTGGAAAATGTCAGTGTGCGGCGTGAAGATCGGGTCTTGCTGTTGCCGACGGGGCCGCAGTTCCGGCTTGAAGCCGAGATCAAGAATATCGTGACCGCCGTCGCCAAGACCTACCACTACTGGAAGGAGCATATCCGCCAATGACTGATGTGACGTGCCGCATCTTTATTTTGCACGATGTTGGCGATCACGTGGCCCAATTAGCCCAAGCCATCGCCGCTGGCGTAGCGACCGTTCCCAGCGCCGAGGTGAAGGTGCGCTTGCCTAACCATGCCACCAAAGCAGATCTGCTCGAAGCTGACGGGATCATTATCGGTACGCCGAACTGGACGGGTATCAAGGGCACGCTGAAGCGCTGGCTCGACACGACCGGCGATCTGTGGGAAGAGGGAAACTTAGCCGGCAAAGTTGGCGCGGCCTTTACTAGCAGCGCCGGACGCCATTCTGGCACCGAGTTTACCTTGCTCTCGGTGCTGCACTGGATACTTGGCGGCAGCATGATCATCGTTGGCCTGCCGTGGACGCCGCTGATGGCGCAGGCCGGTTCCTATTACGGTGCGACGTCGGTTGGTGAGATTACCGAAGCCGATCTGTTGCAAGCGCAAGCCTTGGGCCGGCGGGTGGCGCAGGTTGCTTTGCAGTTGCGCCGGGGAGCGAACCTATGACCGAGCACGTGCCTGTGACCGGCGCCGAGATCGCCGCTCGCTCGTTCGCGATCATCCGCGCCGAGTTGGTCGAACGCGGGATCACCTTGCCGCAACCGCTCGCGACGGTCGTCGAGCGGATCATTCACACCACCGCCGACTTCGAGTTCGCCACGATTACCCTAGCTAGTCTCGGTGCGATCGAGGCCGGTGTCGCTGCGTTGCAACGCGGCTGCGCGGTGATCACCGATGTGCAGATGGCGCGGGTTGGCATCGACCAGCGGCGGCTGCACCGCTTCGGCGGCGCGGCGCATTGCTTTAACGACCTGCCTGATGTTATCCAACTCGCTGCGGCGAATGGTCTCACCCGCAGCGCCGCCGCCTTGCGTTGGGCCTACGAACAGGGCCATCTGACCGGTGCGATCGTGGCGATCGGCAATGCACCGACCGCCTTGTTCGAGCTGCTCGATCTGCTTGACCACGGCGCGCAACCGGCGTTGATCATCGGCGTACCGGTTGGTTTCGTCAACACCGCCGAAAGCAAAGCGGCGCTCATGGCCCGCCAAGATGTGCCGTGGATCGTCACCGCTGGTCGCAAAGGCGGTTCACCGGTGGCGACGGCGATTGTTAATGCGCTGCTGCGGTTGGCGCTCGGTGAAGACAACCGCGATGTGTGACGTTAAGGCGCAGAGGGGGCAAAGGCACAGGGACAATAAACGCAAAGGCGCGAAGGGCGCAGAGATCGCAAAGGTTTTTTGGGCAGAGCCACTCACCGCTTGTCATTGCGAGCCGAGCGGAGCGAGGCGAAGCAATCCCCCGCGAGCACGGGAGCCATCCCTTCAGGCATAGGTTCCGCCGAAGAGGGAGATTGATTCGGGCGCTGCGCGCCCTCGCAATGACATATCCCTCTCTGCTGCGGTGAAACATGTACATACGGAGACAAGCGATGGCCGATATGGTTCCGCCCCGCAACAAACGCGGTTCGCGCACCGGCTACACCACCGGCAGCAACGCCTCAGCCGCCGCCAAAGCGGCTGCGATTGCCCTCTTCAGCGGGCAGTGGCCGGCGCAGGTGACGATTACCTTGCCGATTGGTGAAACCGCGACGATGACACCCGCCGTTACCCGGCTCGATGAAAACGGCGCCTATTGCTGTATGCGCAAAGATGCCGGTGACGACCCCGATGTCACCCACGGCGCGTTGATCTGTGCGCAGGTGCGGCTCGTGGCCACGCCCGGCATCCATCTGGAAGGTGGCGAGGGGGTGGGGCGGGTGACGCTGCCCGGTTTAGGCTTGCCGGTCGGCGGGCCGGCGATCAACCCGGTGCCGCGCCAGCAAATTACCGTTAACGTCCTTGATGCTGTGCGCGAATTCGCTCCCGGCGGCGAAGCGTTTCTAGCGCAGGCCGGGCTAGCGGTGATTATCAGCGTGCCCGGTGGCGAGCAGATCGCGCAAAAGACGCTCAACCCGCGCCTCGGCATTATCGGCGGGATTAGCATTCTCGGCACCACTGGCAAGGTCTTTCCCTACAGCACCGCCGCGTGGCGGGCCAGCGTGATCCAAGCGGTCGAAATGGCGGCTCGCAATGGCGTGCAGAAGATGATCCTCTGCACCGGCGCCCGTTCCGAGAAGTTTGCGATGCGTATCTTCCCCGATCTGCCTGAAATGGCTTTTGTTGAGTTGAGCGTCTTTACCGGCGATGCGCTCAAAACCTGCATTGCCCACGGCGTGCCGTCAGCCGTGTTTGTGGGCATGATCGGCAAGATGATCAAGACCGCGCAAGGTTATATGCAAACTCACGTCGCCGGTAATCAGGTCGATTTCGCCTTTCTGGCGCAGGTCTGCCGTGAAGTAGGTGCGCCGGACGAGTTGGTGCAGGTAGTGGCGCAGGCGAATACTGGCCGCCATTTTCTTGAGTTGTGCCAGCAGTATGGCCAACAAGCGCCGTTGCAGCGGATCGTCGATTTGGCCCTCGACCAGTGCCTGCGCTTCATTGCCGCCCACGGCGGCGCGATGGATGTCGAGACCATTCTGGTCGATTTTGATGGTACGGTGCTGGCCCGCGCTGCGGCGGTAGCTGCTGATCACGCGCTTCCTGCGAATCTGCCGCCGCCGTTGATCGAGCGGTTGCCAACCGATCCGTTGCCCGAAGATGATACGGTTGTGGAGGGTGAGCCATGAGCCGGCGTGTGCCAATTCTGGTGGTCGGTCTGACCGATGCCGGCGCTGATGGTTTGCCGGCTAAGCTTCTTCAGCGGATTGACCGCGCCGATCTGCTGGTAGGCGGGAAGCGCCATCTGGCTGCGTTTCCTGAGGTGGCCGCCGAGCGGCTGGCGGTCGAAGCGAGTGTGGAGCCGGCGCTGGCCCGGTTGCAGCAGGCGTGGGAAGCCGGTCGAACGGCGGTGGTGCTGGCGTCGGGTGATCCACTCTGGTATGGGATTGGCGCCAGTTTGCGGCGAGTGTTTCCGCCCGAAGCGCTTGACATTGTGCCGGCCCCGACTTCGGCCCAACTCGCCTTTGCCGCGCTGGCCGAGCCGTGGCACGATGCGGTCTTGCTCAGCGCCCATGGCCACCCGCTGGCGACAATCGTTCCGGCAGCGCTGGCCGCGCCCAAAGCGGCGATTCTGACCGATCGCCAGCAGACGCCGGCAGTGATTGCGCAAGCGTTGATCGCCGCCGGGATGGATCCCGCCAGCCGCTGCGCGGTCTGCGAACAGCTTGGCGGGCCGCGCCAGCACGTCGTCTCCGCTACCCTCGCCGATCTCGTCACCGCCGAATTTGATCCACTCAATGTGCTGGTGGTCTGGAACGACCGGCCCGTGCGCCCCATCCCTCCCGGCCTGCCCGACGAGGCCTTCAGCACCGAAGCCGGCCAGATCACCAAGCGCGAGGTGCGTTTGCTCAGTCTGGCCGAGCTGGCCTTACAACCCGGCGAGGTGTTGTGGGACATCGGGGCCGGCAGTGGTGCGGTGGCGATCGAGGCGGCTCGCGCATGCCCAACCGCGCGGGTCTACGCGGTCGAGCGGCGCGCGGTGTTTGTCGAGCATATTCACGCTAATCTGTGCCGTTTTCCCGCGCCTAACCTGCACGCGGCCCACGGTGAAGCACCGGAGGCGTGTGCCGATTGGCCCGATCCTGATGCGATCTTTGTCGGCGGGAGCGGCGGGAGGTTAGAGGCGATCATTGCGTTGGCCAAGCAACGGCTGCGCACCGGAGGCCGGCTGGTGCTCAACCTCGTGACCGCCGGCCATCTCGCCACGGCGCTGGCCCTCTTGCCAGCGGCGCGGGTGGCGCAGGTGCAGATCAACCGCGGTGCGCCGATCCAATCCGATCTGCGCTTCGCCGCATTAAATCCAGTCTTTATCGTGGCATGGGTGCAGGCGCAAAGCGAGCAAAGACGCTAAGGGTTCAAACGCAAAGACGCTAAGAACGCGAAGATTTTATGGAGGTAGTAAAAGCATGCTTATGCCACATCCAAAACACTTTGCGCATCTTCGCGCCCTTTGCGCCTTTGCGTGTACATCCTTTGCGCCCTTTGCGCACCTTCGCACCTTTGCGTTAAAACCCTTTGCGTCTTGGGGAGCCAGACAGCCGTCCGGCTCTACAGCGCCTTTGCTCACTCTGCGCCTGAAAGTTAGGTGTTGGTATGAATGCTGAACTCACTGCGGTCGGGCTTGGCCCCGGCGACCCCGAACTGATCACCCTCAAAGGCCTACGCGCCGTGCAGGCGGCTGATGTCATCTTTGCGCCCCAGAGCCGCGACGGCGATGCTAGCATTGCGCTGCGCATCGCGACGCCGTGGATCGATCCTTCCCGCCAAGAAGTGGTGACGCTGCCGCTGCCGATGACGCGCGATTCCGGCCAACTACGTCCGGCGTGGCAAGCCGCCGCCGAAGTGATGGCCGCGACCCTCGGCGCCGAGCGGCGCGGGGTCTACCTCTTGCTCGGCGATCCGCTGCTCTACGGCACCTTTTTCTACCTGTGGCGCGAGTTGCGCGTGTGCGCTCCCACCCTGCCGGTCAAAGTCATTCCCGGCGTTACTTCATTCGCCGCCGCTGCCGCCGCTGCCGGCATGCCGCTCGCTATGGCCGGTGAGCGGCTGATTGTGCTGCCGGCCAGCTACGAGACCGATGCCGCCGCCTTGCAGCGCCTCCTCGCCGAGTTTGCCACGGTTGTGTTGATGAAGGCCGGTGCTGCGGCGCCGTCCATCCTCACGGCGCTTGAACAACTCGGTCTCCTTGACCACGCCCTCTATGCCGAGAGAGTGGGACTGGAGGGTGAATTTATTACGCGCGATTTGCGGACACTCGACCCGCACCATCGCCCGTACCTGTCGCTCGTTATTGTTCGCCGCGGAGAAGTGCTATGACCTACCCCGTTGTTTCCGGAACCGTCTATTTTGTCGGGGCCGGCCCCGGCGCGCCTGACCTGATCACGGTGCGCGGGCGTGATGTGCTGACCCAAGCCGATCTGATCCTCTACGCCGATAGTCTGGTTGACGCGGCGCTGCCGGCGGCGTATGCCCGGCCTGAAGCGCGGATTGTCGGTTCGGTTGAGATGCACCTTGACCAGATTGTGGCGCTGATGCGCGAAGCGGCGCAGGCCGGGCAGGTGGTGGCGCGCTTGCACAGCGGCGACCCGGCGCTGTACGGCGCGATCCACGAGCAGATGGCCGCGCTTGATGAAGCTGGCATTCCGTATGAGGTCGTTCCCGGCGTGACCGCCGCCTTCGCCCTCGCGGCCCGCCTCGGCGTCGAACTGACTGTTCCCGAATTGGTGCAAACGATTATCCTCACCCGGCCCGCCGGGCGCACCCCGTTGCCGGAGCGCGAGCAGCTCACCCGGCTGGCGGCGCACGGCGCGTCACTGGCGATCTACCTCGGTATTACCCGGATTCAGCAAGTGGTGGAGGATTTGCTGGCTGGCGGCGCTTACACGCCGGATACGCCGGTGGTGGTGGCTTACCGGGTGACATGGCCCGATGAAGAGATTATTGACGGTACGCTGGGCGATATTGCCGCCAAAGTCAAAGCGGCTGGCTTCACCCGGCAGGCGCTGATTTTGGTTGGCGCGGCCCTCGACCCGGCCCACAAACGCACCGATCGGCCAACCAGCCGGCTCTACGATCCAACCTATAGCCATCGCTTGCGCCGGCGGGTAGGGACATAGCAACACTATGCCCCTACCCGTTGTCGTTGACATCATTTGAGGCTCTTATGATCAACATCGCTCTCATCGCTATCACCCGCGCTGGGTTGGCGCTGGCCGAACGACTCGCCCCCGCGTTGCCGGCCACGGTATGGGCGCCGGCCCGCTTTGCGGCTGAGCTGCCCGCCGCCATACCCTATGCGACCGTCGCCGAAGCGATGCAGGCCGCGTGGACTTCGGCGCGGGCGATTGTTTTCGTCGGTTCCGCTGGGATTGCGGTGCGTTCGCTAGCGCCATTGCTGCGCGCTAAAACCGTTGATCCGGCAGTGGTTTGCCTCGACGAGCAGGGCCAGTTTGCGGTGCCGTTGGTGGGCGGCCATCGCGCCGGCGCGAACGAACTCGCTCGCCGGCTGGCCGCGCTTACTGGCGGCCATGCCGCATTGACGACATCCAGCGACACCCAAGGTTTGCCTGCGCTCGATCTGATCGGGCGCGATCGCGGCTGGCGACTGGCCGCCGATTCAGCGACTACCCATGTGATGGCGTGTCTGGTCAACGGCGAGCCGATCGGGGTGTGGGTTGACCCGGCGTTACCGTCAGTGCTTGAATTGCTGGCCGCCGAACTCGCCGCTGCGCCGGCAGTCGAATGGGTGAGCGAACCGTCTGCTCTTGCCAATGACTATTTCGCCGCTGCGATTGTGGTTTCCCATCGCCGCTTGGTTGACGTGTGGGCATCGATCCGTCCCAAAGCCTTGCGCTATCTGCCGCCAGTCTTGGCAGTGGGGATTGGGTGCCGGCGCGAGACACCAGCCGGCGAGCTGGCCGAGGCGCTGACGACAACGCTGGCCGAGGCCGATCTGCTGCCGGAGTGCGTTGCCACTATCGCCACCGCTGAGCTGAAGGCGACCGAGCCGGGGATTATCGCGCTCGCGGCCCAGCTTGGCGTCCCGCTCACCATCATCTCCACCGAGCAATTGCGCGCGCTTGACCCAGAAGGCTTCAGTCCCAGTGCCGCCAGCCGGTTCGAGTTGCCGGGTGTGGCCGAGCCGTGCGCAGTAGTGGCGGCGCATGGGCCGCTGCTCGCGCCGAAGCGGTCGTTTGCCCGTTGCACCGTCGCCGTTGCCTTGCGTGCACCCGCCGCTAACCCGTGCGACGCCGCTCAGGCCGCCGGCCAACTGGCGCTGGTCAGCATCGGGCCGGGTGATCTGTCCCAGCTCACAGTTGCGGCCCGGCAGGCGCTGGCCCACGCCGAAGTCGTCACCGGCTATGGCCGCTATATCGACCTCATCCGTCCGTTGCTGCGGCCCGACCAAGAGGTCATCGTCACCCCGGCGATGGGTGATGAGATGGGGCGGGCACGGGCCGCCATCGAACTGGCGCGGGCTGGCCGGCGGGTGGCGCTGGTCAGCAGTGGCGACATCGGCATCTACGCGATGGCGGCGCCAGTCTTCGAGACCTTGAACGCTGAGGGATGGACTGGCCGCGATCCCGTTGTCGAAGTCATTCCCGGTGTGAGCGCATTTCAGGCGTTAGCGGCACGCCTTGGCGCGCCGGTCAATCACGATCTCTGCCTGATCAGCCTTAGTGACCTGCTCACGCCGTGGCCGCTGATCGAGCGCCGGTTGCGTGCCGCAGCCCAAGCCGATTTCGTGATCGCGCTCTACAATCCGCGCTCGCAAGGGCGGAACTGGCAATTGGCCGCAGCCCTCTCCATCGTGCGCGAGCACCGTTCGCCGCAGACGCCGGTCGCGTTTGGCCGCCAAGTCACTCGCGCCGATGAGCAAGTTACGCTAATCACCCTCGCCGAAGCTGATCCAGCGCAAGCCGATATGTTGACGGTGGTGCTGATCGGCAATAGCCAGAGCTTTGCGCTAGCCGGCCACATGGTGACGCCGCGCGGCTACACCACCCGCGCCGTTGCGCCAACCCCAGCCACTGCCGCAACGCCGGCGCAGGATTACCCGATTGTCTTGACCAAACCATCGCACATGCCGGCGGTGGTCATTGGCGGCGGCGCTGTCGGTGAGCGCAAAGTGCGTAGCCTGCTCGCCGCCGGCTTTCCGGTGCGGCTGATCAGCCCCACCGCCACACCGCAACTGGCGGAATGGGCAGCGGCGGGCAGGCTGATCTGGGAACAGCGCAGCTATCAAGCCGGCGACCTCACTGGCGCTCGGCTCGTCTTCGC
>NZ_DAOTWH010000208.1:0-8849 GCF_034435895.1 Chloroflexus sp.
CCAGAGGGCACGCCGGCCACCACCGGCACCCCGACGCCAGAGGGCACACCGGCCACCACCGGCACCCCGACGCCAGAGGGCACGCCGGCCACCACCAGTATCGCGACACCGACCGAAACCGCCACATCACTGCCAACGCCAGTGCCAGTAACACCGGTGAACCCATAAGCGCCTGTATACTATATACTATAATGGATTGCGAGAGCCGGTGGGAATGTAATGAGCGAGGGCATGATGCCAGTCGCGTTTGTGATTGAAGTGCATACGCCATACGTGCGCCATCCCGGACGGCACCCTATCGGCGAAGAGCATCTGCACGCTTTTACCGCGCAGATGCTGATCCCCTTGCTCGATCTGCTCGGTGAATTGCAGCGCCACCATCTACCGATCACGCTCGCCTTGGCATGCTCGCCAATTGCCCTAGAACAGTGGCGCGACCGGGTTGTCAGCAAGCATTTCGAACAGTGGTTGGAACATAGAATTGCTCGCCATCAAGCCGAACTTGCTCGCTTTGAAGCGGAAAACAATCGCCACGGGGCGTATCTGGCGCGGTTTTACCTTGATTGGGATCGCCAAACGCTGCGCACATTCAATATGCGCTACCAGCGCAATTTGGCCGGACGGCTGCACGAATTAGTTGCCACCGAGGTGGCGACGCCGCTTTGTTTGCCGGCTAGTCACGCCATTTTACCATTGCTGAGCCGCGAGAGCCTCGTGCGAGCGCAACTCGAACACGGCTTGCTCTACATCTCGCGCCACCTTAAACGACCAGAAGGACTCTGGCTGCCCGGTTGCGCATGGCGGCCGGGGATCGAGCAGATCGCACTCGACTTGGATCTACGTTATGTCATTGTGGATCCGGTTTATGTGCGTACTGGTCAATTGCCCGGCTGGATCATCCCGCGCCGGCTGGCGGCGATTGGGGTCGAGAGCGAACTATCCCGCCAGATTTGGTCTACCGAACTAGGCTATCCGGGTGATCCACTCTACCGGAACGCTGCTGATCCAACCGGTTATACGGCCAATGGGATCGATACGCCCCAACCGTACGATCCGTATGATGCGCTGCGGCGCGCGCAAGAGCACGCCAACCATTTCGTCGAGCAACTGCTGTACCGGTTGAATCAATTGCCGGCTGACGCCACGATCGTTGTGCCGATTAATGCCCGTTGGTGGGGAACCTGCTGGTTTGAAGGACCGACATGGCTGCAAGCAGTATTGACCCGCTGCGCAACTGATGCTCGGCTCAGTTTGACCCATCCGGGAACGATACTGGCCGGCTTACGCACGAGTGAGACCGTCGTTCTGCAGGCAGACCCCCAGCTCCCGCATCCCCTCTCGCGTTGGCAATCGGCCAGCGCACAGCGCTATTGGCAGGCGCTCCACGACGCCGAACACCGGTTTGCCGATTTGATTGCGCACTATCCGGCGGTCGAAGGATTTCGCGAGCGGGTGCTGACGCAAGCGGCGCGCGAACTATTGCTGGCTGAACAGAGTGATTGGGCGGAAGATCCGCAGGAATTGGGTTGGCAACGACACCTTGATCGCTTCGAGCAGTTGTTTGCGCTGGCGCGCCAAGAGTCGCTGAGCGCGACCGATCTCTTTACCCTTGAGCAGATCGAAACGCACGACGCAATCTTTCCGGTGTTGAATTACCGCCTGTTTGGCAAGGGATGAGCAAAGATGCCGAAGGGCATCTCTCACACCTCCCACCCTGCCGGGATAGTGTACGTTTCACGCCGCCAGCGCCAACCCGGCTCTAAAATCTCGCCCGGCTCGGCGAAGTAGAGGCTGTGCAGCGCCGCGTGCAACACGGTCACCTGTTGCGCCCGGTTCCCCGGTTCGCCTAACGGATGGCCAAACGGCCATGCCAGATGCAAGGTGCGCGGCGGACGCACCTGTTCGGCAATCGGCTTAAGACTGACGATGCAGATTGTGCTGATGCCAGCGTCTTCAATGATGCGCGCGATCAGTCCCACGGACTGATTGCACAACCCTCAGGCAGGGGTGAGCAAGACCGCATCTACCTGCTCTTGTTTCAGAAAACTGGCGACTTCGGGGGCAGTTTGGCGCAGCAAGGTTTCGAGATGAGGCGGTTCGATATGGCCCATGAAACTGTAGCAATCAGCCACACCACCAATGATCCCGCGCTGCGCCAACGAGCGCATCAAGGTCAGTGGAAAGAGAATATTCAAATCGCGTTCGGCGTCGGTGTGGTTGTAGTAATCGTGGGTAATGGTGAGATCAGCCACCGGCGTATCAGCCGGAATGCGGCGATAGGTAGGGTCGCCGCGCGGATCGGCCATATCAAACGGCGGTTGATCGCGCCGGTGAACCCCGCCGGTCGTAACCAGCGCAAAACGAGCCTCAGCCAGCGGTTTGCGCATAGGGGTGAAGGGCACCGTATCGAAACTGAGCGCACGGTACGCGCCGCCCCACAGGCGGGCTAATGCCGGAAGCTGTGAGAAGATCTGGCCGGTCAGCCGGTAGAGATCTTTGAGTGAGCGGTTGCGCCAGTCATCGGTCATAACGTCCTCTGCGATGCCTGTACTGTCGTTGATCCTGCTCTTGTAGTATACCTTCGTCTTGGGGTTTTTAAGGGCGGACAGCACGCATGAGCGCAGATGTGGTTGATCGCTGTGCGATGCTCCGTTTTGCCCTCACCCCCAGCCCCTCTCCCACTCGCGTGGGAGAGGGGAGTGCCAAGTTAAGTGTTAAGGCATTGCCCAGCGATCAACGGTTGTGCTCGACCAAATATCGCCCCCCAACCCACTAGCGCGGGAGAGGGGAGTGTAGAGCCGGTCTTTGAGACACCGCATAGCGATCAACGGTTGTGATCACTACAAATGTTCTATCCGCCCCTCAACGTTTTGGCGGGGTGGTCGATCCCGGCCCGCGTCAGCCGCGATTCAACGACCAATCATACCGACGGTAGACTAAACGGCCCCGCTGCGCTTGCAACAGCCATGCCCGGCGTTCGTCATCAGGCAGCGCCTGCCGCAAGAGTTGGACAATTCCGTTGGGACCGCCAAAATCCTCACGGTACCAGTCGAAGATGCGCGACAGATGGATCTCGCCGCGGGCCGGATCGATGGTCACGCTGGCGTCAACAAAGCTGCGCATAGCCAGTTCGAGCTGGGCATCGATTTGCTCGGCGCTGTAGACGCCAATCGGCGGGCACGAACGGCTGGCGCAGTTGAGGGCAAAGTGGATCCGGACATCGGGCGGATCGATGATCCAAGCGAGGCGTGGATCATCGGCGGCAAACTGAGGGCCGGGGATGAAGGGATGGCCGCGATTAGCGCGCAAGATGCCGTGCTCGATGTCGTTGAGCGAACAGCGCTGGCCGCCGATCAGATAGGCCGCGGCTTGAAAGAAGCTGAGACCGGCCAATTCATCAGCAACGCTGGTCTGGACGCCAAAGGCAATGACGGCATCGATCACCAGCGCGTTGTAGAGGTTGATCCAGAAGGCCAGCCGCGTTGCCCGATCCGGCAATGAAGCCGGATCGAAGCGCTGCAACTGCGGGGTAAGTTCAGTGCGGAACGCGAGGTAAGCCGGAACAGAGCGCAACCGATCGTAGAGCACCTGTGTGCCGCCAGCATCCATCGCCAGCGCCTTAAACTGGTTGACGGCCCGCTTGAGCTCGGCAGTTAGCGCCGCGCCATCGACCGTCGCCGCCGGCGCGGGGCCAGCGTTCAGCACACTGCGCGCGCGCTCGCCTAGCGCCAATCCCATCACCGCTTCACGTAACCAGACCAGTTGGCTCATACGGCATTCCCCAATAGTCGCCGGAACGAGGCGATCGCAGCGGCGGTACGCGGGCCGGGCCATGTCAAGGCCATGCCATCGCAGAACGCGATCTGGCAGCGATCGGTCACCTCAGCAAACGCCGGCAGATCGCGCTCGCTAAACGGGTACGGCTCGCTCGGCAAGAGGATGGTATCAGGATTGAGGGCCAGCAGTTCGGCCAATGGCGCGCGCGGATAACGGCCCGGCAACGCCGCCGCCACATTGATCCCGCCGCTGAGGCGCAACAGATCATTGGCGTAGGTATCTTGCCCCACTGCCATCCACGGATCACGCCAAATCAGCGCCAGCACCCGGCGCGCCGGCACTGGCGGATTGGCCATTGCCGCCTGTATTTCAGCGATCATCGGCGCAGCCGTCATCGCCACACCGAGCACTTCGGCCAACGCCGCCAACTGCGCGGCAGCATCGGCCACACTGCGAATGGCGGTGACATAGACATTGACACCAGCAGCGGCCAAGGCCAGCACATCGCGCTCACGGTTCTCTTCTTGCTCGGCGATGACTAGATCGGGGTGCAGCGAGAGAATCGCTATCCGATCCGGGTTCTTGGTGCCGCGCAGCCGCGGCAGATGCGCGATCGCCGCCGCCGGTTCGCTGCAATAGTCGGTAATTCCGACCACCCGTTCGCCGGCTCCGACGCTAAACAGCCACTCGGTCATACTCGGCACCAGCGCGACAATCCGTTGCGGCGGCGCCGCCAGCTCGATTGTCCGGCCAAGGGCATCACGCACCTGCATCACGCCCTCCTTACCGTGATCAACCATCAATCACGAAGACCGGCACCGTGCTGCCGCCGCCGGCAGTGACATTCAGCAACGTCACGGTTGACAGCCGGCACAGACAGCCATTGACTTCGGTACCAAACAGGAACGGATCGCTATCAACCAACCGCTCGCCGATCACAACCTGCCCATCAACTAGCGCCGGATACGGCTCATAGGCGATGGTCACGCGCTCTTGCACTACAAACGGCGCAGCGAGAGCCGTGTTCAGCGCAGCTTCCCACTCGGCGGCGCTCACCTCCCAGCCGATGGTAATCCCCTTGCCGCCGTACTCATCGTTCGGCTTCAGCAACAGCCGCTCGCGGTTCGCGCGGGCAAACGCCAGCAAATCAATCGTCTCACCCTGATAGGTCGTCTGGCCGGGCCGCACCACGCGCGTCCACGGCACATGGGCAGCGACGGCGGCGCGCTGCTCGGCGCTGAGTGGTTCATAGAACCGTTCGTCGGACAGCAGGGCAAACAACGACTTCTTGTGCAGCAATTTGGCGCGGAACGAATTGACAATCACGCATGCGCCGGCGGCATACGCCTGCACCAGCGGATGGCTGAGCGAGTCATCACCGTAGTGAGTGAGAAACTCGCTGGTCAACACCCGTTTAAAGACGATCGTGACCAGCGTCTCGCTGCCGTCTTCCAATCGCGCCCACAACTGTCCATCGTGGAAGGCGAGGTCTTGCGGCGCGCAGATCATCGCCGGCAAGCCGTGCTCGTTGAAATAGCGCCGGAACATCTCGAATTCGGTGGCAGTCGGCACACCACGCCAATCGACAATTGCCACCCGCGGCTCGTGGCCGGGACTGCCGGCTGCGCGCCAGCAATCCATCAGCGTGCGCAGCATGTATGGGCGGGCAGGCAACGGCATCAGCGGATAGCGCTTGGCGAACTCTTCCATCACCGGCATGGCCAAAAAGGCCTGCGCCAGCAAATCTTCATAGGCAATCGCCGCCGGACTTTCCGCATTGTACTCAACAAATTGCAGCGACGACCCATCCACGGTGAGGAAAGTATCCATCCGAGAATGGGCGCTCGGTTCGAGATAACCGGGGTGCATCGCAATCAGCCGCTCTTCGAGCGGGGTGAGCATCAAGATATCGCGCACCGCCTGTCCGGTTTCGTTATTCTCAAGCGCTGCCGCCACGATCACGCGCGCCGCCTCAGCGACGTGTTGCGTTCCCCGCCGTAACAAATCGTACTGCGATGCCGTAATCAAGCGCGGGCGCAACACAGTGGCCAGCGGACGCTCGCCGAAATAGAGCTGGCGGGCGCGCATCTCTTCGGTCAGCCGCTGCCACGACGCGGCCGCCAGCGCCGGATCAAGCAGAGCATGGTAATCAGCGATTGCCTGCGCAAGGGTCATAGTTGTTCCTTATCTAGTAGACCCACCCCGGATCTTTCTGAATAGCCACAAAGAGACACAAATGGCACAAAAAATATAACACGAGATTACTGGTGTGTGTGCCCCGGCCCTAAAGGGCCGGGCTAAGATTACGAAGCCCGCTGCGCGGGCTGAATAGCCTCGAAAAGACCCCAAAGGCGCAAAACCATAAGATTATTTGCATCGTTGGTGCATCTTCTGTAGCTATTCTGCTTGGAACCCTCACACCTGTCCCCTCTCCCACTGGCGCAGGAGAAGACGGGGAAAAGGCGCCAAGGGAGCAGAGTCGCAGAGATGTATAACGCAAAGGCGCGAAGGACGCAGAGTACGAAAAGAGCTATAGGGGAAGATTCGCTTCCCGCGTGTCATTGCGAGCCGAGCGTAGGGGGCAGAGCCGTGCTCTGCCCCCGCGAGGCGAAGCAATCTCCCTTAAGGGTGAGATTCGCGTCCCCCGCCCCGTCACTCTTTGCATAGCTACGAAGAGACCCAAAAGACACCAAAATATCGTTCTATTCTTGTGTCTTTTGTGGGTTTTTGCGGCTATTCCCGCCACCACCCCGGCCCTCCCCCGCTGGTGGAGGGAGCAACTCCCCCGGAGGGAAGCGCACCGCTACGCCTCCTCAGCCGCCTTCTTCTTGCGGGTTGTCCGGCGCTTCGGCGCTGCCGGTGCTTCAGCAGCCGGCGGATCACCATTGGGAGCAGCTTCCGGCGCAGCCACCGGCGTGGCAGCCGGGGCCATCGGGCCGTTCAACAAGCGATGCCACGCGAACTCTTCCGGCTTGGCCCGGCCTTGCAAGGCCAGCTCGATGGTGAAATCGGCCATCGTGCGCACCACCCAGTCGAAGTAGTAGGGCGTGAGCGAATTGACATCGAAGTCGGGCGCGGGGTTGGTGAAGTCAATCGCATACGCAACGCCATCGCGGATGGCGAACTCAACCGTATTCATATCGTAGCCGAGGGCCTGATTCAGCTTGAGCGCGCCTTCCACTACCTGCCGGCCTTCGTCAGGGGTCAGGTAGTTATCGTCGCGGAAGTAGCGGTGCGGCCACGGCGCATTGGCATCGAACTTAATCGTCATGATGTGGCGGCGACCGATCACGATGCAGCGCACGTACTTCTCCCACGCGATGTACTCTTGCAGCATCATGCACTCGATGCCGGTCTCGTTGTAGGCGCGCCACAACTCCTCATACGAATGCACTTTGTAGACCTTCTTAAAACCGCCGCCCCACGCCGGCTTGAGAATAACCGGGAAGCCGCCGACATAATCGACATGCTCTTTCCACGGAATCGGGTATTGCAAATTGCGCAGCGATTCTTCGACCACGCCTTCGATGTAGGAATGTGACGGCAGTGCTACCGTGCGCGGATGGGGAATACCGAGCGCCGTCGCCAACGAGGCGCCAAAAAACTTATCATCGGCGCTCCACCAGAAGGGATTGTTGACGATGCGGGTGCCGCTGAGCGCCGCTGTCTTGAGAAACGTGCGGTAGTACGGGATCTCATGGCTAATGCGATCGACAATCACGTCGTAGTCGCACAACTCGGCCATGCGCGTTCCACCTAGCTTGATGAACTCGGCCCGCACGCCAGCATTGCGCCGATTGACCTCTTCGATAAAGGCGGGTGGCCAAGACCACTCGCGACCGACGAGAATGCCGATCTTTTTGACACTCACTATAAACCTCCTTATATAGCAACGGATATCGCTTCACAAACCAGCAAGGCTGATTGTAGCATAAAGCGCGCCGCTCCGATCACCACGGAAAGATCAACGGCGCCACCAGCAGACAAATCACCAGCACGACGACCTGCAACGGGATGCCGGCGCGGGCATAATCGGCAAACCGGTAGCCTCCCGGCGCCAGCACGAGCGTGTTGACCGGCGAGGCGATCGGGGTAGCAAAGGCCGTCGAAGCGGCAATCGCCGCCGTGATCACGAGCGGCTCCGGCGCTAGGCCCAACTGTTGCGCAATCCCCAGCGCAATCGGCATCATCAACACGGCGGTAGCGGTGTTCGAGATGAACTGGCTGAGGAAGCTGGTAATGATGAACACGCCGGCCAGCACTACCAGCGGCGAGAACGCACCGAGCGCGGTTGCCAGCTCGGTGGCGATCAAGGTTGCGCCACCGGTCTTGGTAAGCGCTGTCGCCATCGGCAACATCGCCGCAATCAACACTAAGCTCTCCCAACTGAGGCGGCGGTAGACATCATTGAGCGGCGCGCAGCCGGTGATAACCATTGCCACTGCCGCCACCAAAGCCACCGTGACGGTCGGCAACCAACCACCGGCCATCACGACCAACATTGCCAGCATAATCGCAATGGCCAACAGCGCGCGTCGGCTGAGCCGGTCGCCGCTGACGGCCAGATCGCGCGGCAGCGCCACCACCGCCAGATCGCCAAAGGTGCGTTGATCGCGCACGATCGTCTCAAGGTGAGCCGGCGGGCCGGCAACCAGCAACGTATCGCCAAAGCGCAGCGTCTCATGGGCCGGATCACCGGCGAGCGGCTGGCCCAAGCGACGCGCCCCCAATACCGTCACCCCAAATAGTTGGCGCAACTCGGAAGCAACCACCGTCTGGCCAATAAAACGCGACCGCGGGGTAAGCGCCACTTCCATCACCGGCAAATCCGGCCCAAACGGCAGATCGGGCTGCGGCGCTTGCGAGATCAAACGCTCGGCGCGGCAGAGCGCCGCTACCGCCGCCTCATCGCCGATCACATCGAGCAGATCATCAGCGAGCACACGCGTCGCCGCAGTGACCGCGCGCGCCGGGCCGGGAGCTGGCCGATTGGCCGGCCAGCGGCGAATCCCCACCACCGTCACCCCATACCGGCTATGCAAACGCGCCTCGGCCAGCGTCAAACCGGCCAG
>NZ_DAOTWH010000209.1:0-15374 GCF_034435895.1 Chloroflexus sp.
CAGGTTGCAAACCTGCCCGTCCACGTTTCATCAGTTCATATTACTTCTCAGATGAGCCTTGCCCCGTCAACAATGTACGCAGCAACTCCTCATCGGTCGCTGGCGGCGGGGTATTGAGCAGCTTGGCAAGGAATTGCTCATCTGCCGGCGCGGGGATTGCTGGCCGCCGGCTGGGCCAGAACTGAAGCCCAAGCCCGCCCGCTAGCAAGAGAAACCCAATTACAAACCAGAACTGGGCATTAAACGGGATCGTCGTTGCTGTGCGCGGCAAGTGGGCGGGTTGCTGGCTCGTGGCGGCAGCAGGCTCATCGGCAACGCCAGTATATGGCAGCTTAGGCGGAATCACCGCCGGCAGTTCAGGCATCACCGCTACTGGCGCAACGGTCAGTACCGCGGTCGGCGCTTCGATTGTGAAAGCCGGCGCTGCTGATTCGGCTTGACCCGGACTGGTGAAGAACAGGTGGGCAACCACTGTATCGCCGGGGCCGACCGCAATCGTTAACGGCGCCTGCGCTGGCGATCCTTGCTCGTCGGTAAGTTGCAGGGCAAGGGTATAGAAACCGGACTCTACCCAACGATCGTAATTGCCATTTTGATCGCTATACACAACCGCATCACCGATCTTGACCGCAATCTGGGCCGCTGGCGCATGTGTGCGCAGATCAATGATGGTGCCGGTGACGCGACCCATCGGCAGAGGGGTGGGCGAACTTGCCGGTACAATCGTCACCGGTGGAATGGTCGGGCGTGGCGACGGTTGCAGCGCTGGCGCGGCGGTTGATGGCGTCGGCAGTGGCAAGAGGGTAAACCCAATGACCATTGCAAGCACACCGCAGATTATCATGCTGTAGCTCATCATTCGACGTTGCATATGCAACTCCTTGCGTGTTTGGCGCAATTTCTACTCAGCGAACGCACCTAACCATCGCCGTGATTACCATTATAGCAAAAAATATCTCTGTTGCACACGATAATATTGTTTTTCGGTTCGCAAATAATTGGTCGCGTAAGTAGTATCATGGTTTTGTTGCTATCCTCAAGCGTAACGAAATACGCGCTTGAGTGCGATCAAATCATTGTGCAAGTATGCTACGGCGTAAAACCTGCCATCCTTTCTTGGAGTGCGGCTGTGTACTGCCGCAATCATGGCGAAGGTGATACCAGCGTGGTTAAGCATTGTTCCATGCCGGTATCACTTTGCCTATCGCCCATCAATCACTGATTATGACTGTTACTTGAGCCCGGTTGTTGGTTTCATTCACCTCTTCCACGGCGCCGAAGGGGCTGCCTTGGCTGCCATCGGGGCTGCGGTTCCAGCTATCAACATAGACGTAGATCGTATTGACCCCACGCGGTAGCCGGCCGTTCCACGTCGGCGAGCTGGCTGCCGGATCGTAGCCAAATGGATTCGTTGGGCTACGGGGGAAGCTGTTCAGGGTCACACTCTGACCGGGTTGGAGCGTGCTTTCAACGTACCATGCTAACCCTTGCCGCGCTAGCTCATTCCACGGTTCGTTGACCTCTGGCGGACGCGATGGGTTGATATAGAGATCGACCCAGAAATTGCTCGCCGGTTTACGCCCGATGTTCGTGACCGTCACTTGGTATCGCACCGGCGTGTCGGCGTTTGCTCTGGCTGGAGTAGCTTGAATGCTGACAATCAGATCCGGCGGGATTTGCACAATGGTCATGGGCAAGAAGACCTGCACCCGCTGGTAGTAACCCATATCAACCGCTTGTTGGCCGGCTGCAAGAGTAAAGGTGACAACCGGGCCATCGCTGTCAGTGGCATCGTCACCGATGTTGGGTTGGGCCGGCAAATAACCGCTCAGGTTGGTGAAGGTAACGGTCACTTCTCCCGGCGGCAAGCCCGTCACGCTGTATGCTCCATTGGCAGCGGTCGTGGTTTGCACCGTTTGCGAATAGCCGGGCAGCAACGTAGGCGTATATGTAACCGTCACTTGCACGCCGGCTAGCCGTCCGGTTTCGCTTGGATCGCGCTGGTTGTTCTCATTTGTATCGAACCATACGATACCGCTGACGCCGCCGGCGCCGCGTAGACCGGCGTCGATGCTAGCGAGCGCTTGGCCACTCGCCAGCGTAAAGGTGGCAGTTGTGCCGTCATTGCGGAAATCGTTGTCATCATTGGTCGTCACTGATCCGCTGCCGTTATTGGTCGTCGCATAGCCAGCCGGCAACGTCAGCTGCAGCGAGTAGACACCCGGCGTCAGATTGTTGAAAGCATAACTGCCGTTAGCCAGTGTTTGGGTGGTCGTAATAGTGTTACCACTGCCATCGCGCAGGGCAATGGTCAATCCGGGGATACCCGGCTCGCCTGCATCGCGCAGGCCGTTGCCGTTGGCATCGAACCAGACCGTGTCGCCGATCGCAGTGGTGCGGTAGAGACCGAAGTCAACTGCGGTTGTACTCACGTTGAGGGTGAAGCTCCCACCGACGGCATCGCTATCGGTTGCCGGGTTGCCACCCTGATTGGCAGGGGAGAGCAGATAGCCAAACCGGCTCACCGACTGGATCGTGACCGTGCTGCCCGGCGGGATGTTGCCGATCGTGTAGTTGGGGTTCAAGCCGCTGGCAGCGGTTGAAACGGCGCTGAAGGTAAATGCAGGATTGCTCGAGTTGATCACGCCGCCACTCGTCGCTACCTGCACCGTCACCGTCACGCCGTCGAGCGCCTGCTCACTGTTATCTTGAATGCCATTGCCGTTCGCATCTTCCCACACTAGATCGCCAATCGACAAAGCGCCGCGCAGGCCAGCGTCGATAAAGGTGATCGCTGCATTCGATGCGACAGTGAAACTGGCCGTGCAACTGGTGGTTGGATCGACATCGCTGTTATTGTCATCGGTCAAGGTTGTGCCGCGGGTAGTGAAGACAAAACCGGTTGGCACCGTGACGCAGAGCTGGTAGGTCGCGTTGGTCAGACCGGTCGGTTCGATACTGGTGATCGAGAATGCGCCGTTGGCATCGGTTGTGACCGGGGCGCTTGGCCCGCTGCCGCTGCCGACCAATCGCACGCTGATGGTTTCCATCCCCGGCTCGCCGCTATCGATCAGACCGTTGCTATTAGTGTCAAACCAGACTGTACCGGTGATTTGAGCCGGACGGTAATAGCCGAAGGGAACCGGATCGGGAGTTGCGCCGCTCAACAGTGGCCCGATGCTAGCAGTGCCGGTATTGCCCGGCGAGCGGTTAAAGCCGCTCGGCGTCGGCACCGTGAAGGTATACGTGCCGGGCGGGCCGCTGAATTCGACAATGCCGCTCAGGTTAGTGGGTTGGCTGCTCGTGACCGGCCCGCTCACACTCACTGTCACTGCGCGCAAGCCCGGCTCGCCGCTTTCAAAGCTGTTGTTGATTGTCACCGTCTCATTGAAGACGCGGGCGCGCACGGTGACGTTCTGGTAGTAGCCTTGGTCGCGGCTAGCGGTGGTGTCGGGCACGAGCGTCTGGTTGGTCAGCTCTGTTAAGCCGTCGCTATCAGTCGCATCATCCCCCTGATCAGCCAGCGTCACCTGATACGGCGGCGTCGCAGCCGGCGGGGTGAAGGTGAGTGAGAAGCTCGCTTCACTCGGTGAAGCTCCGCCGGGCAGGCCGGTGACGCTGTATGCGCCGGAGCTATCGGTGGTTGCCGTGCGGGTAATGGTCGTGGTAAGGTTAGCCAGATTGATGGTCGCGCTCAGGGTGACTGTCACCCCAGCCAACCGTGGTTCGCTAGCGACGCGCTGGCCGTCGTAGTTGCTGTCGATGAAGGCAATGCCATTCACCGTGCTGCGCCCAACCATCGCCGCCCGGCGAGTTGTGGTTGAGCCATCAGTGACGGTAAAGAGATCGGTGCGGCCATTGTTACTTACAACCGCGGCCACATTGTTATCGCCAGTATTGGCAGCCACAAAGCTGAAGTTGTCCGGCGCCGGGTTGACAAACTCTAGCCGGTAGCTGCCGCCCTCAACGTTAGCGATTGTGAAATTACCGCTGCCATCAGTGGGAGTCGTAGCAACGACTGTATCCGATGCGTTGAGCAGCCGCACTGTCACCCCCATCATTCCCGGCTCACCGGTGGCGAGATTGTCAGCCGGCCCGCTCGCGCCATCAAAGAAGACGCGCCCGCTGATTGTGCCAAAGGTGTAGAAGCCGAAGACGTTGGTCGTGCCGGGTGGGGTTGTTTCGGTCAGCGAACTACCGCCGCTTGTCAATGGCGATCCAGCGACCGCTACTGCCGCAGTTGAGCCGGATGACGGCAATAAGCCGCTGAGCGCCGTCGAGCTTTCATCCACATTCAGCAAGTAATCGCCGGGGCGGACGGTAAAGGTCACGAGGCCGCCGGTGGTAGTTGTGCCGGTCAGCACGCGGGTGCTATCGGGTCGTTCGAGCCAGACGCGCACGCCGGTGATACCGTTTTCGCCATTATTCCATACATTGTTGCGTCCAGCCGACGGTTCGCGAAAAACGCGTGCTTGAATAGTGACATTACGGAAATAGCCTTGATCAAAGTCGAGCGTACCACCGGGAGCCGGCCCATTCACGGTGACAGTGGGGCCATCGCTATCGATGGCATCATCGCTGCCCACGTTAGCGTCGCTGGCAACGTAACCACCGGCTGGCGGGGCAAAAGCAATGGTATAAGTGATCGTGCCAATATTGCCGCCGGGCAAGCCGGTGAATTGGTAGTTCGGCGGTGCTGTCGCGAGTGTCGCCTGATAGGTCGCCACGAGGTTCGGTAGGTCAGCTGTGACTGTCAACGTTACCGTTGCGCCGGGCAGATCGGTATCGCCGGCGTCTTGCAGGTTATTGGCGTTGTTATCCTCAAAAATTCGCCCGCTGACCGTTGTCTGGCCGCGGAAGCCGGCGTCAATGTTCGTCAACGAACCGTCATACGGCACCGTTAGCGTGCCGGTGCTGCTGGTTGCCACATTCCCCGCGGTGGTGACATCACTATCGCCGCCGATGATGAAGGCATAGTTGGTCGTGTCAGGGTTAGTGAAGCGCACCGTGTAACTGCCGGGCAAGATGTTGATCAAGCTGTACGAACCATCGTTTAGAGTGGTTGTCGTTGCTTCAACGTTATTTGAGGAGTCCAGCAGCTCCACCGTCACATTGCGCAGACGCGGCTCGCCGCTGTTAGCCCGCCCGTCGCCGTTCGAGTCAAAGAAGGCAACGCCACTGACCCGGCCCGGCAGGTAATAGAAGAAATCAACACTACTGATATCACGGCTGACCAAATTGTAAAGGCTGGCGCTGCCCGTATTGCCGGGTGAGGCCAGATAACCAGCAGGAGGTGTCACCGTAACAGTATACGAGCCGGGACGGAGTGAGAAGATAATATCGCCACTGAGAGTACTTGTGGCGCCAGACGCTGTCTCAGCGCCAGTGACGTTCACACTTGCCCCGCCAAGAGGGGTTTCGCCGCTATCGAGCGAGTTGTTAATCGTTACTGTTTCGCCAAAAGTTCGCACTACGATCCTTACCGGCAGGTAAAAACCCGCATCAACGCCAAGATTATCGGCGCCTCGAATTGGCGTAAAGGTTATAGTCCGCCAGACATTTGGCGAAACTTGTGTGTCAAGGTCGCTGTAATCTTCATAGGTGCTCTCGGTAGGATCAACCGTCGTACCAGATGGGCTGAGGCTGCCGACGAAAGGATAGGGCGCATTCGTGACATCGAAGGTGACGTAGATCGGTTCAGCAGGCAGGCCGAGAATCGTGTAGAAGCCGCTACCGTCGCTCACAGCCGTTCCGAGGAGCACGTCATCACTGGCGCGATAGGCGCGTACGGTCACGCCGGGGATCGCCGGTTCACCGCTGTCAAAAATTCCGTTGCCGTTGGCATCCTCAAACACCCGATTGCCAATACGGGCGCGGGTCATGCCGAAGTCAACCGTTACAAGCTCTGGACTGCCGGCGCTGATGGTTGCGTCGCGGTAGACATAACGATTGTTACTGGCATTGGTGGCTTCCGTGCCAGTTGACGTTCCCAACCCAACCAGCGCGCCGCCGGGCAGGAAGTTCGCCTCGTCGAGCGCAATCCGGTACGTGGTAAGCGTTGCGTTCAGGGGAAGATCGTCGAACAGATAGTAGCCGGGTTGGCCATTGTTGGGATTATTGGTCGTAACGGTGAAGATCTCGCCGCCGTCGCGGATGCCGTTATTAGCTGTGCCGCCGCCGCGTCCGTCGTCAACAAAGACGATCACGCCGTTGACGCCGACTTCGCTGGCGTCTTGATTGCTATCGCCATCATCATCCAGCCAGACGTAATCGCCGATCACGCCTTTGTAAAAGCCGAAGAATTGATTAGTGCGGGTGTTGCTGCTGGTATTGAGCAAGAAGCTGGGGCCAGTCACATCAGCCGTGGGTACGCCATCGGGTGTGCCAACATCACCGCCGGTAGCACTGGGCGAATTGGCAGCGCCGAAGAGAACAGCTCCGCTCGCAAATTGGCTGGCTGGAATAACCACTTGATAGTTTGCGCCAAGCGGTACGCCGGTGAAGACGAAGAAGCCGCCGTCAGCCGGCTCACTCGAACCGATGCGCTGGCGGGTGGTGACGGTCGCAACGGTTGTGCTGGTAGATGTATTGATCAACTGTACCGTCACCCCGTTCAGCCGCGGCTCGCCAGTGTCCCACAAGCCATCCCGATTGTTATCGCGCCAGACAAAACCACTTACCGCGCCGCGGGCAAAGCCGATGTCGATGTTGTCGATATTCACGCCTCTGCCGGTGTTGGGCAGCGACGCCTCGGCATTTCCGCTAATGATCACCGCATCAGAATCGCGAATGCCGGGGTTAGGTGCGCCGTCGTTGACAAAGGCTTGGGTCAGGATATAGCCGCTTGGGAAGTTAGCGGCCAAGATGCGCAATCGATAACCAGCGCCGGTTGGGGCCGTGTTAAAGATCGCGCGGCCTTGGCTATCGGTAGTGACCGGCCCGGTCACGACGTTGCCAAGGCTATCGATCAGATACACTGGCAGACCGCTCAGCGCAGGCTCGCCGGCATCTTGAATCCCGTCGGCGTCAAGGTCGTTCCACACCCGCGCCGCGATGCTACGGGTGCCAGCCGGCGCGTCGTTATCTGTCGGCGTTGCTGGACGCAGGCCAACCCGCTGCGTCACTGCACTGCCAGAGATAGTCACAAACGAGAGCAACCCGGCATTGCCTGCTCCCGGAATCGACACTACTCGCGCGCCGAGATTGCTGACTTCAATCCGGTAATTACCGTCAGGAAGGGCGGGAAACACCACCTCGCCGTCGCTGTTGGTCGTATTGAGACCAATGAGCACACTGTCGGCGGTGTAGACCGAAACCAACACGCCGGCGATGCCGTTGCCCGGCCCGTCGTTATCGAGACCGTCGCGGTTGGTATCGAGGTAGACGCGCACGGTCAACGTGCTGGCAGCAAAGACCGTCAAGACTGTGCTAAAGAGGCCGGTGAAGATGAGGAGAGCGATCAGAATGAGAGAAATGCTGTGTTTCCTACGGCCCCACATGGGTCGGGAACCAAACGCTTGGTGAGCCATACGATGCTCTCTTACAAACTAATGCGTTCTCGTTACAATACATAGTGCAACAACGGTATCATAACTTTTTCAGCATAGCAGGAGCAATAGGTCATTCATCCTGTTACTGTTTAGTACCGGAGTGAACTCTGGATTACTCTTGGCCGATTAATGAACGTTGCAAAGCGATCATCCTACCAGTGTATTCTCGGACAATGGCGGCGATCTCTGCCGGCAAGAGCTGCTGGAGCACGGCGTCATAGATCTCAAACCGGTGCAGCATGTGTTCAGGCAGTACACCGTCGTGCGGCTGCCGTTCGTTGCCCCACAAGATCTGCTCATCGAGCAACTCAGTTCGTCTGGCGGCGAGGGCGGCCTCAAGCATGCGGGTGACAAACTCATACCCGGCGCGAATCACTTCCGGTGCGCGTTCGCCCAAGGTGAGGGTGTCGGTAGGGTGTTGGAGTGCCAATTCGGTTGCGCGGTCGATGATCTGGCGGCGGTGCGCGCGAAGGGCAGGTAACGCTTCGGCGCTATGGCTTGGGTAAGGTAAGCGAGCTGGCGGCGGAAAGGCGTTATTTGCCGCAACGACGGCAGCGGCGGCGTTCGGTGCGCTAAGTTGAATGTTCAAGGCTTGGTGCAAGCCGGGTTGGCGGGTAAACGGCAATCCTCCTACCATTAAAGGAATGCCGTCGAGATCGGCGGCGGCTAACGAGCGCACCAGATTGGTGAGATGGGGTACATTGAAGACCATCGAGGTAGAGATGCCAACCAGATCAGGTTGGGCGGTCTTGATGGCATCGATCAACGCCGGAATAGGCACTGCCGCACCAAGGTAGATGACCTCCCACCCTTCGGCTTCAAAAAAGTCGGCGACCATGCGCACGCCGACCCGATGCCACTCTTCCGGCGCGCAGCCGAGCACTACCCGCCGGTTGCGGCGCGTTTTGGGCCGAAAGTAGGGGTGCAGCTCGCCCATCTGGCGCTCGATAATGGCGGTGGCCAAATGCTCTTGGGCGACTCCAATCCGGTTTGATTGCCACAGCCGCCCGATTTCGTAGGCCGTCGGTTGGAAGATATCAAGATAGATGCGCGGCGCATGAATGCCTTGCGCCAGCGCCTGCTCAACGACGCGATCAGCCGCTCGCCCGCTGCCTTGCAGCATTGCTTCGAGGTAGCGATGCTGCAAATCGGAGGGAATCGGTGGAGTCATTGCAGTCGTCCTTTGCACACAAGAGCGGCAAACCTGTAGCAGTAAACTTCTTTTGCAGTGTAAATCGAAATTAAGGCGATAACAAGAGAAGAAATGATTACTGTAAGGCAAGGTTAACGAATGGGGATAACAAGGGGGTTTGGTAGCTACATTCCTCTAATTCTCTACTTGCTACCCCGCTCACACTGCGGGATCGGTCGTCATTGCGAGCCGCGCGTAGGGGCAGAGCGGCGCTCTGACCACGCGCGGCGCAGCAATCTCACGCGAGCATGGAAGCCACCCGCACAGGCATGCGCGTCGCTAAAGCGGGAGATTGCTTCGGGTGTTGCGCGTCCTCGCAATGACATACGCGCACGTTACCCACGCTACGCGGAAGGGTTGTCCTTATGCCGCTAGCACCAGCGGTTGGTGCAGAGCATCGGTGAGCGCATCGCCGCGTTGCAGCCGGTACACATCAATCTTTAGGCCAGCCAGATGGTTCAGCAAAGGTTCCGGATCATTCCAGCCACCGTAGCTGAGCGGATCGATGAAGATCACGGCGGCCCTGATGCCGCGGTAGAGATGGTGTTGCAGCGCCGTCACCCAGCGCGGGTCGAGGTCAGAAGTGATAATAATCAGGGTGGTGTCGCGGCCAAACCGTTGCCCCTCGGCAACCAGCAGCTCGGCGAGTGAGTGTTGACCGGTCGCACGCACGACGGCCAACAGTTCAAGCATCTTCCACAGTTGGCGCTCTTCGCGTTCGGCAGGGATGACTTCTAGTCGTTCGCTCCACGCCAGCAAGCCGACGATCCGGTTTTGGGCTAGCAAGGTGCGGGCCAGTGCAGCGGCGACGTTAACGGCATGCTCTTCGGTGGAATCGGGAGGCGAACGGCGGCGCGCCGGCGGTTGGCGTTGCCACCACGGCGCGATTGCGCGTTCGTCGATGGGTGCTGGTTCGGTTGGCATGCGCACGACGGCCCGTTCGTTGAGGTCAAGCACGAGATAGATGTCAGCGGCGGGGTCAAGCTCAAATTCTTTGACCATCAGCCGTCCGTGGCGGGCAGTACTGCGCCAGTGGATGCGGTTGAAACTATCGCCGGGTTGGTAGTCGCGGATTGTGGCGACGTTGGGGGTGATGCTGTGGGCGCGGATCAGACTGCTCGATCCGGTTGATAATTCAGCGCCGGGGAGGCGAAACGCGGTAAGCTCTTCGGTAGGCGGGTAGACAATGATCTCGCCGCTGCCGGGGATTAGGCGCGAGAAGCGAAACAGGCCAAACGGATCGCTGCTGATGATACGGGTTGGCCCAAGCCGGAAGCGACCGCGCTGGGTACAGAGGGTGCGCGTCGTCCAGCGGGTTGTCTCGCGAGCGCCTAAATAGGCGACAAAGCCGGGTTCGTGGTTCGGCAGGTCTGATTCGTCTTGCAGCTCGATCCACAGTTTAGGCAGCCACCAGCGGTTTTCAATCGTGATCCGCTCGCGGGTGGATTCGCCCACGCTGGCGCGTAAGTTAGCGTGTTCACGCTCGATTTTGAGACCATAGAGATTGAGCAGTGTCCACCCGAACGCCACCAGCGGCAGACCGGCCAGAATGTAGCTGAGGTGGAAGAAGAGCCGCTGGCCGGTGGTTTGGGCGGCGAGATAGCTCGCGCCGGCGAGGAGCAAGATGAGCAATGGGCGAGTGAAGTTCATGCGATACCTTTGGTGGGGGTATTGCAGGCAATACTCCTACGAGGGGTCATTGCCCGCAATGCCCCTACGCGCCTTCGGTCAACGCTTCGGCGAGGAGGCTGGCGACGGCGGCGCGCGGTAAGGCGCGTTGTTCGCCGCGCTGCAAATCTTTCACCACCACTTCACCGCGGGCGATTTCGTCGGGGCCGAGCACGAGCGCGAGGCGGACGCCGCGCCGGTCGGCTTCTTTGAATTGCTTGCCAAGGTTGCCGGGTTCGAGCGCGATGAGGGTATTGATCCCGGCGGCGCGCAGTTCGGCGGCCAGCGCCAGACTGTCGGCGACCTGTTCGGGGCCGAACAGCGTAACAAAGGCGACGGCAGTGGTGCGCGGGCGCGGGCCGAGGTTGAGTTCGAGCATCACATCGTGCAGGCGGTCAATACCGAAGGCGAGGCCAACCGTCGGAATGTTGCGCCCGGCAAACAGACCGATCAGGTCGTCGTAGCGCCCGCCGCCGAGGAGCGAACCCTCTGGCCAGTGCGGAGTAATCGCCTCGAACACTACGCCGGTGTAGTACGAGAGGCCGCGGGCCAGCCGAGGCGCAACCCGGTACTGCTCAGCCGGCACGCCCATCGCGGTTAGGCCAGCGATCACAGCGCGCAGATTCGCAATCGCGGCTTGCGCGCGCTCATCGCCGGCAAGGCGCTGTTCCAGCGCCGCCAGCACCTCAGCCGGTGTGCCTTCAATCTGCACCAGTTCGAGGATGCGGTCAGCGGCGGCTTCGTCCACTCCTGACTTGAGCAACTCAGCGTGCACACCCTCAGCGCCAATCTTGTCAAACTTATCGATCGCGCGGTAGACGCCGCCGGCGGCTGCTTCCGACAAGCCGCTGACGCGGGCGATGCCGCCGATGATCTGGCGATGGTTGAGCAGCGTAACAAAACCGGGGAAGCCAAGGGCCGCCAGCGCCTCGCACAGAATCGCGACGATCTCGGCATCGGCCAGCGGCGAGGCGCTGCCGACAATATCAAGATCGAATTGATAAAACTCGCGATAGCGGCCACGGGCGGGCCGTTCGCCGCGGTAGCTCGGCCCGTAGGCGTAGCGCCGCCACGGCAGCGCCAGTTGGCTGGCGTATTGGGCCGTGACGCGGGCCAGCGGCACAGTTTGGTCATAACGCAACGCTAATCGGCGCCCGCCGTGATCTTCAAAGCGGTAGATCAGCTTCTCGTCATCGCCCAACTTGCCTTCGAGCGTCTCGGCGTATTCGATCACCGGCGTTTGCAGCGGCTCGAAACCGTGGGCTTCGCTGATGCGGGTGAGGGTGTTGACGATGTACTGCCGCAGCATCATATCAGCCGGCAGATGGTCGCGCATTCCTTTGACATTTTGAATCGCGGGCATAGGTGTTCTCAATTGCGCTGTGATTAATTATTGAGGATGCGGCAATGGAACTGCCGCACTCCAGAGGCGTCAGCTTAGCTGTACCATGACCCCTTGCTGCCCGGCCAACTGGCCGCAGGCAGCAGCAATCTCAACCCCGCGTTCGACCCGCACCGTGCAAGGGATGCCGTAATCGGTCAGAATTTGCTGGAAGGCAGTGACCCGTTCCCACTCGGAACGGCCAAGCGGCGTGCCAGGCACCGGATTCCACGGGATCAGGTTGACGTGAAAGAGCATCGGGCCGCGCGGCGCTTCGCGCCGGAGTAGGCGAGCGAGGGCGATGGCTTGATGCGGGTGATCGTTCTTGCCCTGCAAGAGTACATATTCGAACGAGACGCGCCGTCGCGTCTTTTCAATATACTTACGGGTAGCGACCATCAGCTCGGCGATTGGATAGTGGCGGTTGACTGGCATCAACTCGCTGCGCAAGGTATCATCGGGCGCGTGGAGCGAGATGGCGAGATTGATCGGCAACTGCTCGGCGGCCAGCCGTTCGATCCCCTTTACCAAACCCACGGTCGAGACGGTCATGCTGCGCGCGCCGAGGTTGAAGCCCTGCGGATCGTGCAATCGCTCAACCGCTTGCCACCAGCGGTCGTAGTTAGCGAACGGTTCGCCCATGCCCATAAAGACCAGATTCGTCACCCGGCCAGCAGGGCCGGCGGCTCCCATCACGCGCAATTCTTGCGATGCCCAGATCGCTTGCGCCACGATCTCGCCGCTGCTCAGATTGCGCAGCAAGCCCAGTTGGCCGGTGGCGCAGAAGACGCACCCCATGCCGCAACCGGCTTGGGTGGAAACGCAGACGGTTGAGCGGTCGGGGTAGACCATGAGCACCGTTTCGACCACGGCGCCATCAGGCAAACGGAACAGCGCCTTGCGGGTCAGGCCCTCATCGCCGATCTGCACCCGTTCGAGGCGCAATGTTGAGAGCGGTATTTCGGCCAGCCGCGCGCGCAACGCTGCCGGCAAGTCGGTCATCTGTCCGGCGCTGGCAGCGAGATTGACGTAAAGCTGGCGGTAGAGTTGGCGGGCGCGAAACGCCGGCTCGCCCCAGCCGCGCAGCAACTCGGTGAGTTCGGTTAGGTTGTAGTCATACAGACAACGTTGTTCCATAGCACTATGCATTGTACCACGTTGCGACCGGCGCGATGGAACTGGACGGCGCTTGGCGTCGTCTAGAGTTGAAGACAGATTGCTATAGGAGAACCGATAATGTTGCACCGGATTATGTTACTTGTCATTGCTGGATTGACGTTGCTGCTGACCGCTTGCGCCACCGCAACGCCGGCACCAACAGCGCGACCCGGCATAGTGACGATTGAGAAGGTTGATCTGCTGGTGATGGAATCAAAACCGCCGCAAGTGCAAGCCCATATTACTGGCTACCTCGGCGATGGTTGCACGACCTTCGCCGGCATTACCCAGCAGCGCGACGGTAACACGATCACGATCACGGTCAGCGCGACGCACAGTGGCGCGCAGGTATGCCCGGCGATAGCGCCGCTGGTTGATCAACGGGTCATGCTGGAAGGGCCGTTTGCCCCCGGCCAATACACGGTGATTGTGAACGGGACTGCGTATCAGTTGACGATTTAGCCAGTGTAGCTCTCATCCCCCCAGCCCCCTTCTCTCGCAGGCGGGAGAAGGGGGAGTTTCTATGTTCCTGATGAGTGTGGTGCAAACGAGGCAAAGGATTCAAACGCAAAGGCGCGAAGGACGCAGAGAGCGCAGAGGATTGTTGAGTGATGGGCATAAGCGAGTTGGGGGCAACCCCAAAACACTTTGCGCTCTTAGCGCCCTTTGCGTCTTTGCGTTTAAAAATCTCTGCGCCTTTGCCTGATCTGTGCCTTATAAATCTACATTTGTGAACGGTTGGTATGCTATACTACACTAGCAGGGTTCATGTTGGTTATCGCGGGATGGTATCCATTACAGAGACGGATATGAGCGACAGTGGAAGCGGGAGCACAGCGATGGTGCATCAGATAGCGTACACCGGCCATCCATTTGTTGATGTGGGGTTTGCGACGATGGTGGCGTTTGCTAATAAGCGCTGCTTTGCCGATCTTGACGCAAACGACTTTCAGCAGATTGCCAATTACATCGAGCAGAACTATGTGCGGCAGCCGTTACGCAGCTTTTTGACTATGGCGTTTACTAGCAACGCATGGTTTGCCCAATCGGCGTTTAACCCTGACCGGCCCGGCTTGACGCCGGAGAAGCAGGCCGAAGCGCGCTAGAAGCGCCAGTATTGGGCCGAGCGGCATTTGCGGCAGTGGGAGCAAGCGGCGGCCTCGCGCGAGATGTGTCTCTTTACTGGTTTGCCGGCTGCGCCGCAGGAGTTGTCGGGCAAGCTGCAACCGGGCCGGGTAGGGCGGGCGCAGATGCCGTTGTTGCAGGGTGACGATTCGATCAACTTCTTTATTAACGGCGATCCGGGTTTGCCGATGGCGGCGGAAGCGATCTTGGCCCTGCAAGCGATGCCGCTCGGCTGCGCCAAGGTTGGCGGTGGTTTGCTGGCGATGCATAGCGATGACGAGCAGTTGACGATCGATTTCGCCAAGAGCTTCTTGGAGCGCAATCTGAGCGATGTGACCATAGCGCAGGCCGCTGGCGAAGAGAAGCTGCCCGGTTCGCCGCGCAGCCTGAAGACGTTACTGATCGAGAGGCTGGCCGAGATTATCCGTCACCAAAGGCAGCAAGAAGTGCGGCGCGAGCGGCGGCCAACGGTAACGGCCTACCATTTCAACAACGGCTTCAACAACGGCTTCAACAACGGCCAGCCGCCATCGCTCGATATCTACCATCTACCGTTGCAGATCACCGGCTTTTTGCTGGCGGTTGATACGCCGGCCTACCGCGCGATCTGGAACGAGTTGGTAAACCGGAGCTGGCAGCGTCCGGCGGCGGCGGGCAAGCGGGGCAAAGCCACCGATCCGGGAGAGCCGCGCTTCAACTATCTGTACGAAGACCTGTTTACCTTGCCGGCGCAGGCAGCGCGGTTTGTGCGCACCTACTTCCTGCGCATTCCCGAACCGCGCCGGTCGGATGATGACCCGCGCCGCGATTACTCGCCGCGTCGCGAAGCCGATCTTGTCTCATGGCCGCTGGTTGAATTGTTTGTGCAGGAGGTTTTGCTTATGACCGATGATCGGGTGGCGAAGTTGAAGGAGTTGGGCGATAAGTTGGCCGATTATACCCGCTATCAGGGTGGTAAACGCTTCTTCCGCCAATTCTTTATCGTGCAGCGGAGTGATCACTTTTTGACTCTGCTAAACAAGACGAATATTGACTACACCCGCTATAAGCGTGGGGCTGAGACACTGTTCGATCTAGATAGTTTTCTGGCGCTGTTTATGGAAGGAGATGAGGTGCTGCGCAGTGATTGGCGGTTGATGCGCGATCTGGTGTTGATCCGTATGGTTGAGCAGTTGCGCGATTGGATCGCCAATAACGCCGATGCGATTCCGAGCGAAGAGGAAATGATCGAGGCGTAGCGACGCGGAAGAGCCGGACGGCTGTCCGGCTCCGCAAAGGCGCAGCGGATTCAAACGCAAAG
>NZ_DAOTWH010000210.1:0-1995 GCF_034435895.1 Chloroflexus sp.
GGGAGTAAGGCGGGATTTGCAATTTTAGCGGGGCGAGGCTACAATCGGCCCGCTATGGAACACACCTTGTCACCGATTGGCGTTGTCGTCGTTTCGTATAATACCGCTCGCTTGTTGCGGCGTTGTCTGGCGTCGTTGCAGGCATGCGCGTTGCCGCTGCGGATTGTCGTGGTGGATAACGGCTCGCGGGATGAGAGCGTCGCGCTGGTACGGCGCGAGTTTCCGGCGGTAACGGTGCGGGAACGGCCTGACAATCCCGGTTATGCCGCCGCGTGCAACGAAGGGATCAGTTTGCTGGCAGATAGCTGCGAGGCGATGTTGGCGCTCAACCCCGACACCGAGGTGTTGCCAGGAGCGATTGAGGCGATGGCGGCGTTCTTGGCCGCTCACCCGCGGGTTGGGGTAGCGGGGCCGCGGTTGCTCAACCCTGATGGCACGCTGCAACGGGCAGCGTTTCGCTTCCCTGATCTGATCACGACGGCGCTCGATCTCTTCCCGCCGGGCGAAGTCTTGCCCGGACGGTTGTACGACTCGTGGTGGCACGGGCGTTACCCGGCTGAACTCGGCACTGAACCCTTCCCGATCGATTATCCGTTGGGGGCGTGCATGCTGGTGCGCAGCGCCACGATTGCTGAGGTTGGCGGCATGGATGAAGGCTACTTCATGTACTGCGAAGAGATCGACTGGTGCCGGCGGATCAAGCAGGCGGGATGGGCGATTTGGCAAGTCCCGGCGGCGCAGGTCATTCACGTAGGCGGGGCGGCGACCGGCCAATTCCGCTGGCGGATGCAGGTGGCGCTGTGGCGGGCGCGGGCGCGCTATATGGCCAAGTTCGCATCGCCGGCAATGCAGCGCGCATACCACCTGCTGGTCGCTGTAGGCATGATCCGGCTGATGGGCAAGGCATGGTTGGCCTACCTCAGCGGCCAGCGCGACCGTGACACCCTGCGCAGCCACATGCTGGCCTACAGCCTGATTCTGGGTGAAACCGGCAGATTCGCACCGATACCGGTTGCGAAGGTGACGCGCTGATGCTATAGTAGCAACTAGAGCAGGCGCTGTCTGGCGGGATAGCCCCTTCTCGAACACTATAGTGTGAATTTCTTTCGCGATTCAAGCCAAACCTTGTGAGGTTGGTTCGCGTGAACATACCGGCGCATTGCTCCGCAACTCGCAATGATCATCTCCGCAACGCAACGTATGCCGATGCTGCTCAGGGTACACAAGCATTGGCTACTGGATTGTTCGCTAGGATTATCACCTTGTGTCTTGCGTGAGCTGGCGCCAATGCATGCTCCGCGCTCCGCCCTCTCCTACATGCAACAGGAGCAGACCAGACAACGATGTACGACCAAAAGCGACCTGATGTCGCGGTCTTCATCGACTTCGAGAACATTTATGTGAGCGTGCGCGACAAGCTCAACGCTACCCCCAATTTCGAAGCGATCATGGACCGCTGCAACGATCTCGGCCGCGTCGTGATTTCACGCGCTTACGCCGACTGGTACCGGTATCCTCGCATTACTAGCGCGCTCTACGCTAACGCCATCGAACCGATTTACGTAGCGACATACTATTACGACAAAGATGCCGGGCGCACCGGGCGCGCAATCAAGAACAGCGTCGATATGAATCTGTGTATCGACGCAATGAAAACGCTCTTTCTCCATCCAAACGTCGGGCGGTTTGTGCTCGTCACCGGCGACCGTGACTTTATTCCGCTGGTGCATAGCATTCGCCAACAGGGCAAAGAGGTCTACATTATCGGCATTGGCGGCGCAGCCAGCACCCATCTCGCCCAAAGCGCCGACGAGTTTGTGTTTTACGAGCAGTTGATTGGCCGCCAGCCGAACGCGAGCGCTGCCGCCACGGCGATTGCCAACCGCGCTACTGAATTGAACCGGGTGATTGAAGCGGCTGAGATAGCAGCCGCGCCGATTGCGCCCGTCGCACCGATTGCACCGGTAGCGCCGGTGGCGCCGGTGGCGCTCGCCG
>NZ_DAOTWH010000211.1:0-5461 GCF_034435895.1 Chloroflexus sp.
GGCGTCGGGCCGCACCCGCACGACCCGGCCCATCAACAAGCCGCGATGGCGCGGCGCGCGGCCCTCCACAACCGCCTGATGGTTGGTGCCGCGCAAGAAGTGCGGCCCTAACCCACGCGAATAGACTTGTTCGAGGTGCAACCGGTCGGCGCTGGTCAGATCGGGTGGCAGACCGGCCCATGCCGCGTCGAGCGCGCGGCGGTAGGCGTCGGTGGTAATCGCCACATATTCGGCGTCTTTGTAACGGCCCTCGATCTTGAGCGCGCTTACGCCGAGGCGAGCAATCGTCGCCATCTCATCAATTGCCGCCAAATCGCCGGGCGAGAGCAGGTAACGGGCTGCGCCAAGCGGTCGCTGCTGGCCGTCAACGATCAGATCGTACGGCAGCCGGCAGGCTTGGGCGCACTGGCCGCGGTTGGCGCTACGCCCGCCCCACGCCTCCGACGAAAAGCACTGGCCGGAATACGAGACGCAAAGCGCGCCGTGAACAAAGATTTCCAGTTCGATCGGGCTGCGAGCGCGAATTGCCGCGACTTCGGCCAGCGAGAGCTCGCGGGCCAAGACCACCCGCGACACGCCGTAGCGGGCGGCCAAGGCTACCCCCTCGGCGCTGGTAATGCTCATCTGGGTGCTGCCGTGGATCGGCAGATCGGGCGCAATCCGGCGGGCCAGCGCCGCGATGCCTACATCTTGCACGATAATCGCATCGGCCCCGGCAGCGGCAATCTCGGCCAGCGCCGTCGCCGCCGCGCGCAACTCGTGGTCAAACACGAGCGTGTTAAAGGTGACATACCCCTTCACCCCCCGCCGGTGCAACGTCTTCATCACCTCTGGCAGTTCATTAAGCGTAAAGCCCACTTTAGCGCGGGCAGTGAAATGGGTCAAACCAAAATAGACTGCGTCGGCGCCGGCTTCAATCGCGGCGTGCAATTGCGACCAGTAGCCGGCGGGACTCATAATCTCAGGCTTGCGCATGGTTGATTGTTCCATTGGATGATCGCGTCGCCATCATCCACGATGTACCTTAAAAATTGACAAATACAAATTCGCTGCATAACCGCAACTGGTGCAGCGATTGCCATCAAGCCCCACCTTCCGGCTCACCCTGTTCTGCCGGCTAATCAGGGTCGCTTGGCACGCTGGGCAACGGGTAGGTTGGTTGGGTTCCGGACCATAGATAAACTGCAACCCGCTCTCGTGCCCGATCCGGCGCGCGCGCATGGTCGCCGCGGCGGTTTCGCTGCCGGCATTACCCGGCAAGACATGCCATGGCGTGCCCTCGCCGAGGGTTGTCTTGATCCAATTGACCATCTCGCGCAGCTCGTCGGGATGATCATTGACGCCGTGGTGGATGCGGGTCGTCACCTCGATATGGCACTGCCAGCGTTGTTGCGCCTCTTCGGCGAAGCGCAAAATCTGCCGCCAGTTGCTGATCCCGCCTAGCCGTTGGTAGGCATTATCCGAAAAGCCGCGCAGGTCAAGGCTGATGCCGTGCAGGTACGGCCCTAACTCGCTCAGCGCCTCGTTGCTCAGCATGCCACTAGTGACAATAGCGGTATAGCGGCTGGCGGCGCGGCTCAGTTGCAGCAGGGCGAGCAAATATTCAAAATTAACTGCCGGCTCGCCAAATGCCCACACTATGCCACGGCAGAGCCGTTCGAGCGCGAAGTCGGCAGCACGCTGCGGGTCAAGCCGTCGTTGTTTGGCTGGGTCAGTAGGCAACACGCCGTATTGGCCGCGTTGTTGATCAACCGGCAACGCATAGCCCCAGCCGCCGATGGCCAACGCAGTGGTATCGGGAAAGAAGTGCCAGAGCCGGTAATCTTCGATTGGGCCGATGGCGGCGCCGCTGATCATACCGTGATTGAGCAGCTCGATCCCATTGGCGCTCCCGACGCGCATCTGGCAGCGCCCAACCTCTCCCGGCGCGAGTGTGCAACGCCATTGGCAGGCTAGACACTGAAAGCTGCCCTCGGCAAGCGGCTGTGCTAAAGTGGCCAGCGATGACATAATCTCAGCTTTCCTCTATTTTAATCAAGGTGCGCGAGTGCCAAACGAACGCTTACGCTTGCTCCTCCCTCCCAGCGGGGTTGAGAGGTCATCAGAACCTCTGATCGAGTGCAGCCGTTGAGCGCTGTGCAATGCCCCAACGCCCGGTGCTGCACCCCCTCTCCCGCGCCAGTTGAGGGGCGGACAGAGCACGTGTTCGACCACACCCATTGTATCGCTGTGCGATGCCTCACATCCCGGCTCTCCGCTCCCCTCTCCCGCCGTTAGGTAGGAGCGGGGATGGGGGTGCGGTCCAGCAGCCCGCGCAGCGGGCTTCGTACCCCTAGCTCGGCCCTTTAGGGCCGGGTACCGGACTGAACCCGCGCCAGTGGGAGAGGGGTTGGGGGTGAGGGCGAACCGTGTATCGCAAAGCCATCAACCACCTCTATGCTTATACGTTCTGTCCACCCTTGCACCTAGCGGGGCGAGGCTGGACAGAATCCGTTCCAAAAACGTCCGGGATGCTTGTACCAGCGCGCTCTGCCCGCGCGTCGTGATCGCTCTTCAAGCCCTGCCCGGTTTTGCGTTGGTTGCGGTGCTTCACGCCATCATCCATCGGTATGGACTGGCAATTTACCCCGCGTTCGAGTATAATGCCAGAGATCGCGGAGGGAAACCTTCCCTCCGCGCGCCATTCTCGCCTTGCGCTCTACCCTGTAGTGTAGCATAGAGCGCACAAAACGGTGCTATGAGCGACAGTCATTCGTCACCCGATCCATTGGTTCCTTCCCTTGAGGCTGAGCCGGTGCGCCCTCCGCGTGCGCCGTTGCGCTATGTGGTACGCGAATTGCTCGAGACGGCGATCTTTATTTTGCTAGTCTTTCTGATCGTGCGCGCTGTGGTGCAGAATTTTAAGATCGAAGGCTCAAGTATGGAGCCGACGCTCCATACTGGTCAATACATTCTGGTCAATAAACTGATCTATTTTCACTTTGACCTGAATGCGCCGCTGCGCCTGCTCCCCGGTCAAGCCGATTTGCCGCCGCGGGTGGTCTATCCCTTCCGCCCGCCGCAACGCGGTGACATTGTGGTCTTTGAGTATCCGCGTGATGTGCGGAAAGATTATATCAAGCGCGTGATCGGTTTGCCCGGCGATGTGCTCGAATTCCGCGAGGGCCGGGTCTATGTCAATGGCGAGCTGCTCGACGAGCCGTACTTGCGCGGCGCGTTTACCTATTGTCTTGGCGGCTATCCCTGTGCGCAGGGGCCGATCACCGTGCCGCCCGGTTCGATCTTTGTGATGGGAGACAATCGCGGCAATAGCTCCGATTCGCGAGAATGGGATGCGCTGCCGCTCGATCGCGTGGTCGGGCAGGCGTGGCTGATCTATTTTCCCTTCAGCGATTGGGGCTTGGTGCCGCACCATCGCTACGATACCGTTACCGCTGCCACGCCGTAAGAATTGTTTGTTGCTATGCGCATTGCCGTTAACGCTCACCTCCTTGCTCATACCCGTTCGTTTCGCCGGGCCGGCGTTTCGCACTATATCGAGCAGGTGTTGCTCCATTTGGCGCAGATCGATCGCGCCAATCACTACACCGTGTATACCACCCGCGGCCTTGATCAGGCGGCGCTGGGTCTGCCGGCCAATTTTGTCGTGAAGCCGTCCCAGTTGCCGACGATCAATCCGCGGGTGCGGATTCCGTGGGAACAGGGGATTGCGCCGCTGATTTTGCGCGGCACAGCCGATCTCTACCACGGCTGCCTCAATGTGGCCCCCCTGCTCAGCCCAGTGCCGACGGTGATCACGATCCACGATCTGGCTTTTATCCGCTTCCCGCAGACGTTTCGCGCCTATAACCGCATTTACCTCGATCTGGCGACCCGGCTGAGTGCCCGCCGCGCCAGCCGGATTTTGGCGGTTTCCGAACATACCAAGCGCGAAGTGGTTGGGCTGCTCGGCATTCCGCCTGAGCGGGTGATCGTGACACCGAACGCTGCCCGCAACCATTTCCGCCCGCCAGCGCCGGCGGCCATCGAACAATTGCGCGCCAGCCATGGCTTGCCTGAGCGGTTTGTGCTCTATGTCGGCACGCTGGAGCCGCGCAAGAATCTGACCACGCTGCTCGAGGCGTTCGCGTTAGTGAGCCAGAGCGTGCCTGATGCACCATTGCTGATCGGCGGCGGCAAGGGTTGGATGTACGAGCCGATCTTCGCCCGGCTGGAACAGTTGAATCTGCGTGATCGGGTGAAGTTTGCCGGCTATCTTCCCGAAGAGGAGTTGCCGCTCTGGTATGCGGCGGCTACCGTCTTCGTCTTTCCGTCGATCTATGAGGGGTTTGGCATGCCGCCGCTTGAGGCGATGGCCTGCGGCACGCCGGTGATTACTTCCAATACGTCGAGCCTGCCCGAAGTGGTTGGTGATGCCGGGTTGATGGTCGCGCCTACCGACACGATCGGGCTGGCTGAGGCGATCCGGCGTGTGTTGGTTGATGCCGATCTCCGCGCCGAGTTGCGCCAACGCGGCTTGGCGCGCGCCCGCCGCTTTTCGTGGGCGGATACCGCCGCTAAGACGCTGGCGGCCTATCGCGAGGCTGTGGCAGCGTAGGGAGCGGTCACTGGCAGGTTTGCTCGGCGGCGCTGCCCAACACCAACCGTCATCGCTTACGTTGACACACCCCCGCGCTGGGGTATAATGATTCGGGACGCGCATCGCTGGTGCGCGCCGGTTGCACGAGGAAGGAGTGCAGGTTATGATTGGCGGTCTTGGCTGGGGTGAGCTGTTAATTATCCTCGTGATCGTGATTGCGATCTTTGGCGCCGGCAAGCTGGCCGGCCTTGGCGGTGCGCTCGGCAGCAGCATCCGCGAGTTTCGCAAGGCGGTGAAGGGCGATGAAGAGCCGCGCAATGACGCCAAAACCGAGGGCGAAACCAAAGCGTAGCGGTGGGTTGGTAACTACCCGCTGCAACAGCGCGGCGCATGTGGTGAATGCGTAAGCATCTATAAGAAGCGGCTCCTCTATGGAGTGCGGCAATTAGATTGCTGCACTCCATAATGGCTTGATCGAGGAAGTAGCTTTTGCCCGACATTGTGTATCTGTGGTAATGCTTGGCTAACCACGGCTTCATTGCTCAATCGTGATGGAGTTGTGAGCAATATTTGCTGGCTTGGCGCTGGTAACGGTTTGCTCATTCCCTTGGCATTGCGCGGTATCGCGGATTTGCGCCCCCTCGCGTTAATCCCCTGTGAAGGGGCAGTCTGTCGAAAGCAGCCGGCTTGGTGATATTGTTGATGGAAAGCTAAGGAACAGGGCGCGTTGATCCGCGTCCTCGTGCTGTTTGCGTATGACGACCGATTTTTTTGATCAGGCAATTATCGTGGTGCGGGCCGGCAATGGCGGCAACGGCGCGGCGACCTTTCGCCGCGAGAAGTATGTGCCGCGCGGCGGCCCCAATGGCGGCGATGGCGGGC
>NZ_DAOTWH010000212.1:0-7914 GCF_034435895.1 Chloroflexus sp.
GTTGGCCACCGAGCTGGCGGCATGGAGCGGGGGCCGGGTTGGGTGGGCGATCAGTGTGCTGGCCGATCCGGCAGCGCAGGCAGCGCGGCGCGAGCAGTTGGCGGAATTGATCGCGCTGGCCGAGCAAGACTTGAGCACAGGTTTGCGGTGGGCCGAGCAACGGGCGAAGGAATACCGCACCGGCGAGCAAGAGACGGCGCTGGCGTGGTTGGAATTGTGGCAGAGCTGGTGGCGCGATGTGGTATATGTCGCATCCGGTTGTGACGAGGCGGTGACAAACGTTGACCGGCGGGCCGAATTAGCGGCGGCGGCCCGGCGGGTCACGCCAGCGGCGGCGCTGGCCTTCTTGCAGCAGATCATTGCTGCCGCCCAACAACTGCGCGAAAACGTCAACCCGCAATTGGCGCTTGAGCATCTCGTGTTGCACTTGCCGCGGGCCAAGTGAAGGTTGCGGTTGGGCGCTTAAAAATGATACCGCAACCGTTGTGATGCGCCTTCTTCGAGGGAGATGAGGTTCTCGGCAAAGAGCATTGCGGTCACATGCTCAATTTCATCAAGAGAAAGCTGTTGTTTAGCAAGCGAGATCAAATGTTTCCGTAATCGATTGAGTGTGGCAGGTCGTGAAAAAGGATGGCGCTTGAGGTGTTCAATGACCTGCTGTACAAATATATCAACCGTAGATTGGACGCTGTTGGTTTCGGAAAGGGCTTGTGCGGCGGGTTGGACGGCAACGGGTGGAGTGCTAGGCTGTTCAACCACGGTGATGGTCTTTGGCAAGAAAGGCAGATCCTCAATTCGCGCGGATCGATGCACCCTTAGCCGCCTGTCACGCAGGTGCTGGATGAGCGGGTCGAAGCCGGTATCATTTGAGATGATGTGAAAATAAGCATTTGGATCACGTTTCACCAGAATACCAAGATAAAATACGATGTGGAAATCAAGCGCATTTGAACCACTTGTTTTGGATTTAATATACATGGCGCGGTTACCAAGTCTTTGCATAGCGTAAGCAAAGTCAAATACAATAGCTTTCTGGGTAGCGCCGACAAACGCGATAACGCGAATAAAAGATAAGTTACTAATGATAGCGAGATTTGGTTGTAAATTCTCGTAATCGATCAAGAGATAATGCGTTGGTTGCATCAATGGCGTATCCTTATTTTAGGCTCAAACAGTATGTCTAAATTATAACGTAACTTGTTGCTGGTTTATTACAAGAGATACTCCTCTAGACTACATCTATGCTACCCTTGCTCAGCGTGCGCGACCTCCATATCGTCTTCGCCGCCAAGCCGATCCTCAGCGCGATCAGTTTTGAGCTGCGTCCCGGCGACATCTTGGGGGTGGTGGGCTTGCGCAGCGCCGGCAAGTCAGTGCTCTTGCAGGCGCTGGCCGGGATCTATCCGCCAACAGCGGGTGAGATACGGGTCGATGATGTGCCCTTGACGTGGGCAACGCAAGCGTTGCAGCGGCGCGGGATCGAGTTTGTGCCGCAAGCGCCGCCATTGGTCGAAGTGATGCCGGTGTTGGATAACATCTTTCTGGGGCGCGAACGGGGCAAGGGGCGGCTCGATCCGGCGGCGATGGCGACCACGGCGTACCAGTGGCTAGAGCGGTTTGGTTTACCGCGGGGCCTTGCCCATCAGCGCGCCGGCGATCTGACCGAAGAGGAGCGGCAACTGGTGGCGCTGATTCGGGCCTTTGTGCGGCCAGCGCGACTACTGATCCTCGACGAGGCGCTCTCGGCGTTGAGTTTTGCTCGCCAGCAGGCCGTCTTGCAGCACTTGCGCGAGCTGGCGGCGGCACAGACCGGTATAATCCTGAGCAGCGACGACCTCAATCTGATCTTTGCCATCACCAACCGGGTGCTGGTGCTGTACCAAGGCCGGCAAGCGGCGTTGCGCGTCACGGCCAGCACGACGCCGCGCGAGATCGTCGAGCTAATGGTGGGGTCGGTGCGGCAAGAGCGGGTCACACCGTTGATTTGGGCCTTTGAAAATTACTATCAGGTGCAGCAACAAGCGGAACAGTTACGGCAACAGCAACTGCAACTGCAAGACAACCTCGCCGCGCAAGATTCGCTCAACCGCGAATTGGTGCAACGGCTGCAAGAGCAGATGGCGGCGCTCGATCAACTCAATCAGGCGTTGCAAGAGGCCCATCACCGATTGATGTTCGAACGCGAGGCTGAGCGGAAGGCGTTGGCGCGCGAATTGCACGATCAGGTTATCCAAGATTTGCTCAGTTTCAACTACCAGCTCGAACACGTCGAAGAGGAGATCGAGCAGGATGAAGCATTGAGCGAATTGCAGACCATCCGGCGCGGGATTCGCGAGGTGGTAGCGATGTTGCGCCAGATGTGCAGCGATCTGCGTCCGCCCACGCTTGATAGCCATGGCTTGGCGGCGGCGTTGCGTTCATTGGCGAGCCAGTGGAGCGAGCAGACCGGGATTCAGGTCGAGTTGCTACTGGCCGAGCCGTTGGAACGCTGGCCGGAGACGATTGAGTTGACAGTGTTTCGGATTGTGCAAGAGGGCTTGAACAACGTGCGCAAGCACGCCGGCGCTACGCGGGTGTTGCTTGAGGTGCAGCGCACCTCGGCGGCGGGGGTGATGGTGCGGTTGGCCGATAACGGGCGGGGGATGGCAACGCCGCCCGATCTGCAACGCCTTGCGGAACGGAAGCATTTTGGCTTGATCGGGATCAGCGAGCGGGTGTCGCTCTTGCGCGGTACGTTACACATCGGGCCATCGGTGTGGGGCGGGTTGGAATTGCAGATCGAGATTCCCAATCCGGCGCCGTTCCCGGCGGAAGGGGTGAGGGTGGGATAAGGGCGCAGAGATGGCAAGGACGCAAAGAGGGTAACACCCAAAGGCGCGAAGGCGCAAAGAGATACACACGCAAAGGCGCGAAGACGCAAAGGGTTAGGATGGTTATATGCTCTTATCCGGTTGTTTTAGCTGGTTATAGTCTGCACTAGGATGCCTTTTTAGCGGGATCTATCACTTCCGCCGCAACGCATCCTCTACCACCTGCCGTACGGTGGCTGCATCAAGGTCTTTTTTGTCGAGAAAGGCCAGTGCGCCGGCTTCCAAACCCAACCGGCGAAACTCGCGGTCAGGGTAGGCGCTGATCAAGATCGCCCGTATGTTGGGGGCGATGCTCTTGACCCGGCGCAGGCATTGGATCCCATCACCGTCGTTCAAGATCACATCAATGAACGCCAGATCAGGCGTGATCTGCTGGAGCAAGCGGGTTGCCGCATGGCAATCCTCGGCCTCGTAGAGCTGGGCTTCGGCGCAGGCTTTGCCGACCATGCGCTTGATTTGGGTACGGTAGCGTTCGTTGTCGTCGATGATGAGCACCGTCAGCGGGGCCGGGCCGGCGGGCGGTTCGCGGTTGTGGGCCGCTTCATGGCCCGATTCGGCCAGCAATTCGGGATGGCGCAACGCGAACTGGTAGGCTTCGAGCCGGCTACTGACGCGGATCGCCCGATAGAGGGCGGTCAAGTGATTCTCGATCGTCTTGACGCTCAGATCCATCTCTAGGGCCATGCGGCGGTTGTCATAACCTTGGGCAATGAGGCGGAGGAGGTCGCGCTGGCGTTTGGTGAGGGTGATCGGCGACGGGTGGGCCAACTGCGGCGCCGCTTGGATGAGCCGGCTGAGGAGCGGGCTTGAGATCCAGTTGCCGCCGGCCATAATTCGCTGCACGGCTAATTGCAGATCGCTGAGCGGCTGATCTTTGAGGTGGTAGCCGTTGACGCCGGCGGCGAGCAGGCCGACTACATACGACTGATCATCGTAGGCGCTGACGACCAAAATCTTCATGGCCGGATAATCGGCGTGAATCTGGTGGATGGCGTTAATCGGATCAAATTCCGGCATGGCCACATCGACCACCAGCAGATCGGGGTGATGCTGGGCTAGCGCAGCGAGTAGTTGCGGGCCGGTGGCCGCTTCACCGATTACCTCAAAGTCAGGCAAGCCGGATAGCGCAGTGCGCAAACCGGCTCGCACCACTGCATGATCATCGGCCAATACGACGCGGGTCGTTCCCATCGCCCATTCCCCACCACGGTTGACGTACCGGCGTGATGACGCCAAGGCATACGAATTATTATCGCCGAAGAGACGGCTGGGAGCAAATGGGCAAGGGGTGGCACGGCGCGGGGGGTGGCACGGCGCGGGGGGCCATGTAGAGCCGCACGGCCGTGCGGCTCTACGGTGGTATTTTTACCATCCCATCACCCGACGCGGCCACGGCGGCGGGTGGTCACGTCGAACACGACGGCGGCGACCAATACCAAACCGCGCACGATGTATTGGTAGGCAATATCAATGCCCATCAGGTTCATACCGCTGGTCAGCGACACGTAGACCAGCGCGCCGATGATCGAACCGATCACATTGCCGACGCCGCCAGCGGCGGAGACGCCGCCAATGTACGCGGCAGCAATCGCGTCCAGTTCAAACAAGGTGCCGGCGGTAGTGGTGGCTGAGCGCAACCGCGAGGCGAACAAGATACCCGACAAGGCCGAAAGCACTCCCATCGACGCGAAGACGATATAGGTAATGCGCTTAACGCTAATGCCGCTCAGCTCAGCCGCTTCGGGGTTGCCGCCGACCGCATAAATATGCCGGCCCAGCACGGTTTGAGTCGTAATGAAGTGGTAAATTGCCACCACCACCAACACAATCACCATCGTCCACGAGAGGCCATTGTAGCCGGCCATAATCCACGCCAGCAAGCCGATCAAGGTCGAGATAAAAACCAGCTTGAGCACAAACATATCGGCGGGCAAGACCTCGAAGTTGTAAGCCCGCTTCTTGTTGCGGCTGCGGATTTCGCTGATGACGAAGGCCACAATCGCGAGCACGCCGAGGAGGAGGGTGAGGGTGTGGTAGCCGGGCAAAATGCTAAACGGCACATCAGGAATAAAGCCGTTGCCAATCGCATTAAAGGTTTCATCGTCGATAATGATCGTACCGGTGCCAGCAGTGACCAATTGCAAGGCGCCGCGATAAATGAGCCAGCCGGCCAGTGAGGCAACAAACGAGGGAATCTTCAATTCAGCAACCGGAAACGCCGTTAGCAAGCCGGCCAACCCGCCGAGAACCAGCACCATCGGCACCACCACAATCGTCGGCAGATCCCAGAAACGGAGGGCGATCGCGGCCACTGCGCCGAGAAAGCCGGCCAAAAAGCCAACCGAGAGGTCAATATGGCGAATCACGATCACCAACGTCATGCCGACCGCCAGCACGGCAATGTAGCCGGTCTGGTTGATCAGATTGCTCAGATTGCGCGACGAGATAAAAATGCCGTTGGTCGTGATCGAAAAGATGATCATAATCACGAAGAGGGCGATGAACATGCCGTATTGGCGAATATTCTGCCCCAATGCCCGTTGTAAGTTGGTGACAAATGCTGCTTGGGTTGTCATGGTCTCCTCCGCCGCGTTGCGTATTCGGTTAATAGTCAACCGCTAGCTCCATAATCTTTTCTTGGGTCGCTGCCGCAACCGGCAGTTCGCCTTTAATTCTCCCGCCGGAGACGACGTAGATCCGGTCACTCATGCCCAACACTTCGGGCAATTCCGACGAGATCATCACGATACTCATTCCCTCTTCGACCAGCCGGTTCATCAACTGATAGATCTCGTATTTCGCGCCGACATCGATCCCGCGAGTCGGTTCATCAAGAATGAGCACATCGGGCCGCACAAACAGCCATTTGCCGAGACACACCTTCTGTTGATTGCCGCCGCTCAGGTTGACAACTTGTTGTTCGATAGTCGGCGTCTTGATGTTGAGCGACTTGCGATAGCCTTCGGCGACTTGAATCTCGGCATTGCGATCGATGACGCCATTCTTGGCTAACGCTTGCAGGTTGGCGAGAGTAATATTTTGGCGCACATCTTGGATCAAGACCAGCCCTTTGGCTTTGCGATCTTCGGAAACGTAGGCCAAACCGGCGGCGATCGCTTCGCGGGGATGGTGGAAGGTGCGCTTGCGGCCCTTCAGCCACAACCCGCCGCTGATCCGGTACGCCGGTGCATTGCCGAACAGACTGAGGGCCAACTCCGTGCGTCCGGCTCCCATCAAGCCGGCCAGCCCGACGATCTCGCCTTTGCGCACCTGTAGATTGACATCGCGCAGCAAATAGCGGCCCAACTCAGGCGAATAGACCGTCCAATTGCGCAGTTCCAGCATGACCTCATCACTGATCCGATGGTTGCGGGGGGGATAGATATTGGTAATCTCGCGCCCGACCATATTGCGGATGAGCGCCTGCTCGCTCACCTCGCCTTTGTGAGCATCGAGGGTGCAGACGGTCTTGCCGTCGCGGAGGACGGTCACGGTATCGGCGACCGACAACACCTCTTTCAGCTTGTGCGAGATAAGAATGCAAGTCACGCCATGATCGCGCAATTCTCGCAGCAGATGCAACAAATTCTCGCTATCGTTCTCGTTGAGGGCGGCGGTGGGTTCGTCGAGAATCAGCAGCTTGACTTCACGGCTGAGCGCTTTGGCAATTTCGACCAATTGCTGTTTGCCGACGCCGAGATCGCGGATTTTCGCGGCGGGATTGACATTCAAGCGCACTTTGCGCAACATCTCGTCGGCGCGGCGGATAGTCTCGTTCCAATCGATCACGCCGTTGCGACTAATTTCGTGGCCGAGAAAGATATTTTCGTAGACGGTCAATTCGGGCACGAGGGCCAATTCTTGATAAATAATGCCAATGCCGACCCGTTCGCTATCAGCGATGCCAAAGAAGCGTTGGGGCTGGCCATCGATCAGGATTTCGCCGCTGTAGGAGCCATACGGATAGACACCGCTCAGCACCTTCATCAGGGTTGATTTCCCAGCGCCATTTTCACCGACCAGACAGTGGATCTCGCCCCGCTTGACGCTAAAGGTGACGTTATCGAGCGCGCGCACGCCGGGGAATTCCTTGGTGATCTGGCGCATTTCGAGGATAGGGGGTTCCATACACGCACCGCCTCATCATGTGGATATGCCGTGATGTGAGGATAGGGGCTGCCCTATTGCGAATAGGCGTCATATTTGGCTCAGATCGGGATGCGGCCATCCCGATCTGAGCGGAACAATGCGGTTTACGGCAGGTTAGTGAAGTCGCTGGCGCTGTAGTAGCCGGAGTCGATCAGGGCGGCGCGCACGTTGTCGCGGGTGACGGTCACAACCGGCGACTGGATGGCGGGCACGTCGATCTTACCGTTGTTGTAGGAACCGCGCGAGTCGGGTTGCTTGTTCTCAAGCAGAGCGACTGCGGCGCTGATCGCATCCTTCACCAGCGTGCGCACATCTTTGAAGACGGTCATCGACTGGCGGCCATCGATGATGTACTGCACCGACGCCTTCTCGGCATCTTGGCCGGTCACAAAGTACTGGGTCACATCCTTATCGGCGGCGAAGGCATCAGCAATTGCGCGGGCCGTGCCATCGTTGGGGGCGAGGATGTAGACCTTGCCCTTATCGGCGGCGCTAGCAGCGGTCAGGTTGGCCTCGGCAAGATTCTTGGCGGTGTTGAAATCCCAGTTGGTCGTAATCTGGCCGAGGATCTTGGCCATCTCGTCGCGGGTAAGGTCGCGCTTGTTCTGCAACGCGACCGCCTCGCCCGAATTCTTAATCACGAAGGTGCCATCGGCGATCTTGGGTTGGAGCACCTTCCACGCGCCTTCAAAGAAGAGGAAGGCATTGTTGTCTGAGGCGGCGCCGGCGTAGAGGTAGAGCGGATTACCGCTGCCGCTGGCGTTATCAACCAGATACTGGGCCTGCTGCGCACCCACGGCGATGCTGTCGAAAGTGACATAATAATCGACGGCATCGGTCTCACGGATGAGGCGGTCGTAGGAGATGCCCTTGACGCCGGCGGCGCGGGCAGCGG
>NZ_DAOTWH010000213.1:0-32567 GCF_034435895.1 Chloroflexus sp.
ACCTCCGGCGGCTCGCAATGACACGGGCCATTTGTCATTGCAAGGGGCGGCAGCCCCCGAAGCAATCTCCCCCGTCAGCGCAACCTATGCCTGAGCGGATTACGTTCGCTAGACGATCAAGAATGTGATCCACACTTGGTTTAACCGCAATGCCGGCATTTTGTTATAATACGATTTAGTGTGTTCGCGTCTGACCGGAGTAGTGTGCATGCTCGCACCGGAAACAGTCTTGCAAGGCCGGTATCGGGTCATTACTCAGATCGCCAAAGGCGGAATGGGAGCCGTCTATCAAGCGCGTGATCTGCGGCTGCGCATTGACGTGGCCCTAAAACAGACCCTGTTTAACGATGAGGCCTACCGGCAGGCGTTCGAGCGCGAAGCGCAAATACTGGCCCGGCTCAGGCATCAAGCATTGCCGCGCGTGATCGATCATTTCATTGATCCACAGGGCCAATTTCTAGTCATGGAATTCATCCACGGCGAAGATCTCGGCAATCAATTGGCCCGTCTTGGCCGTCGTTTTGCTTCGCCGCAAGTCTTGCCGATGGTGATCAAGTGGATGGATCAACTGCTCGATGTGTTGAATTATTTGCACACACGGCCAGTTCCAGTCATTCATCGCGATATTAAGCCGAAGAACCTCAAACTCACCCCCAGCCACGATATTATCTTGCTTGATTTTGGGCTAGCCCGCGGCGGGATGACCGTCTCAGCCGGTCTCGATGGATCAGGAACACGCAAAGTCTATGGCTTCACGCCACCGTATGCTCCTTACGAACAGATGCGCGATGGTGAACCCGATCCGCGCAGCGATATTTATTCGCTCTCGGCCACCCTGTATCACCTGCTGACCGGCGTACTTCCGCCTGATGCGATGACCCGCATGGCCCGGCTGGTCAATGGCCAACCCGATCCGTTGCGTCCGATCCGCAGCTTGGCGCCGCATGTCCCGGAAGGGTTGACCCAGTTGATCGAGCAGGGCATGGCCACCCTGATCGAACAACGACCGCAATCAGCCCGCGAGATGCGCGAGGCGCTGCACCGACTGCGTGGCAAACCCGCCGCTGCTGCGCCGGCAGTTTTACGGCCTATACCCCAACCAGCAGCGCCGCCCGCCCCTGAGCCGGCTGACACGCCCTCTCAACCGTCACCGGCAGAGGCCGCCCCCGCCCGATTGGCGACACCGGTCGGCACGATGTTACGTCATCTGATCACCGGCAGTCAGGTGCGGAGTGTCACATTTTCGCCTGATGGCAAATGGTTATTGGCAGGCTATGATGACTATACGGTTGGAGTGTGGGAGGCCAGCACCGGCGAACAAGTCACTAGCCTGCGCAGCCACGAGAGCACTGTCCGCACTGTCGCGTGGAGTCCAGACGGCGAGCTGGCTGCAACCGGCAGCGATGATGAGACGGTGCGGATCTGGCGCACCGATGATTGGCAACCATTGCAAACCATCCAACACCCCGGTTGCCCAATCGAGAGCATCGGGTTTAGCCCCGATGGCCGATATCTCGCCACTGGCGGGTGGGGGAGTGCGATCACGCTGTACGAACTGCGGCAAGGAAAGATCGAGCCAATCGGCCTGTTTACCTGCCCCTTCATCCATTCATTGAGCTTTTCGCCTAATGGCTCGCTCTTAGCGGCTGGCTGCTATGACGGCGCGATCTACCTCTGGCAGGTCGCCGATCAACGAGCGCTCGAACCGATTAACGGCTTTAATACGTTCATTTACAGTGTCGCGTTTGACCCGTCCAGTACAATCATTGCTGCCAGCAGCGGCACTACTATCCGGCTGTGGCGGCTCAAAGATTATCATCCACTCGACAGCCTGCAAGGCCACACGGCTCCGGTGCGTGGGATCGCCTTCAGCCCACGGTTCCCAATTTTGGCTTCGGTCAGCGAAGATCGTAGCGCCCGCTTTTGGCACATGGAACAGGCACAACCATTACCACTCGTACTCGAACACAGCGCCGGCGTGAGTTGCCTAAGCTTCAGCCCCGACGGCCAATTGCTGGCTACCGGCGCCCACGATGGCCGCATCTGCCTCTGGCAGGCGCCAACCCAGTAGCGGTATAGCGGATGCTGTACCGCTACCTGCGATTCGCTACCTGTTCCACCAAGGCAATCATCCGTTCGGCCCGCCGGCCATAGGTGTGTTCAGCCGCCAAGGCTTGCCGCGCCGCTGCGAGCGAGGGGTCACGCTCGGCCAGCGCCGCACTAAGCGCCGCTTGTAAGCCAGCTAGATCGCGCCGGGTGAAACTGTAGGCCAGATGCGGCGGCAAGATCTCGTGCAAGGCCGGAATGGACGGCAGCACGACCGGTATACCCAACGCCATATACTCAAACAACTTGAGCGGCGAAGCGGTCACATCGGTGACGGTATCAGGGATCACCAGCGCATCAGCCGCGCCGAGGCAACGCACCACCTCGGTTTGCGGGCGTGGCGGCAGCAGGTAGAGATCGGCTGGCGTAGCCGTGGTTTCAGCCACCCGTAACCCTTCACTGATCGCATGGGCCGCCAGTGCCGCCCGCTCGCCGGGTCGTCCGCCGAGAATCAGACCGATCGAGTCCGGACGGGTCGCGCGCAGAGCACGAATGGCGCTGAGCAAGCCATCCAGCCAGCGGTGGGCAAAGGTCATGCCAGCATAGGCGACGATCGGCGCCGTAGACGGCAAGCCAAGTTCGGCGCGGCACGCGGCGCGATCTTGCGGCGCAAAGATCTGCTCGTCGTAGGCATCGGGAATGACCGCCACATCAGCCGGATCGCGCCAGCCAATCTGCGCCAACAGCCGGCGAAAATCCTCGGTGAGTGACGCAATCGCCGTCGCCCGACCGATCGCCGTCCGGTCGATCAAATTGAGCAACCCGCGCGCCCAACGTTCCTTGGCGCGTGACGGATTACGCGATTCAAAATCATGCGCCTCGTAGATCACGGGCAGGCCAAGCCGGGGCCCAAAAACGCCGGCCCACCACGCGGCAATAATCGGCTGGCGGATGTAGACCGCCTCGACGGTCTGCCGGCGGGGAGCCACCATCGCCGCGGTCATGGCGGCGAAGACCGAATGTTCCATGTAATAGAGCAGCGTGCTCTTGTACAGGCGTGAGAGCTTACCAATCGCCGGGCGGGGCAAATGCACCGCACCAACGTCATAAAACCGGCTTGGCTCCATCCCCCAACGCGGAATCAGGGCAAGGGTGTCAGGCCGGCGCGCGCGCAATTCGCGCAGCGTGGTATAGGTTTGCAGCGCATTGGCCGACTGCAAATTCAAGCTGGTGGGATAGGCGATATAGACGATCATCTCAACGGGCAACCTCAAGCCGCGACAGCAAACGATCCAATTCCGCCAGCGTTGAGGCCAGCCCTTCTGGAGCGGTGTGGAGTGAGCCGCCAGTCACCAACGCTGCGCGCACAAGATGCGGGTCATCGCCGGCCATCTGTAAGTTGCGCAAATCTTGCCGGATTCGCTCATCGCTGATCGCAATGCCATGCCGGGCCAGCATCGCCCGGTAATACGGATAATGTTCGCAGAGATGGCGGGCCACGCTCTCGAAGCCGTGGCGCGCGATCGTCATCCGGGTGCGGAAACGCATCGTATTTTCGGCGAACATCGTCCGATCATGGCGCGAAGGTTCGATCAGAATGATGTCAACTTCAGGATGGCGGCGACGCACTTGTTTGATGTGGTAATGCAAACCGGCGTGGATAAAGGTACGAAACACTTGATTGCCGATCCGCTGAATACCCTGATCGCTGATGCCGGCGCCGGGCGGATGGCGGCGGTTATCGAACGGCACCATCGGATTGATGCACACGATCAGCTCGGCGCCACGCTCGATGGCGACATCGAGGCTCGCGGTACCGCGCAACCCGCCATCGATATAATCGCGATCGCCGATCCGCACCGGGCGGTAGAAAATGGGGATCGCCGCCGACGCACAGACGGCGAGTGAAATCGGCACGTGTTCAAGCGGCGGTAACCCGAAGACGGCGCGTTCACCGGTATCGAGATCGGTCGCAACAATCATGAGCTCGCGGTCAAGATCGGTAAAGCGATTTGAGCGACCGGGTTGTTCGAGCGCCGCCCGCAGGTAGCGTTCAAGCGCCTGTGAGTCATAGAGACCGGTCGGCAAGCCAATCGCCAAGGTTTCGATCAGATCGAGGAGCGACGCCTCGCTGCCTTCACGCAACCAGCGTTGGACAGCCTGAACCAACGCGCCAGGCAGGTGAGAAGCGCGGCGCAACAGATCGGCCAGATTTAACTGGTAGAGGTGGTGCGGTTCGAGCTGATCGATGCCGAGCAATGAACTTTCGAGCACGCTAATTAACGTGCGCGGCGACATATTGTTGGCGAGACAGGCATTGATCAACGCGCCGGCGCTGGTGCCGACATAGATATCAAATTCATTGACCGAGAGATGTTCGAGCACCTGATCGATGGCGCAGAGGGCGCCGATCTCATAAGCGGCGCCGGCCACGCCGCCGCCGGCGAGGACCAAAGCGGTTGTGCTGCGCTGCATAGCCTGCCTCTTTGCAACGATATGCGATCACCTTCAACGCCGGCGTAACAATTGCTCAACCATGCTGGCGAGCGCATCGATCTGGGCATGAAGCCGTTCGACATCGTTGCGTGTCGGCACATCAGCGATGCGATCGGCCAATTGATTCTGCGCATCACGGGCAAACTCTTGCCGCAACAGCAGCTTGCGCCAGCGATCAGCCTCTTCGGGCGAAAGTTCGCCCTCGTCAACCAGTACGTCGATCCGCCGGCCAATTTCAGCTTCGATCAGTTCATCACCGCCGAGCGAACTGAAGAGTGTGCGCCGCAACGTCGTGAGAGTATCGCCACCAACCTGAATCAGACCGGTGAGCAAGTTGGTTGGCAACGGCGAACCGCGCCCACGGGCCTGTAATACGACCTGCGCCAAAATATTCGCCGTGATGTCGTCACCGGTCTCATTATCGAGCACCTGTACCGTCTCGCCCTCTTGCACAAGCTTGGCAATGCCATCGAGGGTGATATATCGCTTCTGGTTGGTGTGGTACAGTTTCCGGTTGGCGTATTTTTTAATAACATGCATGGTCGGTGCCGCCTTGCGCCGGGTCTGCAGGTAAACGCAATGCCTTGGCAATCCCGGCGTTGCCTCAGTAGTCTCAGCGGCAATTATAACACGCTGCGCCAAAACGCCGGCACCTGTGGCCAGCGCCACAGTGCCGGCGTCCGGCAACTCAGAGCTAACTACTTCTCGCTGTGCTCTTCCTTCGCCTCGCTACGGGTGCGGCTGCGAGCCGGCGTCTCTTGCGCGCGGCGCAGCTCCTCGACACGGGCCGCCAGTTGGGCAATCTTGGCGCTCAGCTCATCAATGTCACGCTTGGAGGGGATGTTGAGCCGGTTGAGGAACTGCTCGAAGCTGGTCTCAACCTGCGCCGTCAGATTGTTGAGGTTAGCCTGCACCTGATCAGCCTGCGGCATTGCCGTCTTTCGGAAGCGCTCGGCAGCCTCCTCAAACAACTTCTGCGCATCTTTCTGCGCCAGCTCACCCCGCTCCACCAGCCGGTTGAGGAACGCCTCGGCCTCTTCACGGCTGAGCGCAAACGCGCCAATGCCGGCCAGCATCAGCTTGCGCACCACTTCAAAGATCTGCACGCTCGGATTAACCGGCGGCGGCGTCTCGTCGATCTGGCGGACATTGACCTCAATTTCTTCGACCGTTGTCATAGCAGCCTCCTGCTCTATGGTAGTAACCGGAATTCAAGCTGTCTGTATCATAGCACAGCCTGCCGGGTTTCGGTAGTCATATAACGCGGTGCGTTACAACTCTGAGTATAATACGCTGCGTCATGGAAGTCAATGGTGAAATAGTTGCGAAGTAACAAACTTCGTAACGTCCCCGCTACTACGTCAAGCGGTGGTCACATCGCAGACGAAATGGAAGCTGCTCACCTGCATCCCCTCGCGCTCGTAGAACCGGTGCGCATCTTTGCGCCACGTGCCCGCATCGAGGTGGAGTTGAGCGCACCCGGCGGTGGCGGCATACTTCTTGAGCCACGCTAGCAACATCGCGCCATAGCCATGCGAACGTCGATCGGCCCGAGTCACCAGATCATCAACATACATAAAGCGACCCCACGCCAGATTTTCGCTCACCCGGAACCCGGCCACCGCAACGGCTACGCCATCAACCCAGACCGCGGCAAGCTGATAGCCATGCGCCATCTGCCGCCGGATGCGATCGACAAACTCTGCCGCAACCAGATGCGGACGCAGTTCAACCATGGCCGGATAGCAAGCTGCAATCGCTTCATCAGTCGTGGCCAGCGCAATAACAGGTTCGGCAGACATATCATCACCTTATCACATGCCGTAGGGGCGGAACCCTGCTCCGCCCCTACGCCGTCGCACCCCTATGCTTGTTCGCTCGCGCCGACGTCTTCGCGATAGGTGCGTCCGGGAAAACGGATCCGCTCGGCATTGATAATGGCTCTCCCACGCGCGCCAGCCAGCGTAGCGCCGAGTGCCACCACCGTCGCCACATGCCCGCCGGTCAGATACAAACCGCCGCTGCCACCGCCAAACAACCGGTCGCGCCGCGACGGATCGTAGCGCAAGATATGCGGCGACTCGGTCTGATCGTGGAAGACCAGCACGCCTTCTTCAACTTCGTTGACCCCTTCCACCGCGGCGTTGATTGGGTAGTGGTGGGGGTAGCCTTGGGTCACGAGCGCCAAGGCCACACTTGCCTCGTCGCGCCAGCGCAGAGGCGGCAAACGGTGCAGGCTACGGGCAATGGCGGCCTCGAAGTAGGGCACCAGATCGTCGATCAAACGCGGCAAAACTGCCTGCGCTTCCATATCGCGCAAACTACAGCGCAACCCGATAATCTGCGGCCCCTGCGCGCCGATCACGCAGTCAACGCCGATGATCCCCCAATAGGGCAACTGTTCGCGGGCAATGGCTGCGACCAACGGCTGCATCAGGTGGCGTTCGAGGTACGCCCTCAGCTTCTGGGCATAGGCGGAATTGCCGGTCATCGCACCCATACCCGGCGCCGGCGGGCTATCCGGCTGCGGCCCCATCCCGTCATAGATACGGGCCGGCAGCAGCGATACCAAATGGCTGCCATCAGTAATGGCTGAAAAGCTCACCACTGGCCCGCTCACATACTCTTCAATCACCACTCCGTGACTGATGCCCTCCACTGGCCGCGACACAAACAACACGCGTAAGGCTTCCAAGGCAGCGTAGCGATCGTGGTAAACCCCCTCGCCAGCGGCGGGATGGTCGCCGCGCAGCACTACCGGCAGCGGTTGCGCGGCGAGGTACTTTTCCGCCATCGGCAAGCTGGCAAAACACCGCCCTGCCGGCGTGGGCAATTGGTAGCGCAGCAGCAGCTCTTTGGCGTAGCAGCGGCTCCACTCGATGCGTGTGCTGCGTTGCGATGCGCCGCAGACGCCGATGTGCATACTCACCACTTCATCTACCAACCCGGCCCAGAGTGGTTCGCTGCTCGCCGGCACGATCAGATCAATCTGCTCGTTAAACGCCCACTGCGCGACTTGGGCCGGCTGTGCCGGATCGAGATCAACCTGCGGCGCAATCTGGCAGGCGCCGCCATTGCCCGGCGCCACCAGCACATCGGCGGTTGGGCTGGCGAAGAGCTTCCAGACCAGCGCATGGCAGCGCCCATCATTGCCGAGCACGAGGATTTTCATATCCCTAACCGAGTGCGGGTTGCTTTGATCAGATTCTGCATGAGCATCACATTCGTCACCGGGCCAGTGCCGCCGGGTACCGGTGTAATGGCGCCGGCCACTTCCACCGCCCCGGCATAATCGACATCACCGACCATACTGCCATCGGCCAGCACGTTGGTGCCGAAATCGATCACCGTCGCGCCGGGTTTAATCATCTCAGCCGTAATAAGGCCGGGCCGGCCAGCCGCGGCGGCGATGATGTCACATTCGCGCAAGACAGCACCCAAATCAGGGGTACGCGAATGGCAGATGGTGACGGTGGCATCGGCCTGCAGCAAGAGCAGGGCCATGGGCCGGCCCACAATTGCCGAGCGACCCACCACTGCCGCCCGCTTCCCGCGCACCTCAATTCCATACCGGCGCAGCAGCTCCATCCCACCGGCAGGGGTGTTTGGTGTCAACGCTGGACGCCCCTGTGCCAGCAAGCCGGCATTGATCGGATGAATGCCGTCGAGATCCTTTTCCGGTACGAGGCGATGCAAAACCCCATCGAGCGACAAGCCCGCCGGTAGTGGCAGTTGCAACAAGATGCCATCGACTCGATCATCGGCGCTGAGGCTCGAAACCGTCGCTTCCAGATCGGCTTGTTCGGTGTTTGCCGGCAGGGCAATGGCCCAGCATGCCGCCCCCAACGACTGGCACAGCCGGTCGATGCTGCGCACGTAGCGCGTCGCAGCGGGATCGTCACCCACTTGGACGACTGCAATCGTTGGAGCGCGATCGATCCGCGCGCGTAATTCGGCAATCTGCGCCGCCGCCTCGGCGCGCAGTTCTTGGGCTAGCGCACGACCATCGAGAATCTGGGCGCTCATGCCGCCATCCTTCCCCGGACAATGGTGACAATGCCGTCAACTTCATCACCAAGTCCGATCAGCAGATCTTGCAATTGGGCGCGCGTTTGGCGCACAAACACCTGATCCTCGAGTGCAGCGAGGTTGATTTCAACATTGAGCGCCGCACTCTGCACTGTAGCCCGTACTAGCAAGGCCGCAACCCCCACATCACTCACCACCAACCGGGCGCAATTGTTGGCCAGCGTCGTGCAGAGCGGCAACAACGCCGCCGCGGCTTGCGCCGTGCGCAACGGCACTTCGGCAGCCAAGCGGGTAATCTGTTGGATTGCCGCTTTGCGCGTCGCCGCATCAGCTTCGGTGGTGCGCGGCAGCTTGTACGCCGCCGCTAACCGGTTAAACACAGCAATATCTTCGTCAGCCAGCCGCTGCAATTCGGCCCGTAACTGTTCGGCATGCACATGGATCGTGCGCAACTCGCCTTCAACCTCGGCAAACTGCGGTTTACCGATCGTCAGTTCACATACCATACTCACCAAACCGGCTGCCATCGCGCCGGTCAGGGCCGCGACGCTGCCACCACCGGGAGTAGGCGCGCGCGAAGCCAGCGCGTCGAGAATAGCGCCGAGCGGCTGTTGCATCAATGATTCTGACATGTTGCCTCCCTGAGCTGGACAACCACATAAAGGGAACGCTTCGTAAGCGTTGACCACGACTCATTATAGCTGATCGGCGGCGCCAAATGTTTGCCGCATCCGCTGGCTAATCACAACCACCACGTTGGCGAAGTTGCATATAATACAATCAGCAACCATCTGCATATACCTGTGCCGCAGACAGGACGATCGCTATGTGGCCTACTACCGCGCAGATCATTATTTTTAGCGGTGAATCGAGCGCCCTCGCCGCAGCCGCTACGGCAGTCGCTTCAGCCGCGCAAGGCCAACCCACCCTGCTTGCCAGTCTCACGCCCACCCACGATTGCGCGACCCTCTTAGGCGCCCCACCAGCGCCCCAACCGGCTACCCTTGCCCCCCAACTTGATCTCTGGACGTTCCAACCACTGGCGGATTTGAGCGCAACGTGGGATGAACTCCGCACACGCATCAGCTTGCCCGGCCCGCCCATCGCTGGCGATGATCTGCCGTTGCTGCCCGGTCTGGAACTGTTTTTGGCCGTCTATCGCCTTGCCAGCCATGCCCAACGCGGCTACCAGCTCATCTGTGTTGATGCTGGGCCGCCAGATGGTCTCTTGCGCGCGCTGGCCGTTCCCGACACCTTTCGCTGGCTGATGCGGCAACTCTTTGGGCTCGATCGTGGCCCCGGCCAATCAAGCGAGTCGCTGGCGCGCGCGGCATTACCGGCCAATTTGCTGCCATTCGAGCAGATTGGGCAGATGCAAGAGGCGCGAGTGCGATTTGAGCAGTTGCGCGACGCTGCGCTCGATCCAACACGGGTGCGGGCGCGTTTGGTGATCCGGCCCGATCACGCCGGCTTGCGCGCGGCAACGTTGTACGCGCCGGCATTGACGCTCTTTGGCCTGAATCTCGATGCGCTGATCGCCGGCCCGCTGTTGCCGGTGGTGAGTGATGGCCACGAACTCGCCACCCCGGTCTTAGAGCAGGCTGCGGTCGTAGCCGCCGTCGCGGCGCGTTGGCCGAACTTGCCGCTGTTGCGTCTGCCCTTTCACGCCACGCCTCACGAGCCGACGCCATTCGCGACAATCGGGAGAGGGCTGCTGCACCCGCCGGCGCCGCTGCCGCCACCGATTGGCATTGGTTCGCAAACCGATCCATTTATCAGCCTGTTGCTGCCGGGTGTCGCCCGTGAAGATCTGACTGTGAGCGTGAGCGGTGATGAACTGATCGTCTCGCTGGGGCCATACCGGCGGCACCTGCTCTTGCCGGCAGCGCTCCGCAACGCGCCGATCCGTGCCGTGCGCGAGGGCGACCGGTTGACGATTCGCCGGCGCTAATCGGAGGCCGGAGGTTTCAGTCGCCAGAATAAACAACGCAGAGTACAACCTGCGCAGCCATTACGGTGTCTGTCCTGCTTGTATCACAACGAGGAGACCATGGCTCAGAAGACAACCGATTTGCGTAACCTGACCGCAGTCGTGACCGGTGGCAGCCGGGGGATCGGGCGGGCCATCGCGGAAGCGCTAGCCCGCGCCGGCGCGCAGGTCGTAATTTCGTCGGCCAATGCCGCCAACCTAGCCGAAGCCGAACGTACAATGCAAGCCGCTGGCCTCAAAGTGAGCGGCGTCCGCTGCGATGTCAGCAATCGCCTCGAAGTCGAGACCCTCGCCGCTACTGCCGCCGAGCGCATGGGCCGGATCGACCTGTGGGTCAACAATGCCGGCATTTCGGGGCCATTCGGCTACGTCCTCGATGTGCCGCCCGAAGCGTGGGAACAGGTCATTAAGGTGAACCTGCTCGGTACCTATTACGGCTGCCGGGCCGCCTTGCCGTACATGATTAGACAACGTAACGGCCAGATCATCAACCTTTCCGGCGGCGGCGCCAAGCGACCGCAGCGCTTTCTCTCGGCCTACAGCGTCTCGAAAGCGGGGATTGTGCGCCTAACCGAAGCCTTTGCCCGTGATTATCAAGATCACCCCTACCTGCGCTTCAACGTGCTGACGCCGGGAATGGTGCCGACCGACATGATCAACCACTTTGAAACGGTTGGCCCCGGCGGGGAAGCGATCAAGCAATTGCCGCGCGTCTTGAACATCTTCGGCACCACTGCCGAAGAGACGGCAGAACTCGCGTTACGCATCGTGCGCGAGGGCAAGAACGGGCAGATTTTTGAAGTCATGCCGCGCCACCGCGCCATCTGGCGACTGTTAAAAGCAGCATTACGGCGCAAGCAATAGCGGCAAACCTGCTGTCAGCAACCGGAGCGCCCCAGACGGTGGGGCGCTGTCTGCAATTAGTTCGCTTCAGTGTGGGTGCGCAACCATGCCGCTGCTGCTTCAGCCGGCATTGGCCGGCCAATGTAGTAGCCTTGAAAAAGATCACAGCCGGCAGCGAGCAAGATCTGGCGTTGGCCAGCCGTCTCGACGCCTTCGGCCACGATTTGCATGCCAAGTTGATGGCCAAGCGAAATGATGGCGCTCACGAGGCTGTGCTCGACCGTCACCTCAGGCTGATCGAGCCACGCTACAAATGAGCGATCAATCTTGAGGATGTTAATCGGCAAGCGATGCAAATATGACAACGATGAATAGCCGGTGCCAAAGTCATCAATCGCTAACGTCACCCCCAATTGGCGTAACTCGATCAGTTGGCGGCGTAAATTATCAATCTGCCCCACCAGCATACTCTCGGTCAATTCGAGTTCGAGCCAGTCCAAGGGCAAATCAGCCTGCTCTAAGATTTCCGCTACCGTTTGCACAAAACTGCTTTGTGAGAATTGCAATGCCGATACGTTAGCTGCTATTGGCACGAGGGGCAAACCCTGTTGGCGCCATTCACGCATCTGCCGGGCAATCTCGTGCAGGACCCATGCCCCAATCGCAACAATTAATCCCGTCTCTTCAGCAATGGGGATGAATCGCGCCGGCGAGACCATGCCAAGCTCAACGTTCTGCCAGCGAATCAATGCTTCAAAACCAACCAGTTTTCCGGCGCGATCGACTTTCGGTTGATAGTGTAACAACAACTCATTGCGCTCTATCGCCCGTCGCAGCAGCGTCTCGATCTGCAACTGTTCGAGCGATGTACTCGTAATAGCTGCATCGAAGAACTGAAAACTATTACGCAGGGTGGCTTTTGCGCGATACATCGCTATATCCGCCGCTCGTTGCAGCGTAATCACATCGGTGCCGTCGATCGGGTACAGGCTCGCGCCAATACTGGCACTAACAAAAATTTCATGCCCATCAATGAAAAATGGGTGCTCAAGCGTTTCGTGCAAGCGACGCGCAATGGCCATGGCTTGTTGCGACGAATTGATCTCTGGCAACACCAACAGAAACTCATCACCGCCATGCCGGGCTAGCGTATCGGTCGCCCGCACGCACAATTCAAACCGGCGCGCCACTTGTATCAATAAGAGGTCGCCGATCACATGGCCAAACGTGTCATTCACCTGCTTGAAGCGGTCGAGATCGATAAAGAGCACTGCTACCAGCGTATTATTACGGCGCGCGTGCTCGATGGCATGCTGTAAGCGATCTTCAAACAACAACCGGTTTGGTAAGCCGGTCAATGCATCGTGATGGGCTTGGTACACCAATTTGTGCAGTGTCGCGTGCTGTTCGAGCGCAATGGTCGTCAATTGTTCGATGTGATCGAGCAGTTGCTGTTCTTCTAAGGTCAGTGGCATGTCACTTTGCCGGCAAAGCAATAGCCACCCATCAGCTGGATCGCGATTGGTACGTAATACAATCAACCAACTGCGGTTAATAATTTGCATCTGGATGAGTGACTGAATCTTATGCCAATGCGGCGAATCCGGCTCAAGTTCGCTGATCCGCTGATTACGATATGGCAATTGGGTGAGTAATTCACTCGCCCACTGATCTAAGTGCGGGAGATCGTCGTGCAGAATGTAACGGTTGTAGCTCGCGAAGACCGCTACCGAACGCACCACATATGCCGCATAGACTAAATCCGTCATCTGCTCGCCGAGCAACTGCAACATCTCACGCGTAATCGTTCTGAGATCGTACTGGCGGGCGATCAACTCAAGCACCCGCCGGTGCGCTAGACTGATCTGCTCGGCTTGGTAGCGGGCCGATACATCTTCCAGCATCATCACGACCCGCACCCGCTCGCCGGCCCCAAACCGCACTGCGCGTACCGCCAGCCAGCAGCGACTATGCGTGACTGCGGCAAACTCGCCTTCATAGCGTTCCAGCTCACTGGCTAGCAGTTGCTCGATCGCCGCTGCAACCACCACTGCCGGCCCTACCCCAAGCTGGCAAGCGGCCAGAAACGATGCTCCGACCGTGCAGTCGATCGCTTCGACGCCGAGCAGTGGGCCGAGTTGCAACCAACGCACATTAGCAGCCAACACCTGCCCATACCGATCAAGAATGGCAATTGCCGACGGCAGAGCATCGAGCGCCGAATGGAGCAATTGCTGGGTTTCGATCAGCAACTGCTCGGCCTGTTTGCGTTCGGTAATATCGTGGAGTATTGCTAACATTGCCGGCGAGCCATCCCATTCAATCGGCTCAACCCGCAAATCAACGATTACCACCGAGTGATCAGGGCGCACGATTTCAGCATCGACCGTCAAGCCCGGTTGAAGGGGAAAACCAAACGGACTGCCCTGCACCTGATCGGCTTGCCGGCCAAACAGACGCAGCGCAGCTTCATTGGCAAAAAGCACCGTACCGGCGAGATCGAGCACAAGCAGGGCATTTGTATTATTGGCCACAATTGCCTGCAACGATCGTTGATCAGGATATGGCGCCGGACGATCAGCAGTGCTGCGTGGTTCGGAAACAGAAGTATCATGCTGCACTGTGGCAATCTCCCTCACACCCAGCCAGTGCCACTGAAAGGTTACAAATTAATTGGTTGGCGCAGTATCTCTGGCGGGTTCATCACCCTCTTCATCGCGGAACATCGCGCTCAGCCGGTCAATTTCGCTCGGCGTAATGTGGGTAAACTGCCCTGACAAGATACCAGAGATATTGCGGAAGGGACGGCCAATATGCATGCCACGATTATCAATGGTAAATTCGCGAATATCTTTATCGTGGCTCGATCCGCGCATCTTGAGGACGGTCAACCCGCGACGCATTTCGCCGAACAGTTCGACATAGCGCAAAAGAATGATCGAGTCGGTGATCGTTGAGATATGCGCTTCGGTAATTGACGAACCGCCGAGCAAGGTTGGCGTTGTCGCAGTATAGAGACCGGCCATCTCTTGATGCTTGATGAACGAGGTCAGGCCAATCACAAACTCGCGAAAGCCCTTAATCGTCGCCACCCGTTCCAGCGCCGAGAGACTGTCAACCGCCACCCGTTGCGGGCGGAAGCGATCAATTTCGGCTTTCATAAAGATCAGTTGATCTTCGAGGCTGGTCACTTCGGGGTAGTTGCAGATCACGCGCAGCAGGCCATCGCGTTCCATCTGCTCGAAATCGATCCCCCAGCCGATCGCGTTGCGGAAGAGCTGGTCGCGGCTTTCTTCAAAGGCAAACAGCAGTGAGCGCTCGTTTTGGCGCACGCCGGCGGCCATAAACGTGGTCGCCATTAACGTCTTGCCAGTGCCGGTCGCGCCGCTCACCAGCACGATCGAATCGCGGAAGAAACCACCGCCGCACATGCGGTCGAGTTCGGCATTGCCCGACGTGGTGCGCACGCTCGACGAGCGTTGTTTCAGCTCGATCGCCGAGAGCGGGATCACGTGAATGCCCTCGCCGGGAATGACGGTGAAGGGGAAACTACCCTTCTGGTGCGAGGTGCCGCGGAACTTGAGAATCTCAACCGTGCGCCGACGCTTCTCATCTTCGAGCAGGTTGCGCAGGATCACCACGTCATCCGAAACGAATTCCTCGACGCCATAGCGCGCAATTTCACCATACTCCTGCGTGCGCTCGGCGGTCAGCACGGCGGTCACTCCTAACCGGCGCAGCGTGCTGACAATCCGGAGCAATTCGTTACGCACCACCCGCGAATCATTCAGACGCGTAAAGATCGCGCCGAGCGAATCCATCGACAGCCGGATCGCGCCGATACTCCGCACGGCATGCTCGATGCGCGCCAGCAGCGCACCGAGATCGTACGATCCAAGTTCAACCAGCTCTTCTTCGGGTTGCGGCGACACATCGACAAAGGCCCATTTCCCCTCAGCCTCCCAGCGGGCAATATCCCAGCCAAACCCCAGCATATTGCGGCGCAAGGCTTCCGGCGTCTCTTCAAACGTCACAAATACACCCGGCTCGCCCAGCTTAATGCCAGCCGCCAAAAACTGGGCCGCAAAGACCGTCTTCGCGCTACCGGCTGTACCTGACACAAGGGTCGTCCGACCTTTGGGCAAGCCACCGTTGGCGATATGGTCAAAGCCGGTGATTCCGGTAGGAAGCCGTTCGATCTGATCAGCGCACACCTGCGTTCTCCTTATTGGTTGCACAGAGGCAAGAACGTCTCAAGATTGTGGCGGTAGATTCAAGACATTCAACAAATCACTAACGCTCGACAGGTCGCCAATCACCCGCCGGTAAGGTGTCGGCGAACTCTTGATCAAGGTCGGCGTCGCCAAGATCTTTTGATTCTCGGCCTGCTGCGGATCGGCAAGCACATCAATAATGGTCAACTCACATTCATAGCCGGCCAACTCCTGCTCGATCATCCGGCGAAGCGTACTAATCGCCCGTTCGGCGCGTGGTGTCTGGCCAGCGATATAGAGATGCAAAACAATCTTGCTCACAGTCTGTTCGTCCCGGCAACAGTTTCAGTCGCCGCTACTCTGAATCACGGAAAGATAATTCACCAGCCGCCATTGATCGATAATACGATGCTAGATGACCCATTAATTCTAGGAGAAGCAGGCGTCCTTCTTCAAAGTATGCTTGCAACTTCTTGGGCGTATTATGTTGGCTGCGATCACGCATCGCTTGCAAATGCACCTCGATCAGATCACGTGGCGCCGCCCAAATCGAACCAAACCATTCGCCCAATTCGCGCAGTGACCGCGATGGCGCCGGGGTGCGATGCACACGGCTGTACAACGCCTCTTCGAGTAATGCGCCATACCGTTCCAACCCGTAGCTAAACAGATCGGGCGCGCGCTGGCGCAACGGCGCAGTCAACGAACGCACCATCTCATCAGGCCGTGAGATCGCCTCCACCGAGATTAGCTCGCGTTCCATTTGGCGTACCTGTTCACGCAACATCTCGGCTTCGGCGGCAATTTGGGCAGCGCGACGCTGGTCGGTAATATCGTTGTGCGCCACGACTAACCCCTGCCGCGCCCCCCGCAACGGCACTGCTCGCAAGGCAAACCAGCGCATGCCCTGCGGGCCGGGGCAGGGATATTCATACGTGAATTCGGCCAGTTCACCTGAGAGAACCGCCTTCAACCCCTGCAACGCTTCCGGGCCGCCGGTGCCCGGCCCCGCTGCCGCGCAGGCCGTAAAGTAATCAGCGCCGACGCTGATCGACGCGAGATCGGTAATCCCGTTTTCACGGCCAAATTGGAGCCACGCTTCATTGACCGCCACAATTTTGCCTTGCTTATCCAGTACCACAATTTCGCTAGTCAGCGAATTGAGAATCGCAATACTAAATGCCTCTGCTTCCCGCAGCGCCGCTTCGGCCCGTCGCTCGAAGGTCACATCGCGCAACGTAATCAAAAACGCATCTTGACCTTCCCACACGATTGACAAGACCCGCATCTCGGCAACGGCAAATTCGCCATCAGGACGCAACACCTCAACTTCCGCTCGTTCGCCGACTACTAGCGGAAAGCCAAATATCTGGCCGTGCAGTTCGGCGCCATGACGATTCAACAACCGCTCGGCAGCACTGTTGAGGAAACGCACTGCCCCACTGTGATCGACAATGATCGCGCCATCAGCGTCATGGCTTACAACTGCGCGCAGATGGTCTTCTGCTGTCGAACGGGGCTGGGCGTCGATAACGATCACCTCATTTCTCTGGCCGCGCGTGATGCAACCGTAGCCCGGCTCGCACGCGCTATAACAGGCAACTTTCTCCGACCGTGTAGATCGCTGCACTCATCTGCGGAAACACCACACTAGGGCATTGGTGCAATGATGAGGAGATCATCTGCAAACACAACCATTCACCAATACAAATGAACGCGCGTACACACTGAGCATGATGAGGCGACCATCCCTTCCTGTCAAGCTCGCAAATGTGAAATTTGTCACCTTGGCAAGATCAATCTGTTCACTATCAAACAGCTCGCAGAGCTTGGTTCAGATCGGCGATCAGATCATCAGGATGCTCGACCCCAACCGACAGGCGCACCATATTGGGGCCAATCCCAAACTCGATCCGTTCTTCAGGGTCAACATCGGCATGGGTCATCGTCGCCGGATGCTCGGCCAGCGACTCGGTGCCGCCCAAACTCACCGCCAGATGGATCAGTTGCAGATGGTTGAGGAAGCGAAACGCCTCCGCTTCACCGCCGCGCAGGTCGAACGAGATCATCGCCCCCGGCCCGGCACACTGCCGCCGGTAGATATGGTACTGCGGATCATCACTCGTGAGATGCCCCAAATAGTAGACCCGCTCAACCTTAGGATGGTTGGCAAGAAAATCGGCCACCCGCCGCGCGCCGGCCTGTTGCGCTTCCATCCGCACCTTGAGCGTTTCCAACGAACGCAAAAGTAACCAGCCAGTATGCGCACCTGCCATCGTACCCATAATCGTGCGCATGCCTTTCACCTGCGCGATCAGTTCACGGCTGCCCAAACAGACACCGGCGATCACATCGCTGTGCCCGCCAATGTACTTCGTCGCCGAATAGAGCGCCAGATCGGCGCCGTGCGCTAGCGGATGCTGCCAGAGCGGGCCGAGGAAGGTGTTATCGACCGCCGTCAACACCCGGCGCGGCGCCCGTTTGGCCAGCGCCGCAAACCCGGCAATATCCACCAGCGCGTTGGTCGGGTTGGCCGGCGTTTCGAGGTAGATCATCCCCACCGCATCGAATAACCCGGCTCGCCGGAGTTGGGTCTCGACCTGTTCGGGTGAGACACCCGATACAAAACCGTACCGCCGGATGCCAAAGGCCGGCAGAACGTGCTTGAGCAGATAATCGGTGCCGCCATAGACCGGCTCGCTATGGACAATCACGTCGCCGGGTCGCAGGAAGGTGAGCAGAGTCGTGGTAATCGCCGCCATGCCGCTGGCAAACACCGCCGCTGCTTCAGCTTGATCCCAGAGTGTCAGCCGATCTTCGAGAATTTCGAGATCGGGATTATTATGCCGGCTATAGATCAGCCCAATCTCTTCACCCTCGTGGGGGCGGCGTAAGCCGTAGGCCAGCTCGAAGAAGGCTTTGCCCTCTTCCGCCGTTTGAAAGACAAAGGTTGAGGTTTGAAAAATAGGACACTTGATCGCGCCTTCCGACAGCGCCGGCACATAGCCGTAGCTCATCATCAAGCTTTCAGGATGCAGCCGCTGGCCGTCGATCGTGGTCTGTTTGCTCTGCTTGCTCATACAACGCCTCCTCGCGCGCCGAGCGCCATCGCTCGCTTACGTAAACAGCAACGACACGCTGTAAATAATCAATCCGACCAATCCGCCTACAATAGTACCATTAATGCGGATAAATTGCAGATCGCGCCCAAACTGCAACTCGATCTTGCGCGTCACTTCCGCCGTATCCCAGCCATTGACCGTCTGCGTCACAAACTCGCCGATCGCGTGCCCATACCGGCGCACTAGTGCCGCTACCGCTGCCATCACCCAATGCTCGACCTTCGCGCGCCATTCGGGATCGTGCTCAAGCAGATCGGCAAATCGCGCGATAGCCTCAGTTATCGAGCGGCGCAGCGGTGACGAGGGAGAGACGCTCTGGCTCAGCAAGGTAAGTTTGAGATCACGCCAGCTTGCTTGCGCAAGCTCGCGCACCACCGGATGCGCCAGTACCTCTCGCTTTAATGCCTCTCCTTGTTGTTGCACCTGCGGATCGAATTGCAGATCAACGATCCAGCGATCGATCAAGGCGGTAAACTGCTGGTAGAGCGGATGGTCGGGGTCTTCACGCAACTCGCGCAACAGCCGTTGAATCCCTTCCAACAACCGCTCGTAGATGCGTTGATCGACAATCCGCGGCACCCATACCGGCAACTCACCAGCGATGCGGCGGCGGATTTCCGTTTCGTTACTGGCAATCACCTCGGCCAGCAATTGTATCAACTGCATCAAGGCATCGCGCTGGCGCCCGCCAGTCACCAAAACACCAAGCAATCGTCCGGCTAGCGGCGCCGCCGGGATCGTGTCCAAGCGCTGATTAAGGCCGCGCGCCAGCGCTTGGCTTACATCATCATCGTCAACCACACGTAATAATCCGCCCAACGCCTCGACCACCACATCAGCCACCTGTTCCCCCCGCTTGGGATCGCGCAACCAATGGGCTAGCCGGCTGACCGGATCGTGCCGCCGGATCCATGCGATGATCTGATCGGGGTTGAGAAAGTTGGTTTCGATAAACCGGCCAAAGCCAGCCGCAATGCTGGCTTTGCGCGCCGGCACAATTGCGGTATGCGGGATCGGCAAGCCTAACGGGTGGCGAAAAAGAGCAGTAACCGCGAACCAGTCGGCAAATGCGCCAACCATAGCCGCTTCGGCAAAGGCGCGCACAAACGGCACCCACGGCGCGGCATCACGCCAGATACTGGCCAGCACAAAGACGATGCCGGCCAAGACTAACAGGCCGGTGGCGAATGTTTGCATGCGGCGAAGGTCATTGAGGCGTTGTTGATCATCCATGAAAATACCTTTGGCAATAAGATCTATGACTATCGAACAATGGATACTGTGGTAATATGCTATTGGCTAACGCATCCATGAACACTGCGAATCATTTTGGAGTGCGGCAGTCAAACTGCCGCACTCTATGCCGCACAGCACCACGAATGGGTACAGCACATCCAGCATCAATCTTGCCACGATGCTCGTTGCAGGATGCTACGGGATCATACAACCATTGTGGAGTGCGGTAATCAAACTGCCGCACTCCATGCCGCACAGCGCCACGAATGGGTACAGCACGTCAAGCATCAACCTTGCCACGATGCTCGTTGCAGGATGCTACGGGATCATGCAACCATTGTGGAGTGCGGTAATCAAACTGCCGCACTCCACGTCTATTCCGCTCAAGGTTCATCATCAACCTTGCAACACTGCTCATAGCGCATGTGCATCAGTAGTCTATCACGAACGCATGCCGGCATTGCGCGGCTGGGCAAGCAACATCCCGGCCAGTGCATGGTGTAGCTCGTGAGCGATAACCTTCAGTTGCCAATTCATCAAGTATAATACGGCTATGACGACAAACGAAATCAATGGCACTGCAACGATTGCCCTGATCGCATTCACATTGCTGGCGGGTCTGATCCTTGACTGGCTGGTGCGCCCGCGCGTGCGGCGGTGGGCTGAGGCTCGCAACCGGATCGTGATCGAGTCAATCGCGATTGCGCTGGGCGGCCAGTTTACTTTCTGGTCACTGGTGATCGCACTACGTTTCTTCTCTGGCCCGTTCATCGACGCCGCCACATTGGCCGCTTGGCAACCAGCGTTCGATCTCGCCATCGTGTTGGCGATTACCGTCTTTATTGTGCGGCTGTTCATTAATCTTATCGACACCTATCTGCGCCATCGCCAGATTGGAAACATCTCGCTGATCAACAACTTGCTGCGTGGTTTGGGGGCATTGGCGATTGGCGGCACACTGCTCGTCAGCTATGGCGTCCCGCTAGGGCCATTGCTGACCGTGATCGCCGGTTCGAGCCTTGGCCTGACGCTGGCCTTGCGCGAACCGCTGGCCAACTTTTTTGCCGGCGTGCAAATTATCGCCTCTAATCGGGTGCGGCCCGGCGATTTCATTCGTCTCGCTACTGGCGAAGAGGGAGTTGTCACTGATATTCGCTGGTCTGACACCTACATCAGACAATTGGCAAACAATATCATTATTATTCCCAACGCGCAAATGATTGCGCAAATCGTGACCAATTTCAGCCGGCCAGAACCAGAACTGTCCGTCTTGGTGGATTTTGCCATCGGAGTTGATGCCGATCTTGCTCGCACTGAAGAAATTGTGCTTGAAGTTGCGCGGGCAGTGCTGGCCGAAACTCCCGGCGGCGTCGCCACCTTCGCGCCATTAGTGCGCTTCAATACCATTGATGCCTCAGGCATCCGCTTTACGGTCGTCTTGCGCGGCCAGAGCTTTACCGACCAGTTTCTCTTGCGCCACGAGCTGATCAAGCGGCTGCGCGAACGGATGCGCGTCGAGGGGATTGCTCTGCCGGCCCAGATCGTGCGCCTGCGGAGCGGTGAATAACGATGGCGGAGCAGTTGCCTGCTCCGCCGCGCATGACTTCCCTCAACCGCAAATGATACCTGCTACCGCGAAGTTGCCGGCACGTATACGGTGTACACCCGCTCACCCGGCGCAAGCAGGCGCACCACCGTTTCCGAGAAGAGTTGGCTGCCGTTCGACAAATCAAGCCGCACTTTGTAGATGCCCGGCTTGAACGACGGATCAAACGAGGCAATGAGCGTATCCGACGAACCCGGCGCATACGCGATGGCAGCAAACTGTTGCTCGTTCTGGCCGTTGAGATCAACCAGATACGCCTTGGGCAGCTCGCCTTCCAGCCCAATCACGCGGAGGGAGAGCGTAGCAGTAGACGAGATTGTGAGCATCACCGGATCAACCGTGTCGATCTTCGCCGAGCCGGCCACGGTTGGCACGGCAACCTGCATGCTGCTCTGCCAGAAGACGCCGTTGCCATCAGTCGCCAGCACTTGCACCGGCAACACGAATTGCTTCTCGGCAAGCGTTGCCCGCAACCGCCAACGCAACCGTACAAGGGTAGCCGGTTGATCTGATTGCCATGCAGTTGTTACGGATAGATCACCAGCCCCTACTGACTGCGCCATCCATACGCCTGTAGCCAGCGATTGCCCAGCCGGATCGAGCGGCTCGATTGCTAACAGTTCAACCAAATCGCTCTTCGGCGTCACGACCAGCTTATAGCTCGCGACCCGGCCTACCGCTTGGACAAGAGTGGTAAACTCTTGCCCCGGTTGCGGCACTCCATCAACCGTGATCCCAACCAACCGCAACTGATCGCCGTTCACCGCTTCGTTCTGCACCGTGATCAGCGACACTGGCAAATGGCCGGCCGGTTCGGACTGACTAAGTGTACTACCGGTGACAATGCGGAACGAGTAGGTCGCGGTAGGCCGTCCGCCGGTTGATCCGTATGGCCGGCTCTTGACGAAGAAGGTGCCACTGGATGGGGCCGTCCACACGATTCGCGAAGCCCAACCACCGCCGCCGTCATCGTTGTAGGCCAGCATCGTACCGTTGCTGTTGTACAACTCAAGCACGGTATCAGCTTCAGCGCCCAAGTTGTAGGTGTAGATGGTGTAGGTTAAACCACCGGCAGCAGTAAAGACCTTCCAGTCCACATCCGTTGCGCTATGGAAGTTATGGTCTTGGCCGGCGTCGTTGACGGTGAAGCTGCGCGCTTGCGCCATCGTATCGTCAGGCTCGTAAGCGTCAGGGTTCAGTGAGGTTCTAGTGACCTCAAGATCGTATTGGGTGCATGCGCCGCTCGCGGATGGATTGTAATGCCGCACTTTTAGGTAGAGCCGCGCGTTGGCCGGAGCAGTGTAGTCAATGCGTGAGGCTAAGCCGCCGCCGCCGTCATCATTCTGCGCTAGCAATACACCGCCTGAGTTGTACAGTTCGAGCACCGTATCGCTGCACGACCCTAGATTGAATGTCCGCATGACGTAGCGATGACCGGCGTTCACGTCAAAATAGCCCCAATCTTGATCGCCAGCAATGTGGAAGTTGCGCTGTTGCGCCGCACCGTTGACGGTTATTGACTTCGCCGTGCTCAGCGTATTATCCGGCTCGTAGGTGTCTCCTACTATGCCACTGCTCGTTACCCGCACATCGTAGGCGGTGCAAGCACCATACGCAGATGAACTGTAGTGGCGAACCTTGACGTAGAAATTGGCGCTGCTTGGTGCAACCCAATCAATCCGCGATGCCCAACCGCCGCCGCCGTCATCGTTGTACGCCAGCAACGCTCCGCTGCTGTTGTACAGCTCAAGGACGGTATCACTGCACGACGCCAGATTGAGCGTCTCAATTCGGTAGCTATAGCCTGCTGTGGCGCCAAAGAAGATCCAGTCTTGATCACCAGCCACATGGAACGTATGCGTTTGCGCCGCGCCATTCACTGTGATTGGGCGCGCTGTGGCAAGCGTGTTGTCCGGCTCATAGGCATCAGGCGCAGCGCTCGTCAAGTTCAGGCGATAATCGGTATTGGCCCCGTAGACGCTACTATTGTACTGGCGCACTTTGACGAAGAATCGCCCGTTTGCCGTGGCCGTCCAGATAATCCGCGACGCCCACCCACTGTAATCGTCGTTGGAAGCTAGCAACGCGCCGCTGCTATTATACAGCTCAAGTACCGTATCAGTCCGCGAACCTAAATGGCTAGTGGTGATGGTGTATTCAATCCCACTGACAGTATCGAAATACACCCAGTCTTGATCGCCAGCCGCGTGGAAGTTGTGCTGCTGCGTCACACCAACGCTGATCGGTTTTGCCGTGGCCAGCGTATTGTCCGGTTCGTAAGCATCAGGCGTTGCCGAGGTGCCATAGGCACCGATCCGTAAATCATAACCGGTGCGTTCACCACCAACGCCACTGCTGTAATGGCGTACCCGCAGATAGTACGTGCCATCGGCAGGCGCATACCATGTCAAACGCGAAGCCCAGCCGCCGCCGCCATCATCATTCTCAGCAATAACTGTTGTGCCATTTGGCTCAAACAGCGTGATGACCGTGTCGGCCCGATCGTCTAAATTCGCCGTCTCAAAGAGGTAGAAATTGCCAGCGGTTGTCGTAATGCGCACCCAGTCTTGATCACCGGCCACGTGGAAGTTATGGCGGGTGACATTTGGTGCGTCGAGCGTCCCCGGTGTGATGGCCCGCGCCGTGGCCGCCGTATTGTCCGGCTCGAACGGATCTGGCGTAGTTGCGGACACCCCAGTGACTCGTATATCATAGCGTAGACCACTGTGACCAGCACTGCTACTGTAATGCCGCACCTTCACAAAGAACCGTTGCGCGCTGCTGGCAGTAAAGCCGATCCGCGACGCTAAACCACTATAATCGTCGTTATAGGCTAGCAAGGCGCCGCTGCTGTTGTACAGCTCAAGTACAGTGTCATTACCGGCTGCGAGGTTGAAGGTCTCGATCACATAGGACGCGCTGCTGGCAACAGTATCGAAGTAGACCCAGTCTTGATCGCCGGCAATATGGAACGTATGAGTCTGCGCCGCACCATTGACGGTAATCGGCTTCGCTGCGCCAAGTGAGTTGTCCGGCTCATAACTATCACCCACCGGCGACGGTATCAGCGTCACCCGCAGATCATAGACTGTAGCAGCGCCATACGCAGCTGAACTGTAATGGCGTACTTTGACGAATAGGTTGGCTGCACTCGGCGTATACCACTGGATCCGCGAGGCGTATGTGCCGCCATAGTCATCGTTATACGCCAACCGGTTGCCACTGCCATCGTACAACTCAAGCACCGTATCAGACGCGGCACCGAGATTGAGGGTCTCGACGACGTAGGTGCTGCCGGTCGTTGCGCTAAAGCGTACCCAGTCTTGATCGCCGGCCACGTGGAAATTGTGGCGTTGGGCTGCACCACCGATCGTGATGGGCTTCGCCGTACTTAGTGTGTTATCAGGCTCGTAGGCATCAGGCGTCGTTGACAATGAATCAGAGGTAACCGTGAGGTTGTAGCCAGTGTTAACGCCGCCCCGATTAGCAAAATGGGTGACGCGCACATGCAACGGCCCGCTAGCAGTGGCCAACCAACTGATCCGTGAAGCGAATGTGCCGCCATAGTCATCATTCTGCGCCAGCAGGAGCGTGCCGTTGTTGCCGAACAACGCTAACACGGTATCAGCGTTGCTTTGCAAGCCGCTGGTTTGAATGATATAAGTGTTCCCACCCACGGCATTAAACGTCACCCAGTCTTGATCGCCGGCGACGTGGAAATTGTGGCTCTGCGCCGAACCATTTACTGTGATCGGCTTGGCAGTTGCTGATCCATTGTCTGGCTCATAGCTATCGGGCGTCGCCGTGCCGCCACACGATGGCAACACATTCAACTCAACAGCCTGCGCTGCGTTTAACGTACTTTGGTACTGCGTTGATGACGTGCCATACAATGCTCCGGCTGCGGCGAGCAATGCGTTGTACATATCGGCAAACGTGGCCGACGATGTGAGATAGGCAGTGAGCGCCCGGTAAAAGATCCGTTCGGTCGCGTTACGCCCAATGGCCGTCACAGTGCGCCCATTGAATGTTCCTCCATCAGACATCAGATAGGCAATCTTGTTGGGAATGCCGCTGTTGATATGCACACCGCCATTATCGCTAGTGGTGCAAACATAGTTACCCACTCGATCAGGTTGTCTGTAAGCTGGCGGATTAGCCAAGCTCCGCAACGCGCCAATCGGTGTGTCTTCACCCATCAACCAGTCATCACGATCAACCATCGCGCCAAACACGTCAGAAAACGCCTCGTTCAACGCGCCCGATTGGCCGTTGTAGATCAGATCGGCTGTGTATTGGGTGACAGCATGCGACCATTCATGCGCGACCACATCGCGCGTCGCAAAACCGGGGCCAAATGCTGTAACGTAGCCATTCCAAAAAGCATTCGCCACTGTACCGTACCGCACAACCGCGATCATCGTCGCGCCAGCGTTATCAAAGCTGTCACGGCCAAAGGTGTTGAAGAAATAATCGTAGGTAAGACCGGTATTAACAAACGCCGCCACGCAATCAGGATGCGGTGTCCCCACTGGGCCGCTCTCGGTGTAGCAGATCGTGCCAGTCGTGGACGTTGAGCCGTTCGCATCGCGTATAATCCGATTCTTCCCGCTATGGTAGTTCGAGAAGCTCAGCCAAACCTTGCCAGTCAGCGCATCAACTACCACCGTCGCACTCGCACTTTCGTCTGGCGCAGTGAGCACTAACCGGTAGGCGAGCGCCGTGGCGCTGTCACCCAGCTCAAAGAGCGCCGGGTTAAAGAAAACCAACTCATGCTCATCGAGCCGTGGCTTCGCAAACGCTTCCGCCAACATCGCCAGTTCTTCATCGTCGTGGCGCGGCGGATTATTTTGCAACGCCAACGTGGCAATCTTCACCGCCTCATCAAGATTGAGCGCCGGCTTAGTGTCAGCCGCCACACTTGGCACAAAAGCGCCGCTTAGGCTGCGCACCGTAGTGCCAGTGACCTGCAACGCCAGATCTGCGCCCCAGATCGGCACTGTACCTTTGTACTGCGCTACTCGCACCACCGTTACATCATCAAGTTGCTCACTTCGCAATGGAACCCAGTTGAGATCATTGGCCATCGCGACCAAGCTCGCACCCGGCCCGCGGAGAAAGTCTAGCGCTACTGTTTTGGGATCATTCATCGAGACACTCGGTAGCGCTCCAGCAAGCGCCGGGTGTGGCGCCACTACAGCATCAACAAAGACACGCTGCGGTTGTTCTGCCAACGGCGCTCCGTGCGCCGCCGGCGCGATCGCCAAGATCACGGCTGCTTGCCAAACGATCAGTACGATCGCCGTTAACCATGACCACGTTAAGCGACGTCGCCTTCGCATACCCCACTCCTTTCTGGTACGGACAAGCTTGCAATCTACGGTGTATGTAGGCCGGTAATGATCGCATTCAACTCTGTCACAAGGGGCTGCAACGAAGCTGGAAGATCGGCATCCGTCGCCTGAATGGTTGTAGCGTCAATCTGAATTCGATAGCTCAGGAAATCACAACATTGGTTGGGAGATGATGGCATCGCTGCAAGACTGGCAAGATCGATCGCAGCGACAAGCGTGGCAAGATGTGAACGCTGTTCGGCATTCAATGTAGCGGTGATCACCTCTTTACCCCGCTGTAAACGGGTTATGCCGGTTGACAGATCGATAGTCAAGCGATCATCAATTCCAACAAAACCGCCGCTCCGCTCAAAGTGAATGGTAGCGGGCCGCACCGCTGATGCACCACACGCAACCATTCCTACCGTCCATGCAGTGAGTGTGATGAAGAGGATCAAACGATGATAGAGCCGGCAGGAGCTGGGAAGGAACAAACTTTGCCGTCGCATCATGTTTTGCAATCCTTAAATTTACCATGATTAACAATTTTTTACCAATCAACAAGTTTATTATAGTACCCAAAGGGTGAAATTGTCAATATTCAAAAAGAAAATGTCCATTTTTATTATTTTTAAACTTTTCTCAAACCAAAATAGTTATTATATTCACAAAAATCTTAAGATGCAAGGATTAAAAATCTTTCATTTTAAGAAAGTTGCAGGAGCATCTAAACATGCTCCTGCAACTATACCAACTTTCCATCAGCTCTACAATGCCTGAGCAACGAACCTGATAAAAGTTCATCACAGGGGTACACGTACTGCCGCCCGATCCGCTAAGGTATTACGTAATGGTTGGGCATCCGGCGGATCGGCCACCGGCAACTGCCGGCTCAGCACAAGGATAGCGATCACCGCCACCCAGAGCGGCCAACCGGTGATGCCCAGCGCCGTCGCCCAGATCGTGTCAACCGTTGCCCCTTCGCGGGCAAAGAGCGCAATCGCGCCGCCAAAGGCATTGATGCTGCCATGCCCGATCACTGCCGGCCAAACGCTCCCCGTCGCTAGCCGCGTCCAACCTAGTATGATGCCAACCAACACACAAAACACGGTCATCATCACCACGCCAAGCGCCGGATTGGTCGGGTAGTTGTAGCCGAGCAGGATGATCGGCGCGTGCCACACGCCCCAGATCACGCCGCTGATGATCAGCGCCGGCCATTGGCCGAGCGGCAATAACTGCGGCAACAGGTAGCCCCGCCAGCCCCACTCTTCGCCAAACACCGGCGCAGCGTTGAGCAATGGCCCGACGACCAATGCCACCCCTAATTGCGCAATCACAATCGGCCATAACGAAATATTGGCCAGCGCTTCACCCGCACCCGCTGCGTTGAGCAAGGTGCGGAATCCCGACAATGACAGATCGAGATCGTAGACGCCGAACAATGCGCTGAAAAACGGTGAAATGACCATGATGAGACCGGGTACCGTCCATGCAAACAGCCAGTGCCAGCCCCAGCGCCGGCCTTTGCCGATCCCCAACCCGGTCGCTTTCACGATCCCTACCGGCGGCGGGCTGATCCAGCGCGTCACGATCAACGTCGCCAATGCCGGCGTGAACATCATCGCCAGCATCAGCGGCAACGCCAGCGGATTGGCCAGACCAGTCTCGCTTAGCCACAACGGCGCGCAGCACAACCACCCCAAGCCCACGCTTAAACCAACAAACCAGCCTAACCCACGCCAATTCAGCGCAGCCATCAGGGTTTCCTTTCACGGCTAGCCGGCCCGGTGCAGCCGCCGCCATACAATGTACGAATACGGGATGGTCGCCAACACCGGCACAATGATTAATGGAAAACTGGTCGCAAACAGCCAATGTTCCGGCACAAACAGGCTGACTAACGCCGACGCCAAGCCGCCGGCTACGAACAAGCGCGCACCTACCCGATGCGTGATCCGCCACACCTCCGGATCGGCCAGTGTCCACGGCGTGCGAATGCCGACAAAGTAGTTTGGCGTCACTCGCCCTAACTCGTTCCCTAAGACCGCAATCAGCAGCGCCGCCCCAATGCTGATCAGCCGTGGCACGCTGATCGGCCATCCTACCGCTACCCCGACCGTGATCAGATGCATTGCCGCAAAGAACAGGATGACGCTGTTCATAATCAGAGCGTAGGTGCGAGCAAAGGCGACATACCCCTGCCCGCGCGGATCGATCCGCGGCAAGAGCGGCGCGAGTGCGGCCATCAACGTAGCGATCGCCGGCGGGAAGAAGGCGACAAACCACGGGCTGCCATAGCCATCAATCTCACCGGCGGCATTCCAATGGATCGGCGCTGGATCAGGGATGAAGGGCAGCATCACTGCGCCAAACACCCACATCAGCGCCGTGATGACAATCATGAACCGCAAATTACGCATGGCCGCCCTCCTTTCGTTGTGTATCGGCATCTGCGCCGACCTTAAACAGATCCAGCAAAAGACTCAATACCTCTTGTAACACGGTGGCATTCAGGTGATAGATCATGTGCTGGCCATGCCGCTCGGCAGTGACCAGATCCGCCGCCTTGAGCACGCTGAGATGGTGCGATACGCTCGGCGCCGAGATCGCAAACCGCGCCGCAATCTCGCCCGCCGTCATGTCGCGCTCGTTCAGCATCTGGAGAATCGCCCGCCGGGTCGGATCCGACAAGGCGTGAAGCGTGCGGGTGATGGCTTGTTCCATAGATAGTTAGCCAATCTTCTAAATACTCTCAACCCTTAGTATAGATAGCTTCACTGCATCATGTCAAGAGCAAATGTATACTATATGTAACCATGCTGTAACTACGCTTACTACCCTATGGAAAGAACCGCGCATCTCAACGCGCCTTGATGGCGCGCCGTCAAAGGAGATAGGCAATGACTCAGCCTCCGAATGGCTTCGACCCAAACGACCCGATCGGTACGTGGCGGGCATGGCGCGACGCCAGCCTCGACGCATGGGCGAAGAGCCTGACCGCAATGGTCAACACGGAAACCTTCTCGCAGGCGATTGGCGCGCAACTCGACGCGCTGCTCGCTGTCTCCGGCCCGGTCCAACAGGCAGTTCAGCAATATATGGAACGGTATCTGGCCCAAGCCCAGATGCCGTCGCGCAGCGAGGTGGTATCGTTGGCCAGCCGGCTGACTAACATCGAGTTCCGGCTTGACGATATGCAAGTGCAACTCGATGAATTGACCGATCTCGTGCGCCAACTGGCTACGGCTGGCGCGCCGGCGCCGGCTGATGTCAGCTTCATCGGCGACCGGCTCAGCGCGATCGAAGCGCAACTGAACGCCATTGCCGCCTCCCGCCCGGCTGCTCGTGCCCGTAAGGCGACGACCGAAGAGAAAGAGTAGGAGTGTTTGACCATGACTAGTTCAGATGCCGCGCCGATCGATCTCGAGCGGATGACCGAGCAGTTGTTGAAAGAAATTGAACGCACCACCAAGAGCAGCGATATGGCTGCTCGCCTTGCGACCAATCGCATTAAGGTCGCTGTCGGTCAGACGCCGAAGGAACAGATTTGGGCGCTCAATAAAATGCGCCTCTACCACTATTATCCGCAGGTGCCCCCGGAACAGCGCAAGGCGGTGCCGATCCTGCTGGTGTTTGCGTTGATCAACCGGCCGTATATTTTCGACCTGCGCCCCGGCAATAGCTTCGTCGAGTATTTGCTCCACCACGGCTACGAGGTCTATCTGCTCGATTGGGGCACCCCCGGTCCCGAAGACGCCGGTTACGACTTCGAGGATTTCTCGCTTAAGTTCCTGCCCCGCGCCGTGCGCGCAATGCAGCGCCATAGCAAGAAGCGTGAGTTTACCATGCTCGGCTGGTGCATCGGCGCCACCATCGTCACCATCTACGCCGCTATGCGCCCCGATGATGGCTTGCGCAATCTGATCTTGCTGACCGCGCCGATCGACTTCAGCGACAAAGAGGGCAGCACTTTCAGCCGCTGGCTCAATACCGAGTACTACAACGTCGATGAGCTGGTGCGCCAGTTTGGTAATGTGCCCTCGACCGTGATTGAGTACGGGAATAAGATGCTCAAGCCGGTCGAGAATTATATCGGCACCTACCTCAAGCTGTGGGATAACCTTGACAATCCGGCGGTGGTCGAGGCATGGCTGGCGATGAATACGTGGGTGACCGATAACGTCGATTTCCCCGGCGCCGCGTTCCGCCAGTGGGTGGTCGAGTTCTTCCGTGAGAACCGGCTTATGGAAAATAAGCTGATGATGGAAGGTCGCATCGTCGATCTCGCCAACATCAAGGCCAACCTGCTTAATGTGATCGCCGATAAGGATCACATCGTGCCCAATTGCCAGTCACGCTCGATCATGGATCGGGTCGGCAGCAAGGATAAGAAGCTGATCGAACTTAAGGGCGGCCATATCGGGATTATGGTCGGCAGCGGCGCGAGCAAGCGTGCTTGGCCAATGATGGAAGCGTGGCTGAGCGAACGTAGCAATTAGCATTCCCGATCGGTAGGTTCGTTTCGTGATTGGCATCGTCGTAACTAATACGACGATGCCTAGCCCTCTTGTTGTCTCCATTTCATTGATGAACGACGTCTGCTACGCTCGATCTCGTTGTAAGGCTGGAAGGAGAAGGCTATGCGTCTGAGCGGAAAAGTGGCGATCATTACCGGCGGCGGGCAGGGCATTGGGCGCGCCACAGCGTTGCTGTTCGGTAAAGAGGGCGCGAAGGTTGCAGTGGCCGATATTAACGAAGAGGCCGCTACCGCGACGGCAAATGCGATCGTCGAAGCCGGCGGCGAGGCCAAGGCGTTTGTGGTGAATGTCGGGCAGGCTGCTTCGGTGGAAGCAATGGTCAAAGGAGTGGTGGAGTGGGCTGGCACGATTGATATCTTGGTCAATAACGCCGGCATCACCCGTGATGCGCGTATGATCAAGATGACCGAAGAGCAGTTCGACGCGGTGATAAATGTCAATCTGAAGGGCGTTTGGCTCTGCACCAAGTATGTCGTGCCGATTATGCTCGAAAAGGGCAAAGGCTCGATCATCAACGCCGCCTCGATCGTCGCCTTTAACGGTAATTTCGGCCAGACCAATTATGTCGCCTCGAAGGCCGGCGTGATCGGGATGACCAAGACGTGGGCGCGCGAGTTTGGGCCGAGCGGCGTCCGCGTGAACGCCGTTGCTCCCGGCTTTACCCAGACCGAGATGATCTCGCACGTGCCCGAAAAGGTGCTCGATGAGTTCAAGGGCCGCACACCGCTCCGCCGCTTGGGTACCGCTGAAGATATGGCGTACGCCTACCTCTTCCTTGCTTCCGACGAGTCGAGCTTTATCACCGGCGAGGTATTGCCGGTTGATGGCGGCTTGGAATTGTAAATGTAAAACAGCAAGCCGGCAGAATCTAGCAGAGACGGCCCGTTGGCCGTCTCTGCTGATCTATACGCTGAGTGACTTTTTCGTGCCTTTTGTGTCTTTTCGTGGCTATTCCTTGCTACCGGCGACGTTTACGGCTATATATCCCGCCCCTTCCCCCGCAGTGCGAGCGAAGGGGCCGGGCCAAACGAACAACCTACTTCTCGATCTCAGCCACTTCGGTCTCGGCAGTTTCCGCCGCTTCCGCCACCGCGCTGCGCTGCAACGCAGC
>NZ_DAOTWH010000214.1:0-5271 GCF_034435895.1 Chloroflexus sp.
GGCGTCGCCGGCGATGGCGGCCAAGGCCGGCGCTGCCCGCAACGCGGCGGCATCGCGGTCAATACCAATCAGCAGCGCATCAGGGGCGCATCGCTCGCGCAGCCACAGGGTTTTGGAACCATCGCCGCAGCCAACGTCGATCGCAACGCGCGCGCCAGCGGGAGTTGCGGCGAGCAGGGCATGGCGAATGCACGCCAAGTAGGGTTGGTGCAACAGTGGTATCATAAGGCGCGCAGGTAGAGCCGTACGGCGGTGCGGCTCCCCCAATATACCAGCATCCAAAGGCGCCAAGGGATTGTATGGTTAATCAAACCTAACCGCATTGCAACCTGCTATCGCCCGACGGTGTTTCGCCTTACGGGATACACACGTATGCAGCGACCAATCACCATTGTCCAACTCGCCGCACTGCACGGCCCCAACATCTACCGCCCGCAACCCAGCGTGGTCTTGCGGGCCAGCGCTAACGCCGACCACAGCGAACGGCTCCGCAGCGCCATCAAAGGCGGCGCGCTAGCGATCGGGCTAGTCATCGCCCATCTACACGTCACGGCGCAACCGCGATCCGGCGATGTGCTGCTGAGCGCCCTCTTTACGACCAACGAACCGGAGTTCGGCGCTGAATTATGCCAATATGTGATCGACGGCATAAACGCCGAGCTCACCGGTGACGAGAGGTGGGATCCCGACGAGCCGCTGCTGGCGTTGCGCGACCGCCGCCAAGCGCAGGCGTTGCCGGTCGCTGCACTGCAACTGATCGCGAATGCCCGCCGGCGCGATTTGCCGGCCACGGTATTGCCCGATAGACGCTTGCTGCTGGGGTACGGCGAACGAAGCCGGACGGTGACGGTGGCTGATCTGCGGGCCACGCCTGATCTGCAACCGCCGTGGTCGCAATTGGGCCGTATCCCGATTGTGGCCGTCACCGGCGAACGCTACCGCAGCTACGCCGTCGCCGAGCAAGCCGCCAGTTACCAAGCCCGCGCGCTTGATCACGCTGATCGAGCAGCCGTGCTCGCGGCGCTGGCCGATCCTGCTTGCCCGGCGTTGGTGATCGGATTTGACACCAATAGTCTCTTGCGGGAAGGGTTGCCCTTCGACCGCTGCGATCTCGCGGTGATCACCGACCACACTGGCCCGCGCCCGCCCGCCGCTCTCGACGACGATGAATGGCTGAAGGCGTTGGGGTTGCCGATGCTGTGCAGCACCGCCCCAACCTTGATCAACCTCACCGATCCGGCGTTGCACGCATTGTTGAGCTATGCGCCCAACGGAGTGATTGGGTGGGGCGGATACGCGCCCGGTGACGGGTAGGAGCCGCCCGGCGAGGCGACTCCTACCGGGGTTGGCCTTACTCGCTAAACCGGTCAGTCACCGCACCGAGGCTGGCCGAGGAGACCAGTTTAGCATATTTGGCCAGCACGCCGCGGGTATAGCGCGGCGGACGCGGTTGCCACGCCGCTCGCCGCCGGGCCAGCTCTTCGTCGGAAACGTTGAGCTGCAAGAGACGGGCATCGGCATCGATAGTAATGCTATCGCCCTCTTCAACCAGCGCGATCGTACCTCCCACCGCCGCTTCCGGCGCAACATGACCAACGACCAAGCCGTAGGTACCGCCAGAGAAGCGACCGTCGGTGATCAAGCCAACGCTATCACCCAACCCAGCGCCAATGATCGCCGAGGTCGGCGCTAGCATCTCGCGCATACCGGGGCCACCCTTCGGCCCTTCATAGCGTATCACGACCACATCGCCGGCCTTAATCTTCCCGCTCAAGATCGCCTCAAGGCACTCCTCTTCGGCGTCAAAGACGCGCGCCGGGCCGGTAATGCAGCGCTGCTTGATGCCGGTAATCTTGGCGACGCAACCCTCTTCGGCCAGATTGCCACGCAAAATGGCCAGATGGCCCTGCTCGTAGATCGGCTGCGAGAACGGCCGGATCACATCCTGACCAGCCGGAGGCTCGTCGGGTACATCGGCCAGCACTTCGGCGATCGTCTGGCCGGTAATCGTCATGCAATCGCCGTGGATGAGGCCAGCGTTGAGCAGCATCTTCATCACCTGCGGCACCCCACCCACCCGGTGCAGATCAGTAGCCACGTAGCGGCCCGACGGCTTCAGATCGCAGAGCACCGGCACGCGCTGGCGGATGGTCTCGAAATCATCGATGGTCAGCGGCACATCAGCGGCATGGGCAATTGCCAGCATATGCAACACCGCGTTGGTCGAACCACCTAGCGCCATAATCACCGCAATCGCATTCTCAAGCGATTTGCGGGTGATCATTTGGCGAGCGGTGCGATTGGCCCGGATTGCTTCCACCAGCACCTCGCCTGAGCGCGCCGCGCTGATCGCCTTCTCTTCGTCTTCGGCGGCCATCGTTGAAGAGCCGGGCAGGCTGAGACCCAACGCTTCAATCGCCGACGACATCGTGTTGGCGGTATACATACCACCGCACGAACCGGCGCCGGGACAAGCGTGGCGCTCGATCTCAAGCAGTTCGTGCTCGTCGATCCGGCCGGCGCTGTATTCACCGACCGCCTCAAACGCGCTGACGATGGTCAAGTCGCGGCCTTTGTAGTGGCCGGGTTTGATCGTGCCGCCATAGACGAAGATGGCCGGAATATCAAGCCGGGCCATTGCGATCAAAGCGCCGGGCATGTTCTTGTCGCAGCCACCCACCGCAAGAATGCCGTCCATCCGTTGGGCATTGACCACCGTTTCAATCGAATCGGCGATCACCTCACGGCTGACTAGCGAATACTTCATGCCTTCGGTGCCCATCGAGATGCCATCGCTAACGGTAATCGTGCCGAAAATCTGCGGCATGCCGCCGGCGGCGCGAATGGCCTCTTCCGCCCGCGCAGCGAGCGCACCTAGCCCCGAGTTACACGGCGTCAGTGTGCTGTGGCCATTCGCTATTCCCACAATCGGCTTGGTAAAATCGTTGTCGCCAAACCCGACCGCGCGCAACATTGCCCGGTTGGGCGAACGCTGCGGGCCTTCGGTGATCATGCGACTGCGGCGATTATCGCTCATCGCGAGCCTCCTCAATGCGTCTGAACCGAATACATGGCGTATTGTAACGCGATTTGGATGTGGCGACGCAATGGATGGGGTGTTGGGGGCAAAAAACGGTAGCGCCGCACAGCCGTGCGGCGCTACCCGATGGAAACACCCGGCAGGATGCTTCCCCTGATTAATCACCAATATTCGTGGCTTCTTCCCACAACGTCACCGGCGCCTCGCCGCGACCGACACCCCAGTAGGTAAAGCCAAGACTGCGCATCTCGCGTGGATCGTAAAGATTACGGCCGTCGATCACCACCGGCTGGCGCATATAGCGCTTGATCCGCTGCCAATCCAATTGCTTAAACTCATTCCACTCGGTGACGAGCAGCAAGGCATCGGCATCCTTGGCTACGTCGTAGGCGGTCGCGGTAAAGGTCACGATCGGCAACAACTCTTCGGCCCGCGACATCGCAACCGGGTCGTACGCCTTCACCCGCGCCCCTTTCTTGAGCAACGCATTGATAATATCAACGCTCGGCGCTTCGCGCATGTCGTCGGTATTGGGCTTAAACGACAAGCCCAACACACCGATCAGCCGGCCGGTCAGATCGCCCAGCACCGTCTCGACCTTCTTGACGAACTGCTTGCGCGCATTGTTGTTAATATCCATCACCGCCTGCAACAATTGCGGGTGGCAGCCAACCGAGGCAGCCATGTGGTAGAGCGCCAGCACATCTTTGGGGAAGCAGGAGCCGCCGTAGCCAACACCGGCTTCGAGGAAGTGGAAACCAATCCGCTTGTCGGCGCCCATCCCGCGCGCCACTTCGCGCACATCAGCGCCGAGCCGCTCGCAGATCTGGGCAATTTCGTTGATGAACGAGATGCGGGTCGCGAGGAACGCATTCGAGGCGTACTTAATCATCTCTGCCGTGCGCAGATCAGTGATAATAATTGGCGCGCCGAGCGTCTCGTGCAGCGCCGCCACCCGTTGCGCCGCTTCGCGATTCTTCGCCCCCAGCACGATCCGGTCGGGCTTGAAGAAGTCGTTGAGCGCGCTGCCTTCGCGCAAGAATTCGGGGTTCGAGACCACATCAAACTTGACATCAGGGCCAGCGTGCTCGGCGATGATGTTTTCGACCATATCGCCGGTGCCGACCGGCACCGTGCTCTTGTCGATAATGATCGAACCTGAGCGCAGATACTTGCCGATGCTGCGCGCCGCAGCTTTGACGTAGGTTAGATCGGCTGCCCCATCTTCACCCATCGGCGTCCCCACCGTAATGAAAATGAATTCAGCTTCAGGAATGCCGACCGCATAGTCATCGGTAAAGCGCAACCGGCCGGCGCGCATATTCCGCTCCTGCACCTCTTCGATCCCAGGCTCGAAGATCGGTGATTTGCCGCTGCGCAGCAGTTCGAGCTTGTGCAGATCAATTTCGATGCACGTGACCGAATGGCCAAGATCGGCGAAACAGACGCCGGTCGTTAGTCCGACATACCCAGTGCCCACCACACAAATGTTCTTCACAATCGTGTCTCCTTACGTCAGCGTGGATAGCAACCCGATCCTCTGCGTTTTATTATCGTTGTACGCAATAGGCGTGACATTTCGATGAATAATGCCGCGCCAATGGATAACAAAAGCTCAGAGCGCGACCTCAGTCCCCAATCCTAATGCATTGGCGCGTTGCAGCGCTAACGCCGCCACCGCGAGATCTTGCACGGCATTGCCAACCGACTTGAAAAGCGTTATCTCATCAGCGGCGGTGCGCCCGGCAACCGTCCCGTTCACCAATTCGCCCAACTCGCCAATGATATGCTGTTCATCAATGAGGCCGGCGGCGCGCGCTTGGATCAGATCACCGGCCTCGGCCCATGCCGCGTGGCGCTGATCGACGAAGAGCCGGCTGCACGCAACCAGCGCCGGCGGGATCTCGGCCATATCGGGGCGATAGGCGCCGATAGCGTTGAGATGGGCGCCGGGCCGCACCAGCTCGGCGGCGAAGAGCGGCGTAGCGCTACTGGTAGCGGTACAGATCACATCAGCTTCGGCGAGCGGCATGGTTGGATCGGTCGCGATCCGGATATCGCCGCGAAAGCCCTCGCCACGCAGACGCGCAGCAAGGAGGGTCGCCCGATCGCGGGTACGGTTGACAATCCAGACATTATTGATCGCGGGCCGCACGGCCAGCACGGCTTGCGCTTGCGGCAACGCCTGTGCGCCGGCGCCGAACACCACGAGCGTGCGCGCATCGGGGCGG
>NZ_DAOTWH010000215.1:0-6381 GCF_034435895.1 Chloroflexus sp.
CGGGTCGTGAAACGTCGCAGCGCCGATCCTACTGGCGGCTCTCCGCTGGGAACCTAGGTCCACGCACCCTGCCGATGAAAACCGTTCGCAACTAGTGGTAGTTGCGGGCGGTTTTCGTTTTGGTTTCAATTGATCCGCCGTTGAATGCTGTCGCGCGCGATATACCACTGGGTGCGCAGTTCAAGCGGCCAATATTGGCATTCAGTATCTAATTCACGTAGTGTCTGCCGATCACCAATCCATGCCAGTGCCTCTATTGCTTTGCGACGCAGATAAATAGGCTCTGGGGCATGCATCGGTGTTTCGAGTCTAAAGTCTCCAGCGATAAAGTGTGGCAGTGGTTGCCGCCAGAGGGCGATCTCTTCAATAAACTGTTTAATTGTCATTGTGTCATTGCTCTGGCTACTGGCAATAGCGATCGTGCGATGTGTCACTTCTCTTCCCATCCAAGCAAGTGATTGCAAGGCGCGTGCCTTGACATTCTGACTTGGATTCGTGATCAATAGTTTGATGAGCCATTCAATGATAAATGGTTGGTTGATACGCAGACGACCAACCAGATACGCTAATTGTTGCGCGGCTGAGTTGGGCATACTGCGTTTGTAGCGGATTAGTGCGGAAATTAATGGCACGACATATTCCGTGTCAAACAACGTGAGCGCATCGGCTGCTGACCACATCGTGTCGATCCAGTCGTCGCTGATTTTTGTGCCGGCAGTATCGGTGGGACGTGTAATGATTCGTAGCAGGAAGCGTGCGTCACACAATTGCTGCGCCGGTGATGTGCTTACATCCGCCAATGCAAATGCGGCAATGGCTCGTTCGTGCGGAAGTGGCGATGTCATCAGACAGCGGCGCAGCTCATGCCTCCCCCCTTCACCTTGTAACCAGCGATGCATCAGTTCGATGAGCGGGCGATCATCGCGGAGTTGTTTGAGCGGAATGGTTTTCCGATCAAATGCTTCTTTTGCTTGAGCGGGATTACGCTGGCGGCGAAAGTCTGGCAGATAGAGATCGCGGAGGGCGCGGGCAGCCGCAATACGCACGTTGGTATATTCATAGCGCAGACCGCTGCTCGTTTGGCGCACTTTGTCAACGAGTATCCGGCGCAATTGCTGGCGAATTTGGAGATGATCGATTTTGCCAAGGGCGCTGACGAGCAATTCACGCCGCTCCGCGCTCGGTTCTCGTTGTTCATCGAGATGAATGAGGCAATTGTCGATCAATTCATTACGCAATGTGAGCGGCACTAACTGGAGTTTTTCATCAGGCAATGCCTCAAGACAGCGGGCAGCGAGCACCGCAAGCCGGTGGTTGCCGTTGCGGAGAGAGCTGGCGATGCAACTGAGCAATTCATCGGGCTTATCGAGCAGACTGGCCAGCGCATAGAGGACATCCTCCCACCAACGTTGGCGTTCAACATCAGCGCACAATGCGACAATGTCGGCTAACCGTTGTGAGTGATCGGGAGCGCGGTGGAGCGCCTGCGCCGCGCAATAGGCAGCGACAGCCTGATTAGTAAAGCGAATATCGCGTTGGCCGGCGATAGTAATGAGCTGGGTATTGCTTAATTGGCGAAACAGATCTTCGAGACTGTAGTCGCGATTGCGCCGCGCTGTAGCGAGGATTGTGAACAATTCGCTGATTGAGAGATAGTCGGTCATATTCCAGCGCATGTACCATGCGATTTGGTAGAGGCTTTCACGGGCCACATCACCCATCTGGTACCGTTGATCGAGATCACGGAGTTCTTGGGTGAGAAATTCATCGATGATGTGGTAATAGGTGACCGGACGCTGATTGGAGTCAGAGAGACGATCAACGATTAGCAGCAGCATGCGCGGGTCGCTGGCTAGATGATAGAGGCGATTATCACGCATTCGATCGAGGAGTGCACGCGCGCGCCGGCGATCACGTTGGCGAATGTAGGCGACGATGATTGGTTCATCGAGGGGTTGAATGGCAAGAAGTTTCGCTTGATGTTCGAATGTCAGCGACGCGAAGGTTTGGGGCGCTGCGACGACAAACACTTGCATAGGCAGGCGAGTGCGGAAGGTGTTCAGATCGCGTATGAGATCTTTCCAGTGCGATTCGGCAACTTGCTCAAGATCATCAAGCAGGAACGCAAGGCGCGGGCGTTGGGTGTCGCCGCTGGATGAGCCGCGAAACAGACGGTCGAGGGTATCGGCAAACGCTGGGTGCTGGCGGCGTACCTGTTCGACGATGTGATGATGGAGACGCGGCTCGCCGCGTGCTTGTTCGTAGCCGGCCAGTGAAATGAGCACGCCAACAGGGGCATTGATGTCAAAAAGCGCGTTACGGGCCAGATCGTAACAAACCCGGCGGAGAATGGTCGTTTGGCCGGACTGATGGGAACCAGTAAGAGCGATGAACTGGGGTGAATCACTTGTGTGGCCAGTAATCAGCTTTAATAATGTATGGCGCGTTGAGCTAGGCTGCGGGGCATTTTCTGGCCGGCGATAGAGAAATTGCCAATGTTGGCCGTAGGGTATCTCAAGGCAACCAGCATCAATATATTCATTACCGGCCCAGCGTTTGATCTCATCTTGCTGCAAGACCCATTCGATATAGCTGAGTAGAACGCTCGGTTGGAACAGGCGACCGCTACTGAGGCGGGTGTACAGAACCGGGGTACTCCAGCCAACCGTATCTGGCCGATAGATACGCCGGCGAGCAGTGGCAACCGCTAGATCAATGAGACCATTGCGCAGCAGCATCTCGGTGAGGTGCTGAGTGAAAGCGCGTGCAAGCTCAATGGCCACTAAGCGTTGCATTGCGAGCACGGCTGGAATGCCGCTTTCGACTATGAGACGAACAGCCAGATTGCTGAGGGGCGCTTGGAGATCTACGGTGGCGCTGTTGCACGCTACCAGCACGATCAATGCTGGTTTGTGCGAAGCCGGCAATGTGGCCAACACGCGCGCTAGTTCGCTCCCATCGAACAGCCGGCCACGTCGTTGCGGCCCGTGTTCGAGCAAGAGGCGGGTGCCGTGTTGAGGCAGGAAGAGTGCGTGTCCTAGATACAGAACGACATCAAAGCCGCGTTCGCGTTCGTTGAGCAAGGAACCACGCTCAAGCGCAGCTCGTAGCGCTGTTTCTTCGGCGATGGGCAGTATCTCGAAGCTGAGTTGGCCGTTATCGGTAAATGGGCGGAAACGCTGGCGAAAATCTTGCTCGGTAGCTTTGCGGTCAAATGGCGATAGGCCCCACCGTTCAAGATCACTCGGTTCGCTGAGGGCCAAGAGCATGCGGATCGGGCGATGTTCAATCGGGTCGCTGAGCGGGAATTGCTCGCTGTCAACGTAGCGCGAAAAGAGGATATGATCGCTGGTGGAAAAAGGCAGCGGCCGGCTCTGGCTGTCGGAGGCAGGCAGATGGAGCAGTTCCCACGGGATCGCTTGGAGTTCACCATCGAGCGGGTCAAGCGCAAGCCGGAGGCGGAGCGGTTCTTGTTGTTGCAGCGCGGTTTGCCGGGCAACGTGAAAGGCATGGCTCAGCCGGCCCGGAAAGAGCCGGCGAAACAATTCTTGTCCGTACCGGCTGATTGCGTCCGAGTCGGCTGTTTCCGGCGGAGCGAGGTCAAAAGCCACCTCTTCGGTTGACACCAGCCGGCGGCCATCGCCAAATTCAAGCTCGATGATGTAACTGCTAGGAGTATCTGACCGGCGATTTTGCCGTTGTGGCCGGACAAGCATGTTCGTGCGGCGCTCCATACGTGTTGCTCCGTGGAGTTGGTGCAGATTGCATTATAGTGTAGCATTAAGAGGGATAGAAAGGCGTAGGGAACGAGCGTATTATGATACGGTCAAGGCATGTTATACTGTGATTGTGCGAAATATCACAGTGCCGGAAGAGGAGCAGCATGAGCAAGATCATTGCACCAGAGTGCGAGTGGCCGCGTTTGATGGCGCAATTGCGAGCAGCAGCGCCGGAAGCGTTCAATGCCGATGGTCACGTGCTCAATTTGATCGAAGGGACGTGGGGGTGGCCGGGGCATGGCAAGCACTATAGCACGGCGATCGACGGCAGTGAACTAGGGCTGATGCCAATGATCGATCTCGAGACGGCCAAGCGAGCAGTGCGGTTTGCGGCGCGCGAACACGAAACATGGTCGCAGGTTGATCTTGATGAGCGGCGCCGGCGGGTGAGCGAAGCGTTGGCCGGTCTGCGTCAGCAACGTGATCTGATCGCCTACTTGCTCATGTGGGAAATTGGCAAGCCCTACCATTTGGCATGCGACGATGTTGATCGCTGCATTAGCGGGGTGGAGTGGTACATCGAGCAGATCGAATGGATGATGAACGGTCGCCGTCCGCTCGGTCTGATCTCAAACATTGCTTCGTGGAACTACCCCTATTCGGTGTTGATGCATGCAGTGCTGGTGCAGGCGATGGCCGGCAATGCGGTGATCGCCAAGACGCCTTCGGATGGCGGGTTGTTTGCATTAACGCTCGGATTTGCCATCGCGCGGCGGGCAGGATTGCCGGTCTCGCTAGTGAGCGGATCGGGTGGTGCGCTGAGCGATGCGCTCGTGCGCAACGCTGATGTGGCCTGTTTAGCGTTTGTTGGCGGCAAGACGAATGGGCGCGATATTGCCGCTTCGCTCTATGATCGCAACAAGCGCTATATGCTCGAGATGGAAGGCGTTAACTGCTACGGGATCTGGGATTTCTCGGATTGGGCGAATCTCGCGCAGCAGATCAAGAAGGGGTTTGCGTACGGGAAACAGCGTTGTACCGCCTACATCCGCTATGTCGTACAGCGGCGCCTCTTCCCCAAGTTTCTCGATATGTATCTGCCGGTGCTGAAGAGTCTTCAGATCGGTAATCCCATCTTGGTGGATCGACCCGGCGATCCGCTGCCCAAGCTTGATTTTGGTCCCTTGATCAATGCGAAAAAAGTGGAAGAGCTGCGCGTGCTCTACAGCGAGGCGCTTGGCGCTGGGGCGATTTGCGTGTACGAGGGCGATCTGAATCCGGCGCTCTTCCTGCCTGACCAAGATATTTCGGCCTATATGGCGCCGATTGCATTGCTGAACGTGCCGCGCAACTGTCGGCTGCACCACAACGAGCCGTTTGGCCCGGTCGATACGATCGTGATTGTCGATAGCGTTGATGAGCTCATTAGCGAGATGAACATCTCGAATGGCAATCTGGTTTCGTCAATTGCGACCGACGAGCCGAAATTGGGCCAGATGATCGCAAGCGAGCTACGTGCATTCAAGGTTGGCATCAACAAAATGCGCTCGCGTGGCGATCGCGATGAGGTGTTTGGCGGGATGGGCGCGTCGTGGAAGGGGTGCTTTGTCGGCGGCAAGTATCTGGTTGATTCGGTGACCGTTGGCGCACCGGGTGAGCGGTTGTACGGGAATTTCCCTGACTATACGCTGTTGCCGGAGCAGCGGTGATGCACCGAGCGGGTGCAAGGGCATTATAGACAAGACATGGTCATTACCGTTGATGAGACGAGCATCGCGCTGCACGATGCTGTTCCGGCTCCTTATGCGATCGATGTCCGGGCAGTGACCAAGCGCTACGCAACGCGCGCCGGTGCGGTGCAGGCGCTGGCCGGCGTTGATGTGACGGTGGCGGCGGGCGAGGTTGTGGCGCTGGTTGGGCCAAGCGGGTGTGGCAAGAGCACACTGTTGCGGATTATTGCCGGGCTAGAGCAGCCGGATTCCGGCGAGGCGCGGCTGTTTGGACTATCACCAGCGCAAGCGCGGCGCGAGCATCGGTTTGGGATTGCGTTTCAAGCTGCGGCTTTGCTCGAGTGGCGCGATGCGGCAGCGAATGTGGCTCTGCCGCTCGAGTTAGCTGGTTGGCCGCCGGCAAGGCGCACCCAGCGGGTAGCCGAGCTGTTGGTGCGAATGGGCTTGAGTGACGCGGCAAGCCGCTTGCCGCGGCAGTTGTCGGGCGGCATGCAGCAACGGGTGGCGCTGGCGCGGGCCTTGGCGCTGGCGCCGCCGGTGCTGCTGCTTGATGAGCCGTTTAGCGCACTTGATGAACTCACCCGCGAGCAGTTACAGGGCGAGCTGCTCGATCTACTGGCGACGATCGAGTCAGCGCCGGCAGTGTTGTTGGTGACGCACAACCTTGCTGAGGCGGTATTACTGGCTGATCGGGTGGTGGTACTTAGCCGGCGACCAGCGCAGGTGCTGGTGGAAGTGCCGATCGATCTGCCGCGTCCGCGCCGGGCCGAATTGCGCGACGACGAGCATCTGCACCGGCTGGTGGCCGAGGTGCGGGCTGTGTTGCGAAGCGATGGTTGATCAAGCGTCGTTTGGTACTGCCCTCACCCCCAGCCCCTCTCCCACCTAACGGCGGGAGAGGGGCGCGCAGAACTGGCCTGTGAGGCATCGCA
>NZ_DAOTWH010000216.1:0-16469 GCF_034435895.1 Chloroflexus sp.
AGCGATGCCGAGCTCGCCGCCGCCGGCCTATCGCGGGCCGAAGCATTGGCCGGGTACGCGGAGCTCGATCGCATCGCGCCGCCGGCCCACCCGCCGATGGCGTAACCTGCCCACAAGGAATAGGACACAGATAAACACGGGTTTGACAGATGACCACGGATCGCGACAACCGTGTGAATCCGTTATATCCGTGTGCGTCCGTGTCCTCATCTTCCCTGTTCCCTACTCCCTACTCCCTGCACTCACCGGCACGCCGGCCAAGAAATTGGCCAACATCTGCTTACCGCCCTCGGTCATAATCGACTCAGGGTGAAACTGCACGCCCTCTACCGGCTGCGAGCGATGGCGCAAGCCCATAATCAGGCCATCTTCCGTCCATGCAGTCACTTCCAGCTCGTCCGGCAGATCTTCGCGGCGAACGATCAGCGAGTGGTAGCGGGTGGCGAGGAACGGTGACGGCAAGCCGGCAAACACCCCTTGGCCATTATGATAGATCGGCGAGAGCTTGCCGTGCATTACCAGCGGCGCGCGCACGACCGCACCGCCATACGCCGCGCCGATCGCTTGGTGGCCGAGACACACCCCCAAAATCGGGATCTGGCTGCCCAGCTCGCGGATCACATCAACGCTAATCCCGGCCTCAGCCGGCGTGCAAGGGCCGGGACTGATCACGATCCGGTCAGGATGGCGCGCCGCCACTTCAGCCACCGTGATCTGGTCGTTGCGCACCACCTCGACATCAGCGCCCAACTCGCACAGATATTGGTACAAATTGTAGGTAAATGAGTCGTAATTATCGATCAACAACACGCGCATAGTCTTACTCCATCACCGGCGGCGCTGCCGCCTGTTCTCGCTCATCTTGGGTGAGAATGTTCCCCTTTGCTCGCGCTCGAATCAATGCCTCGACACACTCCGGATCAAACTCGGTACCGGCGCCGCGGCGCAACAGTGCAAACACCTGATCAATCGGCATTGGTGGCCGGTACGGGCGATGGCTGGTCAGCGCATCGAACACATCGGCCACGGCGACAATCCGGCCAACCAGCGAGATCGACTCGCCACTGATGCCAAGCGGATACCCACGTCCATCAAGCCGTTCGTGATGCTGGGCCAGCGCCGTCCACGAATGGCGCAGCAGCTCTAAATCAAGCAAGCCGTTATCACGCAGAAACTCCATGCCGTAGGTCGGATGCCGGCGCATCTCGGCAAACTCTTCCTCTTCGAGCCGGCCCGGTTTCTTGAGGATCTGGTCAGGTATGCGAATTTTGCCAACATCGTGCAACTTGCTCGCCACCCGCAATTGATAAATCTGATCACGCGGCAAGCCCAATTCTTGAGCAATCGCCACCGAAAAATCACTCACCCGCTGGCTATGGCCGCGGGTGTAGGGATCTTTCAAGTCGATCGCGCCGGTAATGGCATCAATAATCCGGGTGAATAGACTATCAGTCTCGCGGTAGAGTTCGGCTAAACGGATGACAGTCGCTGCTTGCGAGGCCAGCATCTGGAACAACGCCACATCATCGGATGAGAAGGGCCGGCCATGGCGCGGATTAAGCGCCTGCGCACCGCCGATAATCATCCCTTCAACTTCGCCGCGTTCACCACCCAACACGATCCGCGGCGAGCGCAGCGGCACGCACAAGATAGCGCGGGTCTGAAAGCCGCTACGTTGATCGAGATCCTGATAGAAGCGCCGGTCTTGATGCACATCATTGACCACCACCGTCTCGCCGGTTTCGATGACGTGGCCAATAATGCCCTGCCCGCGCGGCACACGCAATGCCTCCACCCGTTCGCTATTTTCACCGCCGGCGATGTGCAGCACGAGATCATTGCGCTCGTGGTCGATCAACCAAATTGATGCCGCCTCAACCTCAAGCAGCTCGCAGGCGTAGTTCATAATCCGGCGCAATAGCTCATCGCGTTCGAGGGTGGCGGTTAATTGCGAGACAACCTCGACCAGCGCCTGTTGCCGGCGTTCGCGTTGCTGCGCCTCAGCCAACAGCCGCGCCTTCTCGACTTCAGTCACCAACCGCGACGTCAGCAACTCGATCAGAGCCAATTCTTCCTGTTCGTCCACCGCCTCGAGCGGCAAATTAAAGACCTGCACCACCCCAACCGGCTCGCCGCGCAGCATCAGCGGGAGGCAGAACATCGTGCGCAGGCGTAACGCGCCCATCTCGCCCAAAGAACGATTCCAGCGCGGATCGTTGGCTACGTCATGCACGAAGAACGGCTGGCGCTGTTGCAAGGCATAACCGGCAATCCCAGTGGTGGCCGGAAACCGGCGACCGAGCAACGACTCGCCGGCGGGACTGCCTTTCACCACTTTAAAGATCAGTTCGTTGGTAGCGGCATCGTACAGGTAGAGCGTACCGGCTTCGGCCTCGGTAATTTCGATGATCAAATCAAGCAACCGGTCGAGCAGATCATCGAGCTGGGTACTATCGGCAATCTGATTGGCGCGTTGTATCACCTCAAGGTACCGCTGCAAGCGCGATTCCTGATCAGCCATTGCGCCCTCCCCCTACTCATGCCGGGCCAAAGCCCGCACATAGCGCACCAGTTCGTCAGCTTCGCCGGCCAATGCCACCGGCATCCCAGCTTCAGCGCTGATTCGCCCCGGTGTGTAGTCATCGATCGTTCGCTCGCCAGTATAGTCGAACATCACCCGTGGAAGTAATGCCCGCTCGCAGCCGGAAGCGCGCAACGCTGGGATCACGTCTTGCGCGGTGAGCAAGCCACTAACCGTCACCGTCTCACCAAAGAACTGATTTACCACCGGAACCACATGCACCGACAGGTTTTCCACCCGATTCAGGCGTACCGCGACCTGTTCCATTATCGGCGCCACCAGCGTCCCGCAGACGAGGGCTAGCGTGGTGGGGCGGGCAATCCGCGCCGGCAAGCGACGGCGCGCGCGCGCCCAATTGTCGAGAAAATCGCGCACCATCCCGACGCCGTTGCTGTACTGCGGCATATCGTCGTAGGTCTCGGCGGGGGGAACAGGCCGGCCAGCGAGCAGATAAAACTCGTCGGAAGCGTAGACCAGATGGAGGCCAACCTGCTCGTAACAGCGCGCGCGGTACGGTTCGATCAGATCAAGCACCGCCGCTGCTTCATGCGCGGTATAGCATCGCAACGGCACGTCGGTCACGGCGCCGAGGCGCGAACAGAAACCTAGCTCAGGATCGCGCAGCGGCTGGCTGCCGTTGCGCAGCGGGATCGGCGCTGAAGGGTCTTCCCACAACGGTTGCCGTTCCCAATTGGTATCGATCCACTCTGGCGTTTCATGCACTTGGATCGCGGCCCGGATCGTCTTAGGAGCTTTGCTGTCAAAGCGAAACTTGGTCAGACCAACCGGCACCACTGCAATCGACTCAACCGTCGGGTGCAGCGCGATCAAATCTTCGATCGTCTGGCGCAAGACCTCGCCATCGTTCACTTGCGGGCAGGCGACAATCTGGGTATGGACGCGAATGCCCGCCCGGCCCAGCCGCTTAATCTGCTCGCGCACATCGGGCACATCGCGTTTGCCGAGCATAATCGCTCGCCAGAACGGATCGGTGGCATGGACGCTGATATGCAACGGCGAGAGGCGCTGGCGCTCGATCCGTTCCCAATCGGCTTCAGTCAGATTGGTAAAGGTAACGAAATTGGCGTAGAGGAACGACAGCCGGTAATCGTCATCTTTCAGATAGAGGGTCTTGCGAAAGCCCTTTGGCATCTGGGTGAGGAAACAGAACGGGCATTTATTATTGCAGGTGCGCAGCCGGTCGAAGAGCGGCTCAGTAAATTCAATCCCCAGATCATCATCGGGGTCTTTGTTGAGCGTGATTTCGCGCTCACTGCCATCGGCGGCGCGCACCAGCAGCGTGACACGCGCTTCGGCAATCGCAAACCGGTAATCGATCACGTCGCGCAGCCGCTGACCATCGATAGCCACCAACGTATCACCGGGACGCAAGCCGATCTGCGCGGCCAAGCTCGCTGCCGCAACACTAGCGATGACGCCGCCTTCGCCGGTAATGCGCCTGACATCAGGCTGATATTCCACAGTGACTCCTGACCGGATGAAGCAAGAAACGCTCGCCCGAGCGTGTGTCTGACAAGTTTACGATAGTTTATTGTACCACAACGCTGTTAAAGCGATGAATATTCAGGTTCGGGGGGTGATTGCAACGGCAGCAACACGCTAAAGGTCGAACCGCGTTGCGGTTCGCTCGTCACGACAATTTCGCCCCCCATCGCTCGGCACAACCGCTGGCTAATCGCCAGCCCCAACCCAGCGCCGCCATAGCGCCGGGTCGTGTCGCTATCAACCTGCATAAACGGCTCAAATAAGCGGGCCAGTTGATCGGCGGGAATGCCAATGCCGGTATCGTGAATATCGATTTGAAGCACATCCGGCGCGCGCCAGTAACAATACACCGTCACCTGCCCATGCTCGGTAAACTTGCAGGCATTGCCGATCAGATTGATCAATATCTGGCGTAACCGAACCGGATCAGCCATCATTGGAGGAACATCCGGCTCGCATATCATCGTTAAGGCGTTCTGATTCTTGTGCGCCAAGCCTTGCATCGTCTGCACCACTTCATTGAGCACTGCCGCGATCGTGATCGCTTCGGGTTGGATCTGTACTGCATGCGCTTCAAGGCGAGCCAATTCCAGCACATTGTTAATCAAGCCAACAGATGGCGCCCGGCCAAAATGACCCGATCGAGGTCGGCAGCCAGATCGTGCTGGTCACGTTTGTGCAAATCTTCGCGGATAAACTCGCTATAGCCCAAGATAGCCGTCAACGGTGTGCGCAATTCATGGCTCATGGTGGCGAGAAAGGTGCTCTTGGCCTGATTAGCGGCCTCAGCAGCCTCTTTGGCCTCTTGCAACGCCAGCGCCGCCTGTTTCAAGAGCGTGATGTCGCGAAGCACAACGATCCGTCCGCGCGGCAGACCACGGCGATCGCGCAGCGCCGTGCAACGCATATCATAGGTCAGATCGCCATCAGGCCGGGGTTGGACAACTTCAAACTGGCCTTCGTAGCGATCGCGTGCCTGTTCGACCAACCACAGCGGCGCCACCTCCGCCAGTGAGCGGCCAATGGCATGAGATGGCGCGGCCAGCAACGCCTGCGCCGCCGGGTTCTGATCGATCACCCGATCCTGCATATCCACCACGATGATCGCATCGGGCATCTGGTCAACAATCATCTCACGCGCCGCCGGCACCATATCAAGGGCGCGGAAACGTTGCATCGCCACACTAAACGCGATTCCGCTCAGAGCGAAGGCAACCGGCGTGGTATCGATGTAGGGAATTGGACTGCGCCCGGTCACGAAGAGGATGCTTGCCGCCCACGGCAATACTGCACCGATCAGCAAGCTCAGCGCCTGCGCCCGATAGAGCGCGCGACTGCGGCGCGCTTGATCGATCATCACGATCGTGCCGATGAGTACCATGCTGTAGGCACTCGCGACGCCAATGTACCACAACGGCCCATTGGAGCCGGTTAAGACCCACAACCCATTCGCAGTGTACACCAACTCGGCGGAGGACCACATCAACCGGTGCCAGTGGTTTGTCCAAGCCCCTAGCAGAAGCACACCCTGCCACCCAGCCAAGCCAAGCACCACCTGCCGGCTGACCCAATGGTCGCGATTGGTGTAGAACAGCGCAAACAGCAACCACAAGACCGGCACGCCCGCCACACTCACATATTGAATGCTGGTCAGAAATGTCTTGCCATCGACAGTGGCGTTGGTCAATTCGAGCGCATTGCACAACGACCACCAGATCGTGGCGAACATCATGCCGAGAAAGGCCTGCGCCACCGGCAACCGCCGGTACGGCCAAGCCTGTAAGATGGCGACCATCGCCAGCACAGCCGTAGCTAGTGGCAACAGGATGTAGGGTGTGAAGTACCACATAGCCGGTATCAGCGCACCATTATTCAAAGAACGTTGCCGCGCCTGCTCTTAGCATAGCACGGCTTGCAGACCACACCGCAACCGGGTATAATGATCACCACTAATAAGTGGTGACAATGAAACATAGATCAATGGTTGATCGAACACTAGAACAACTGATGGCGCTAGGACTCAACCGCTATGAAGCAGCCACCTATCTTGCCCTGCTCGAACATCGCGGCTTTACCCCAGCCCAAGTGGCCGTGCGCGCCGGCGTGCCGCGCCAGCGCATCTATGACATCTTGGCCTCGCTCTGCGCCCGCGGCTTGGCGATCGAACGCCACAGCGACGGCCAACGCCGCTACTTCGCGGTTGATCCTGCGGTGGCGCTGCCAGCATTAATGGAGGCGCGCCGGCGCCAATTCGAGCACGAACAGGAGGCGCTCGCCGCGGGGATGCAGAGCTTGCTTGCCACCCTCAATCCCATCTTTGCCGCTGGCCATGACCAGATCGACCCGCTCGATTATGTCGATGTCTTGCTCGACCGGCGGCTGGTGGTCGAGCGCGCCTTGGCGCTTGCCGGCAGCGCCGAGCGCGAAATCTGCGTGTGCTTCAAATTGCCGTTGCTTGGTGATCAGGCTGCCAATTTCGCCGAAGTGGCCAAACCGATCCAGCGCAATGTGCGTTATCGCGCGATCTATGAACGCGCGGCGCTGGCCGATCCTGAACTACGCAGCTGGGTGCAACAGTTCGTGACGTGGGGCCAACAAGCGCGGGTAGTCGAGAACTTGCCGCTCAAAGTCAACCTCTACGACCGCCGGGTGGCTTTGCTGTCACTGCAAGACCCCATCACCGGCGCGTTGAGCTTCACGGCCTTATGCGTGACCCATCCTAACTTTGGCGCGTTTTTGCAAGGAGCGTTCGAGCAGCTATGGGAAGATGCTGAGCCGTTCATGCCCAACTAACGGTATTGCGCCACATCAGCGGCTCTGGCAAGAGGGCGAAATCTCTGGCAGCAATCTCGTTCCGCTGTCATTGCGCGGGGATGCAGCCCCGCAGCAAACTCCGGCGAGTGTGGGAACAAGGTGGTGGCCTTGCCCTGCACCAGCCGGCATTGCGAGAGGGCGCAGCCCCACACCAATCCCCCCCGCCAGCGCGGGAACAATGCCTGTATGAAATCGATGGCAAACTCATAGGGATCAACCAACCAGCGCCTGCGTTCCGCATCAAAGGACGAGGGTAGAGAGATAGTGTAGGGCGCTACGTTGGCCCATCACTGCGCCAAGAATGAGGAAACACCAACCACAGGAGGTACGAGATGCGCTCCGCCGATCCGCTCGATCTACTTGGAATTGATTACGTCGAGTTTTATGTCAGCAACGCCCGGCAAGCCGCTCACTTCTACCGCACCACGCTTGGCTTGCGCCCGATCGCGTATGCCGGCCTTGAGACGGGAGTGCGGGATCGGGCCAGCTACGTGCTCGCACGGCGCAACGTGCGCTTTGTGCTGACGGCGCCGCTCATCCCTGACCATCCAATTGCCCGTCACATTGCCCATCACGGCGACGGAGTGAAGGACATCGCGCTGCGGGTGCACAATGCCGCCGCCGCTTACGAAACCGCCATCGCCCGCGGCGGCATTCCGGTGCAACCACCGACCGAACACGTTGACGAGCATGGCCGGCTGGTGAAGGCAACCATTGCCACCTACGGCGATACTGTGCATTCCTTCATCGAGCGGGAAGAATATCGAGGGGTGTTTATGCCCGGCTTCCAGCCGATTATGGCGCACATCCCCGTCCCGGAGACCGGCATTGCCGCGATTGATCACATTGTCGGCAACGTTGAACTGGGTGCGATGAACCGGTGGGTCAAGTACTACCGCGACGTGCTCGGTTTCAATCAATTGGTGCATTTCGATGATCACGACATCAGCACCGAGTACAGCGCCTTGATGTCGAAGGTGATGCAGAACGGCACTGGCCGGATCAAGTTCCCGATCAACGAGCCGGCAGAGGGCCGGCGCAAGAGCCAGATCGAGGAGTTTTTGGAGTATTACGGCGGCCCCGGCGTGCAGCACATCGCGCTTGCCACCGGCGACATTTGCGCCACCGTTGACGCCCTGCGCGCTGCTGGCATTCCATTCATTCACGTGCCGGATGCCTACTACGATGACCTTGAGCAACGGGTGGGCACGATCGACGAGAGCCGGCAGGAGTTGCAAGCACGCGGGATCCTAGTCGATCGGGACGAAGAGGGGTATCTGCTGCAAATCTTCAGCCAGCCGCTGCAAGACCGGCCCACGCTCTTTATCGAGATCATCCAGCGCAAAGGGAGCCGTGGGTTCGGCAAGGGCAATTTCAAGGCCTTGTTCGAGGCGATCGAGCGCGAACAGGCCAAGCGAGGAAATTTGTAGGGGCAGAGCGAAGCGGCATAGCGATGCTATGCCGCTACCACGATTACGGACGGTTGATGCGGGTGCCGCGCGGCACGTTCACGATCACCGCCTCGTCTTCCTCACCGTGTTCGGGATGGGCCGGCTCGGCGGCATGGCCATGGTGATGGTCATCGCCAGCCGGCTTAAACTCACCCAGCAAACTGGCCCGTCGGATACGCCGTTCGTACTCGCGTTCGATCGCCGCAACGAACCGTTGCCACCACGACTGCTCGCTCATCGCTCTTCGCCTCCGCAGAAAGTGGATTTTTCCTCTATCTCAGATGACAGTATATCAGCAAAGATTCAGAAAGTTGTCAATATTGTATGGTATGCTTTTGTACGCATGCTCTAGTACAATACTAGTAACGACCTCTGGTGTAGAGGCAATTGATCGAACGTTTCGTCAGGAGACCGCATGCACGCAGTGATCCGCTTTCTCCGTCTCAATCCTACCGTTCGCCGGGTGCTTGGCTTGCTCTTCCTTGCCATCGGCTTGATCGGTTCGCTCTTTCCGATTATCCCCGGCTGGCCCGGCTATCTGCTTGCCATTATTCTGCTGGGCCGGCGTGACCGGCTGCTGCGCCGGTTGCACCTGATCGCTCGCTTTGCCCTGCGCTGGCTGCGGAAAGCGCCAGTGCCGCATGTGCGCGGGGTGGGGCAGTGGCTTTCCAACCAATACGTCGAGCTGCGCCGCGCGGTGGTGCCGCGTCTGATCGCGTTTGAGCGCCACCTTGACGGGCCTAATCCCCTTTGAGGCGCTTCCCCAACGCCCAGCCGAATATCAACCCGCCAATCACCAGCAGGCCAGCAGCCACCCCCATCCCAATTAGCAGATGCGGCCAGCCGAACGTGCCGCCGCCGATCAGCCATGCCAGCAGCGCCGGCACGCCGATTAGCGCCGCCAGCACTGCCAGCAACGGTATGATCCCCCGCGCAACCAGCCAGATCCGCCGTTTCACGGTGCCATCCTTTGTGAGAACGCCACAACGCAACTGGAACGAGGGTTGGAGAGAGTGTTGGCGCGTATGGCCATCATCTTTGGCTTAGCGTTGCGGCACAAGAATCCTGCCAGCACGGTTCAAGGACGGACAGAACACATGAGCATAGAAACGGTTGATGGCTTCGAGATTCGCTATTGCACCCTCACCCCCAGCCCCTCTCCCACTGGCGCGGGAGAGGGGAGCGGAGAGCTAAGCGTTGAGGCATCGCACAGCGATCAACAGTTGTACACAATCACACGTTCTGTCCACCCCTCAAGCCAGCGCGGCCCGCGCCGCCGCCGGGGTATTGGTAATCAAGCCACTGGCCCCCAACGCCGCCAACGCACGCAGTCGATCCGGATCATCGACCGTCCAGACATTGACCTGATACCCGGCCCGGCGCACCTTGGGCAGCACCCAATCGAGACCGGGCAAGCCGTGGTAGGGGTGCCACGCGGCAGCCCCAATCCGGCGCAGGGCGCCGAACGGCCAGAACTCGCGCAGGCGCACATCGGGCCGGTAGGTGCGAATCCCCATCAGATAACCACGGGCTATTGCGGGATCGACCGCGCGCAACTCGTGCAAGGCCTGCGGAAAAAATGACGAAACGATCACCTGATCAACCATTTTGAATTCACGAAGCAACTGGACACAACGCGCCGCCATACCGGGCTTTTTCAATTCGAGGTTGAGCGGCATACCGGCGTTACGCGCCCAATCGAGCGTCTCGGCCAGCGTTGGCACCCGCTCGCCGCGAATATCGAGCTGGCGCAATTCGGCCAGCGTGAGGCGCGCCACCGGCTCGGCGCGACCATTCCAACGCGAGGTGTCGTCGTCATGAAAGACCACAATGTCGCCATCAGCCGTTGGTTGCAGATCGAGTTCGATCATATCGGCCTGTTGGCGCTGAGCCAATTCAAATGCCGCCAGCGTATTTTCCGGCGCCTCAGCCGACGCGCCGCGATGAGCAATGATCAGAGGTGCCATGTCTCCTCGCCATAAAAACACTGATAGCGGAACGCCGTTCGTCCCGCTATCAGTATCGCCGCGCCATGTCTTGGCGTCAATGTCAAGTTCGTAATGCGTTCACTGCTCGTCAGGAGCTCAGATCAGGCTGGGGAACAGCTAGATCAGCTTGCCGCGCCTCTTCGGTCAGCATCGGATGCAGAATGCGCTGCATCGCCATCACGTGGGCACAGGTGCCCCAACTGTGGAAGAACGAGCAATTGCAGGCCCATTGGCCATTGTGCAGCGAAATCTCGTGATCGCTGTTGCCACCATGGAACGTCGCTCGCAGATCACTGAATTTAATGCGCTCCGGTTCGGCGGCATAGCGCCGGGCTTTCTCGATCTTGCCGATCATGTCCGAGTGCATAGGGAGACCTCCTTTGTCTCTGCCCGGAAAACATCAAGGGCGGCTACAGGCACTGACCTGTACCGCCCTATCCACACCTCAACCACGTTGTGACATATGTTTTCATAGCCGGCCTCCTGAACTGGAGTTACGCCGCTCTTAACACAGCCTTATTATACGACCCTCGATCGGCCCCGTCAAGGATGAATTCGGCTATAGGCAGCACCAGATTTTTGGCTCCCTGATGCGGTATAACAACAATTGCCGTGATAAGCGACAGTTGCCATCCGCTAACCAGCGTTGCGCATGCGCTCGGCGAGGGCGAGAATGCGCTGGCCATATTCGGTGCCCGGATAAGCCCACCGGCCATTGAGATCAATAATGGTCACGGCCACACCGCGCAGTGAGGAGGGCAATGGCCGGCGCATGAGGGCATAATCGATCAACTGCTGTTGGTAGGGCGTGCCGGCGCCAACCGGTAAGGTATAGGCCAACAACCGGCCAAGGTGGGCCGGGATCGACTCACCCACCCACGAAGCAAAGCTGAGGCCGGCCCGCCACACTTGGTTAGCCTCATCCCATGCCCAATCAGGGCCGGGCGGTTGGTCGGGCGTGCCGGGGCGAGTTTCGCCGGTGACACCGATGCCAGCCGGATTGCGGCGTGGACGCTGGCACCACCACGACGTCAGGTGGCCGGTCTCGTGGGCGCACTGGGCAATGGCAAGGAACCAATCAAGTTCAGCGGCAGCGCCGATCTCGGCGTAGCCATTGACGATCACGCCGACATCGTAGGGGGTATAGGCAGTGCTGCGCGGCGCCAGCCACGCAATCGCCGCTTCGGCAGTGCCAGTCGGCGGGCCAAGCAGCGTGCCCGGCAACGGTGAACGAGTAATAAAGGGAAGGTAGATGGTGGTTTCAGCCGGCTCTTGGGCGCGGATCACGCTGCTACTCAGCGCGGCTACACCCAAGGCGAGCAATGATCGACGAGAGAGGCGCGTGTTCATGGCTGTTCGCTCAAAAGGGCGCGGATGTCGTTGACATACACGCTCGCTGCGGTTCCATATTGATAAACGAACCGCAACCGGCCATTTTGATCAATCAGATAGCTCGCGGTGCTATGCTCGACGCCATCGCTGCTATGATGGTGATGGCCGCCGCTGTGGCGGTAGGTCAAGCCGTATTCCTTGCTGATCCGGCGCAGAGTGGCGTCGTTGCCTTGCAAGCCGATAAAGCCGGGGCCGAAACCGCGCAGGTAGGCGGCCAGCACGTCGGGCGTGTCGTTGGCAGGATCGACACTGATCAGAACAAAATGCACCCGTTCACCGTCAGAACCAAGCTCGTCACGGGCGCGGCGGAACTCGGCCAGCGTGATCGGGCAGTAATCAGGGCAGCGGGTGTAGCCAAAATAGAGCAACACCGGCTGGTCGCGCAGATCGCTCAGGCGCAGCTCGCCGCCGGTGCTGGCCGGCAAACTGAAATCGCTCAGCGCCGTAGGCGGATCGATCTTGGTTGATGATATGGTTGCCGGCGCACTCGGAGCGGCGCAGGCGGTGAGCAACACCAACAAGAACACGATGAAGCGTGGCATGTGGCCCTCACCTCTAAACCCTCTCTCACGACGTGGGAGAGGAGGATTAGCGAGTTGATCTGAATGCAAGTGTAGATTAGCACACCTGATGAGATTGTGCCTCCATTACCCCTCCCCCCGCTGGGGGAGGGGGATAGCCACAAAAAGACACAAGAAGCACAAGACATCTTGGTGGTTTTTGAGGCTTCTTGGAGCTATTGTCCTTTTTTCTTGACGTTGGCCCTCACCCCCCGGCCCTTAGAGAGAGCGACTTGCGCCCTTCCGAGGAGGTGAGAGGGCTGGGGCATAGGCAAAGCAGTCCCTCCCCGCGCCCATCACGCCCGGCCCTGAAGGGCCGGGCTACGCTTACGAAGCCCGCTGCGCGGGCTGGTGCCCCCACCCCTCCGGCCCCTCTCCCACCTGACGACGGGAGAGGGGGAGCGTTTTTTACCGCAGAGGACGCCGAGAGCGCGGGGGATGAGCGCCATCCCCAAATTTCTTTGCGTCCTTTGCGGAGCCGGACAGCCGTCCGGCTCTACGGCGTCTTTGCGTTTGCAATCCTCTGCGCCTTTGCTCGCTCTGCGCCTTAGTGTTAGCCCTCATTCCCGGTTGCTCCGCCGAATAGCGATGGCTAGGGTTCAGATTTCTTACCTTGACACTAACGCGCGATTGATGCTATTATCACCAATGACAAACGATCTTCGGGGCAGGGTGAAATTCCCGATCGGTGGTACAGCCCACGAGCGTGTTGAGAGGCACGCAGGATCCGGTGCAACTCCGGGGCCGACGGTTACAGTCCGGATGTAAAGAAGATCCAGATATGGGCAATGGTAGGCGTCGCGCGAAGTGCGCGCCTTCGCTTCGTTGCCGTTACAGGTGGGATCATCACCCGCGCTATTCCCGTATCTGTCCCCCGAAGAGCGTTCGCTCAGCGGGGGTTTTTGATTCCCCGCCAGAAAGGAGATGGTGAAGATGCAGCAAACTTTGCCAATGCCTACTCCCACGCCGCGAGCCAAACCATGGCGGCGCTTTGAATGGCCGGCGCTCGGCTTGCCAGTGGCGTTGCTGGCGTTGCTGGCGCTCTGGCAGACGGTAGTGAACGTCAGCGGCTATCCGGCTTTTATTCTGCCCTCGCCGGCGCTGGTCGCTAGCCGGTTTGGGCAGGCGCTCAGCAGCGGGTTGCTCTGGCAACATACGGCAGCGACGCTCAGCGCCGCGTTGGGCGGTTTCGCGCTGGCGCTCGTGATTGCGCTCGTCCTTGGCTACATCCTCGCCCATATCCGCTGGCTCGAACAGGCGCTGGCGCCGGTGTTGGCAGCTAGCCAAGCTATCCCAGTAGTGGCCGTCGCGCCGCTGATCATCCTCTGGTTTGGCACCGGGATGACCGCGAAGGTGCTGGTTGCGGCGCTGATCACCTTCTTGCCGATCCTGATCAGCACGATTGTCGCCCTGCGCAGCATTCCGCGCGAGCTGCTTGAGATGGCGTACATCAGCGGGGCCAACCGCTGGCAACTGCTGCGCTATGTCGAAGCGCCGCTGGCGCTGCCGGTGCTGTTTGGCGGCGTGCGCACCGGCTTGGCGCTGGCTACGACCGGCGCGGTGGTGGGCGAATTTGTCGCTGGGCGCACCGGCTTAGGGGCGTTGATCAATATTGCGCGCGGCTTATTTGATACACCGTTGATCTTTGTCGCACTGGTAACACTGGCAATGATTACGCTGGCCCTGTACGTGCTGGCTGGCCTGCTCGAACGGCTGCTGGTGCGGTGGGAAGCGTAAACACAGCCTTCGTACGGTTGAAGCACTCTTGCGTATCGGACGCACAGGCAGATGACGACTATCCTAACGAGGGAACGATTATGAAGCTGCGTGTTATGTTATTCCTTACCCTTATCACCTTCATCATCACGGCGTGCAGTGCGCCGGCTCCGGCGCCGACGGCGGCGCCGACGACCGCGCCAGCAGCCAACCCGCAGCCGGAGTTGCGTAAAGTGACGCTGGCGATGTCGTATATCCCGAACATTCAGTTCGCGCCTTATTATGTTGCGGCGGCGAAGGGCTATTACGCCGCGGAAGGGATTGAGGTCACTTTCGACTACAACTTCGAGAATGACGTGTTGCAACGAGCGGCGACGTGGCCGGCCAGCGGCGTGGCCTTTGCCACCACTAGCGGGACGTCGGTGCTGCTAGCCCGCCAGCAAGGGGTGCCGGTCAAGACGGTCATGACGCTCTACCAGCGCTTCCCGATCGCGTTTTTTGCTAAAGCGAATGTGCCGCTGGCGAGCGTCAACGACCTGCGTGGGCAGACGATCGGCATTCCCGGTCGCTTTGGCGAGAGCTTCTACGCGCTGTTGGCGGCGCTCTATGCCGGAGGTATGACCGAGGCCGATGTGACGGTGCAAGAGATTGGGTTTACGCAGGCGGCGGCGGTGATGGAGGATAAGATACCGGTGGCGACCGGCTACGCGATGAACGAGCCGGTGCAGTTGCGCGAGCAAGGGATGGAGGTGAATGTATTGCTGGCCGCCGATGTGTTTAATCTGGCTGCCAACGGCATTGCCGTCAGCGAGGCGCTGATTGCGCAAGAGCCGGAACTGGTGCGGAAGTTTGTGCGAGCCAGCTTGCGCGGGTTGGCCGATACGTTGTCCAATCCGGCTGAGGCGTTCGATCTGAGCCTGCAATTCATCCCTGAAGCGCAGCTCGGCAATCTCGACTTGCAGCGGAAAGTGCTGGAAGAGAGCTTGCCCTTCTGGCAGAATGAGCTGACGGCGCAGCACGGCTTGGGTTACACTGACGGCCAACTGTGGGCGCGCACCGAGCAATTTATGCGCGAGGCGGGCTTGCTGGCCGGGCCGGTGGAGGTGGAGAAGGCCTATACCAATGAGTTTGTGCCGGGCAAGTCGTATTGAGGCGAAGAGCATAGCGGCTCTTGCAAAGGTGTTAGAGACGCAGAGAGCGCCGAGGGGTTAAACGCAAAGGTGCGAAGGGCGCAGAAGGCACAAAGGGTTTTTGATGGGGAGTCGGACAGCCGTCCGGCTCTACTGGCCATTGGGCGCCATGCTGCGCAAGAAATGAGCAATCGCTTCAACCGTCATCGCGCGCGCGTCGATCGCACGCGCTTCGGGTTGATTAAGCACCTCGCGCGAGAAGAAATAGGCCATCAGCGGGCCGATTAAGAGACGAGCGGCAATCTGCGGGTCGGTGCGGCGCAAGCGGCCCAATTCCATTTGGCGGGCCAAATAAGCGGCCAACGCATTGATCGCGCGTCCCGGCCCGATTTCATTGATCACCCGCGCCAATTGCGGATGGCGCAACACTTCCCCGATGACAATCTTGCCGATCGCCACCGTCAGCGGCTGGTCAATCGCCTGCGCCAGCCGCTCGCCTAACCGCGGCAACACCACCTCCGGTGGCTCATCACCCAACCGCTCGACCGCATCGACAATCGGGACGAGCGGCATCCGTTCGCGGATCACCTGATAGAGCAGGTCGGTTTTGTCTTTGAAGTAGTGGTAGATCAGACCGGGCGAGGCGATACCAGCGGCGCGGGCAATATCGCGGTTGGTGGCGCGATCGAAGCCAAGGCGGGCAAAGGCATCGAGAGCGCCGTCGATGATTTGTTGGCGACGTTGTTCGGTTTCGTCACGTGGCGGCATAGCATTGATCCCTGTGTGGTGATATGCCTTAGAGCCGCACGGGCCGTGCGGCTGTACATGTACGATGATTATTGTGCGCACCGTAGAGCCGCACGGCCGTGCGGCTGTACGATCATGATCCATGGAAAATTATCACCGCGGTCATGTTCCAGCGCAGGCGCGGGTCGGTCTGAACCAATTCAATCGTCGCGGTATACACCACCTCACCCAAGCGGTCGGCGCCGTAGGGTTCGATGGCGATGACTCGGCCCGGCAAGGCCACGCCGGGCAAGGCATCGAACGTCACCGTGACCGCAGCGCCGGGAGCGCTGCGGGCCGCATCGATTTCGGTGAGGTCGGTGGTTTCGATGCGCCATGCGCTGAGATCGCCGAGCAGCAACGCCGGAGCGGTGGGGGCGGCGAGTTCGCCGAGGCGCAGTTCGATCCGGGCCACGGTGCCGGCAAACGGTGCGCGCAGGGTCAGTTTGTCGAGTTCGAGCCGGGCTTGGGCCAGCGCCGCTTCGGCGGCGGCGACGTCGGCTTGGGCCAGCGCCAGATCGTTATCACGCGGCGCGGCGTTGACC
>NZ_DAOTWH010000217.1:0-36599 GCF_034435895.1 Chloroflexus sp.
GCGGGCTTCGTAAGCCAAGCCCGGCCCTTCAGGGCCGGGTTCGGGATCAGCCCCTGAACCGCAGCGGGTGAGCGCGGGCCAGCGGTCGTGACGGAGCGCGGGCGGCTCACCCGCTAGCCAGCAGTCGGCTAAGCTGATTTGTCATCCCTCTTGCAAAAACTCCAGCACCAGTTGGTGGAAGCGGTCAGCCGCTTCGATCATCGGAAAGTGACCGCAATTGGGGATAATCTCGAGCCGGGCGTGGGGTAACGCACGCTGGGCCTCAGCGGCGCAACTCACCGGGAAAAGGTGATCTTCCTTCCCCCAGATAATCAAGGTCGGCTGGGTAATCTCGGCAAGCCGCGGCCACAACCCGCTGCCGCGCAGATCGTTGGCGTCATAAAACCGGCTCAGCGAGACCATCGTGCGCCGGATCGCCGGATCGCTCAGCGTCTTCTGGCCACGCGCCACCAATTCAGGCGTAATGTAGCGATCGGGATTAGCAAACGCGGCGCGCAACTGCATCTTGACGACGAAAGGGAACGAGGAAAGGGCGGTAATCGCCTCGCCAAGGAAGGGCAGTGATCCGCCTTTGCGCATAAAGAGCGGCAATTGCATAAAGCCTTCACTGTCGGTAATAACGAGCTGTTCGACTCGCTGCGGATGGAGAATGGTGGTCGCTAGCGCATGCTTGCCACCCATCGAGTGTCCTACCACTGCCGCTCGTGCTACGCCGAAGGCCGTTAACACCCCGGCATTCAGATCGGCATAGCGGCGCAAGGTATAGACTGAGCCGCCCGGTTTATCTGATGCGCCAAACCCGAGCGCGTCGGGCGCGATGGCGTGATAACCGGCTGCGGCGAGTGTCTGAATGGTTGGAATCCAGTCGTCGGCGCTGACGACAAAGCCGTGCAACAAGAGCACTGCCGGCCCTTGCCCAGCGGACAAGACTCGCAGGCGAAAGCCATCAACGGTGATCTGCCGTTCGCTGATCGTAGCCACGGACGTTGCTTGCATACGATAACGCTCCTTATGCTATGGATCTCACATGTGACGCAACGCTCCTTATGTTCCCTGTCACTGTAGCAGAGATGCCGCAGTGTGTCAGGCTACAACCCGGCAACGAACGGTTAAGGGTATCTATGGTACAATGCAGCCGCGACATCGGGTCGCGCTAGACGTAACGTATTATTAAGATCGATGATCTCACGCCAGTTTGCGTTGGGCGCCATTCTGGTCTCATTGATTATTGGCGCGGCCGGAATCTTCTTCTTTATCAGTCAGCGCCTTGATCGTTGCGCTGCGCCTCCCTTTGTCGATCCCAATCTCTTGCCGAATGCCAATTTTGCCCTGATTGGCGAGGTGAGCGGTCTGCCAGACGGCTGGAGCCGCGGCGCCGGCGGCGTCGAATTGCATGGCCCGGCGATCGATGGCCAAGGATTTGATCTCGATGGCGACGGGCGCGGTCTGCAACTGATCGGGATTGCCAACTATGCCCAAACGCCGCCGGTTAGGGTTCAACCCGGCGTGACCTATTGTTTTACGGTTGCCGCGCTGACCGACTCATTGTTGCGCTCTCCCACTCGCGTCCGGCTTGTCTTTGAGTGGTACGATGAGCGCGGCGAGGTGCGCGAACGCATGGCGACGTTGTGGCAGCCGGTCGCATTATGGACGCCGGAACGACCGCCGGCAGGGTGGTCGGTTATTGGCGGGCAGGCCCGCGCTCCGGACACCGCTCGCGTCTTGCGCGTGCGGATCGAACCATCGTCCGATGATCGCATTTACCTCGACATGCCGCGCCTGCAACGCGGCGGCCATCTGTTACTGGCAGCGCAAGCCCTTGAGCCCGCGTTGCCGTTGGTGATTGAGCCGTGGCCGGAAGGTTATCGGGCAGCGGTGGCGTTTACCTTCGACTGGGAAACGGCGATGGGCGGGTTGGTGCATTCGCGCTCGGTTGATGACCCGCGCGCCGATGAAGACCCGCTTCTGCGCGGGATGCGCATGCGCACCGGCGTGGAAACGAGCATGGCTATCTTTGCGCGCTACAATGTGCGCGCGACCTATTACGCTACCGGCTATAACTTTCTGATGGGCAACCGTGAGCGGCGCCGGTTTATGGGTGATCCGGTGTTTGCGTGGGCCTCGGCAGCCAACGGGTGGCGGAGCGATCGCTGGATAAATCGTCCGTGGTTTAGCGATGATCCGTATGGGACGGCGGCTACCGACCCGGCGTGGTACTTTGGCGACCAGATCGAGCTGTTGCTGGCTGCTGGCCATGAGATACAGAGCCACACCTTTAGCCATCTCTACGGCGGCTATGCCGATGTGGCGACGTGGCGGGCTGATGTGGAAACTTGGAACGCGGTGGCTGCCGAGCGCGGCGTCGGTAATGCCCGCTCGCTCGCCTTCCCGTGGAGCAGCAGCGCCGGTATGAGCGACGCCAATTGGGATGTGATCGAACAAGCTGGCATCCGCTCGGTGACGCGCCTGAGCGATTATGGACCCTATAATCTCTTCCCAACCGACGAACGGAGTCTGATCCGCGATCCGCAGTGCCGCTGGCTGCCTGGACGGGAAGGCCGGATCATCGCCTGTCCTGACTTCTACCTGACCCCGGCGCGGGCTGAGTTGGCGATTGCGCAGATCGAGCGGGCTGTCGCCGTGGGCGGGATGATCGACATCTGGGCGCATACCGAAGAGGTGACGAACGCGGCCCAACAAGCGGCGTGGGAAGATGTGGTATCCTACACCGTCAGGCGCGGCGATATTTGGGTGGCGCCGTTGAGTGAGATTGCCAGTTGGCAGATTGCGCTCAAAATGCTCGACATCACTCAACTGGCTGAGCTAGTTGGGGCGTCTGAGCGGGGTGGGGGCAGTGCAGCGCAGCGGTATCGGCTGCACAATCTATCGCCCTACCCGCTGATCGGTTTGATGATCGATCTGCCGGCGGGCACGGCTGACGTCGCGGTGAACAATGACATTATGCCACGTGAACAATGGCAAGCTGGCAATAGGCTCAGGCTCGATCTTGCCGCTGGCCAAACTGTAGAGGTGACGTTGTGGCCAACACGATCAAGCAGCCGCTAAATCAAGCGACAGGTTGGCGCGCAATCGGGTCGGCGCTGATGGCGCGGCGCGGCGCGTTGCCATTGTACCAATGGCTGTGGCTGATCATCTGCGTTGTTGGGGCATTGAGCGTTGCCTTGCCCCCGATCTTGACCCGTCCTATCATCTATTTTGCCGATGCTGAGGTTCGGTTTGATACGGCGCGCTATGGACCGATCTACCAACCGGTGGCGCCTAATCTGACCGGTATGGACATCGCGGTTGCCGATGCGACCGAAGCGTTGCGCCTCGGTGCGTTGGCGCGGGCTGATGTGCGGTTTGGCCTGCCCGATTTTCAGGTTGAGTATCTGTTACCCGAATCGGGTGTGGTGGTGGTGCGCGGGATTGCCGGTAACGCTGTCGAAGCCAAAGCGTTGGCTGATGCTGGCGCCGCCGAGCTGGTGCGCCAAATTCGGGCTGCCGGCGGGCGTGAAATCTTGCGCAATATGTTGGGCTGGCAGCTTTGGCAGGCGCTGAACGGCCAAACCCCCGCGCCAAACGATCGCTTCGCGTGGCTGTTACGCGATATATTGCGGCTGGAGGCATTGCCCCTTTCGCGCCCAATCGAGCCGTTTAGCACGCCGCGCACGCTGGCCGATCTGTCTGGGGAAGAGTTGAGCGATGTGGCTCGCGCACTGGAGTCGCGTTACGATCTGTGGCGGTTTGCCATCAACACCCGCAACGCGACGCTTGATGCGCTGTGCGCCAGTGCCGGCCTCACCGAGACGGCCACCCGCGAAGCAGCTTTGCAGAGTTGCGCCGCTGCCAATCCAGCCGCGGCGGCGGAATTGGCGGCCCGCAATCGGGCTATCGCCCAACTGCGCGCGATTGACGCCGCGATCAACTATATGATCCGCGAAGCTGGCGCACGCTTTAATGCCGATCAGGTCAGCGCGGCCTATCGCATGCCGGCAGCGTTGCCCGCTGACCCCGAACCGCGCTACGAGCTGCCATTGATCGCGCTGGCGGCCCTCGTCGGCGCCGCACTGGGTTTTGGCGGCATTGCGCTCGATCGTAGCGCCGGCGTGTTGCCAAAGCTGCAAGAGCTGTGGCAGTATCGCGAATTGATCCGCAACCTCGTGCTGCGTGATTTGCGCGCTCGCTATAAAGGCAGCACGCTTGGCTACCTCTGGACCCAGATCGCGCCGTTGGGCATGATGCTAGTCTACGTGATCGTCTTTAGCTTTCTGCTGCCTAACGGCATTGCGATGTTTCCGGTGTTTGTGATCGTTGGTCTGCTGCCGTGGAACTACACCGCTGAAGCGGTGCTCAATGGCACCCGCAGCATTATCGACAACGCCGCGTTGGTCAAGAAGGTCTACTTCCCGCGGGAAGTATTGCCGCTGGTCGCTGTTGGATCGAGTCTGCTAAATTTCATTCTTTCCTTGCCAATGATGTTGCTGGTGATCATCATTGTGCAAATGACAACCCTTGGCCGGCTCAACCTAAGCTGGACCATTATTTATCTACCGGTCATTATGGCCTTGCAGACGGTTTTTCTGGCTGGGTTGGCGCTGCTGCTTGGCGCTGGCGCGGTCTTCTTTCGCGATGTCGTGCATCTGATCGGAATTGTGATTAATATTTGGTTCTTCCTCACCCCAGTTATCTACCCATTGAGCACAATTAGCGAAGGGATTGCGGCCCGGGTCATTCGCTGGCTCAATCCGTTAGCCTCGATCATCGAGTTCTACCGCGACATCATTTATGGGAATGTCGTGCCAGTTGGCTTGATCCCTACTCCCGGCGTGCCGTCGCTGAGCGCAATGCTGCGGGTGGGTGTTACCGCGCTGGTGGTGTTGGCCATCGGGTATTGGTTCTTCCAGCGCACCAGCTGTCATTTTGGTGAAGAGCTATGAGTGTGGTCATTGAGTTTGATAAGGTATCGCGGCAGTTCGTGCGCCGCCAAAATGCCTCGACGATCCAAGAGCGGTTCATAGGTTTAATCCGCGGTCTGCCGCCGGCTGAGGCCTTCTGGGCCGTGCGTGATGTCAGTTTCGCAGTGGAAGAGGGACAAAGCATCGGCTTGGTCGGGCACAATGGCGCCGGCAAAAGCACGATTCTCAAACTGATGACGCGCGTGCTCGAACCAACCAGCGGGCGAGTGGCTACGCAGGGCCGGATTGCTGCCCTGCTAGAGCTGGGTAGCGGCTTTCATCCTGAACTGAGCGGGCGCGAGAATGTTTTTCTCTATGGTTCGTTGATGGGCTTCAGCCGCAAAGAGATGCTGCGGAAAATGCCTGAAATCATCGAGTTTTCTGAGATTGGCCAATTTCTTGATACGGAAGTCAAACACTATTCGTCGGGCATGTACACCCGGCTGGCCTTTGCCGTGGCGACGGCAGTGGAGCCGGATATTCTGATTACCGATGAGGTGTTGGCAGTTGGTGACGAGGCGTTTCAGCGCAAGTGCATCGAACGCATTTACGGTTTTCGCCGCGCCGGCAAGACCATTGTCTTTGTATCGCATGCGCTCGATGTGGTGCGCTCGCTCTGCGATGTTGCGGTTTGGCTCGATCATGGCGAGATGAAGGCCTATGGCAGCGCCGTTGAGGTGGTTGATGCGTATTTGGCTGATGTGAATGAACGAGAACGGGCTGAATTTGAGCAACGATCCAAGGAGGAGGCACTCGATCAAACATGGAGCGAGCGGATGCGTCGCGGCACGCGGGAAGTCGAGATTGTGCGGGTGCAATTGCTCGATCAGGATGGGAACGAACGAGTAACCTTCCGCACCCACGAACCGCTGACCATCCGGATTCATTACGTGGCTCACGAACGGATCGAGCGACCGGTGTTTGGGGTCGGTATTAATCACGAGAGCGGGTCGTGGTTGACTGGGCCGAATACCGGGTTTGATAAGTACCACATTCCGGTCATCGAAGGTCTCGGTATGATTGACTATCACATTCCGCGTTTGCCCTTCCTTGGCGGGCGCTATCTGGTGAGCGCCTCGGCGACAGACTATACCCAACTGCATGAATTTGACGTGCATGACCGGATGTATCCGCTGGTCGTGCATAGCGACGGGCTTAGCCAACGCTACGGTATGCTCTTCATCGAAGGGCATTGGAGCTGGCACGGATGAACTCATTGCTTATCATCAGCCACGACGTCATCGGTCAGCGTATGGCCGGGCCGGGCATCCGTATGTGGGAACTGGCCCGAGTTGTGGCGCGCACCGCGCCGGTGACGTTGGTTGCCCCGCGTCCGATCGATCTTGCCCCACCGTCAGGGGTGACATGTGGCCAATATGTTTGGGGTGATGCATCTACGCTCGTCCCTTATCTATCAGCTGCTACCGTAGTATTGGCGAATGGGTTTGTCGCTGCCGCACACCCTGAATTGCTCGCCTATCGCGGTCGCTTGATTATTGATCTGTACGATCCGGTTGCGTTTGAGAATCTCGAACTCTTTCGGCAGCAACCATTGGCTGAGCGGCAGTATATTGCTGAGCGTGACGCAACTCTCTTGCGTAACCTGCTGCAGCGTGGCGACCATTTCCTCTGCGCCACCGAACGTCAGCGTGATCTGTACATCGGCGGTCTCTTAGTTGAAGGCCGGCTTACCCCGTCGCTGATTGATGCTGATCCCTTATTGCGTAATCTGATCGATGTAGTGCCGTTTGGGGTGGGCGATGCGCCGCCGCAAGCTAGCGGCCAGCCGGCGTTGCGCGGCGCGCTTGATGATCTCGGCGCCGATCACGAGATTATTTTGTGGAGCGGCGGACTCTGGGATTGGCTCGATCCCCAGACGGTCGTGCGCGCGATGCCGCAGGTGTTGGCTCAGGCGCCGAATGCTCGCTTGGTGTTTCTGGCCGGACGGCATCCCGGCCCGGTACACGAGATGATTACCCCGCAACAGACCCGCCAGTTGGCTGCTGAGTTGGGCTTGCTCGGCCAAGGCGTGCATTTTTACGAAGAATGGATCCCGTATGAGCGACGGGCGGATGTTTTGCTCGAAGCGACAGTTATGGTATCATTGCACCGTGAGCATCTCGAAACGCGCTACGCAGCGGTGCGTTCACGGGTGCTCGATCATTTATGGGTGGGTAAACCAACAGTGCTAAGCGCTGGGGATGCGGCGGCTGATCTTATTGTCACCCATGACGCCGGGGAAGCAGTGCCAATGGGCGATGTCGATGCAGTTGCTGCCGCTCTAATCCGTTTGTTGGCCGATCCGCAACGCCAAGCCGTGCAGAGTATGAACGCGGCTAAGTTGGGCCAACAATTGCGTTGGTCACAGGTGGCGCAGCCATTGATCCGCATGCTTACTGGACTGCTGCCGGTTTGTCCTACACCAGTGGAATTGCAGAGAGACCATGAAATAGCGTCGGTGGATGCGGATTTGCCATCTCAGGAGGAAACAATGTCTATGGTTACACCTGACATTGACCAGACGGCTGCAATGCTGCACAAAGTGCGTAATGATGCTATTAGAGCGCAAGAACAAATCTGGAAAATGGAACAACCGGCTTCAGGCGGCTTGCCGTGGCGTTGGGTGCAACAAAAGATCTGGTTGCTGCTTATGAAGTTCCAACGCGATTACAATGCAGCCGTGTTGCGATCAACCTATGCGCTGGCCGAACAAATTGATCACACGACCAGATTGCTCTTTGATGTCTCGGCGCGGTTAGAACAACGGGCGCAGACGCTGGAGCAACGGGCGCAGACGCTGGAGCAACGGGCGCAGACGCTTGAACAGCTCGCGCAGGAGCTAAGACTACGGGTGACAAATCTCGAAGATGGGATGCAATATCATAACCATTGTCAAGTAGCCGAAATTCATCAAATTGGCAAACAAATCCGTGATTTCGCCGACCAACTAGCCGGTTTGGAGGAGACAACCGCTCAAGTATTGGCCCGTATTGGTGGTGTTCCGGCGCTGCCGCCACAGCAAGAATAGCAATGATATGAGAGTTGTTGCCATTGTTTTGAGTTGGAATGCTGCTGCAGCTACCTTAGCTTGCCTTGAGTCGTTACATCAGCAATCAATGCCAGTGGAGATTGTTGTTGTCGACAACGCTTCACGAGATAATACGATAGACCAGATTACTCAGCGCTATCCCGATGTGCGGCTCATTCGCAATGAGCGTAATCTCGGTTTTGCAGGCGGAATGAATATCGGGATCCGCACCGTGCTTGCCGAGCCGTCGCCGCCTGATGCTGTCATTTTGCTTAATCAGGATACTATCCTCGATCCGGCATGCGTCGAACAGTTGGTTACGCCATTGGCGGCTGATGAACAGGTGGCGGCTATTGGCGCCAAGATTCGCTATCCTGATGGCACGATCCAACACGCGGGCGTGAGGTTGGAATGGCCGCGGGCGATTGTGCAGCATCTCGGATGGCACGAGCCCGATACGGGCCAGTACGATAGCGTACGGGAATGCGATTTTGTCACTGGCGCCGCTATCGCGCTCCGCACCGCAGCGCTTGATCCGGGACAACCGCTGGATGAGGGTTTCGTTCCGGCGTATTTTGAAGATCTTGATCTCTGTTGGCGCTTACGCCGGGCAGGGTGGAAGATCGTATACAATCCAATGGCTACCTTAGTCCATCACGAGTCGCTCTCGCTGCGTGATGAGTTGCAACGTAGCAGCTACTATAATCGCGGTCGCTTACGCTTTGTCCTGAAGCATTATACCCTTTCTGATCTCTTCGAGTCGTTCTTTCCCGCTGAATGCGCCCATGCTGAGCGCCATGCGCTGTGGCCAGTAGAGGGGCGCGCGCTACGTTGGGCCTATGCAGAGACGTTATTACATCTACGTGAGATCTTGGTGGCGCGACGACAGCTTGATCCTACCTTCCAACCAGCGGATGAAGATCAGTTGATTGGCTTCGTGCGATGCCTACAGCGGGCGCAAGCCCGCGCCTTGTGGCGGAATGCGCACCAGCGCGCTGATTGGATGTTTAACCATTCATAGATGTCTTATGAAACCACAAACACTTTACGGGGTTGAATACACCTTGCTTGATCCGTTGCCGGCGCGTCTGGTCGCAATGGAACCGCTCTTGATCGAGTTGCAGTTGCGCAATACGGGCTTGATTCCGTGGTTGGCGACTGGCTACCCGGTCATGCTGGTAGCGCGTTGGACAACACTCGATGGGATGGTTGTGCAAGAAATGCCGTGGCAGCCGATCCCACGATCGGTACCGTGCGGCGATGCCATCACGATTGAGTTGCGGCTAATAGCGCCAGTCGTGGCGGGTGAGTATGTGCTCACCATCGAGCTAGTTGAATATATGATCGCTTGGTTTCGCGAGCGCGGCGTCACACCATGGTCTTCACCAATGACGGTTGAGCCGTCACGAAACCCCCGCATTACCGTCATTAACGGCAATTGTTTAGCAAATGATGCGGTAGGAAACCATGTGGCAATGCAGGTGCGGGCATTGGCGGAAGCGGGCTTTCATCCGTTGTTATTGACCGGCTTTATTGATGATCGTTTGCCGCGATCGTTGCGGCGGTTTATGGTGCCGGTCGAATTGCGCCAAATACTTGAACCGGATGCGTATAGCGCTCCGGTAGCCGAGCATTTTCGTCGCTCGGCGGTGGTGATCGTCAATTATCCTATCTACTACGAGCTGGTTGAGTTGATCCGTGAGGCTCGCGCGCCGGTGTTGTTTGATTATCACGGTGTTACGCCGCCGGCGATTTGGGGAACGGGTCAGCCGGGGTATGAAGATGTGGCGCGTGGTGTGGCCAATTTGAATCTCGTTCAGTTTGCCGATTATGCCGTGGCCCACAGCCAATATATGGTTGATGAGCTGGTGGCCACTGGTTTGATTGCGCCAAGCCGTACGAGTGTCTTGCCGTATCCGGTGACGCGCGATGCAGCGTACGCTCAATCGCCCGATCCCCAGTTACAGCAACAATATGGCTTAGCCGGCAAGCAGGTATTGTTGTACGTTGGCCGGATGGCACGCAACAAGCGGATCCATGTCTTGGTCGAGGCGCTGCCGCTGATCCGCGCCCGTTATCCTGAAACGGTGCTGCTGCTGGTTGGTGAGACGCGCCACGTCTATGCTGGTTATGTCGCAGAGGTGAAGGCGCGCGCAGCGGAATTAGGCGTAGCCGATGCGGTAATCTTTACCGGGTTGCAGAATCGCGATCAGATCGCCTCGTTTTACCAGTTGTGCGATGTGTTTGTGATGGCTAGCATTCACGAGGGTTTCTGTATGCCGGTCATCGAGGCGATGTCGCTCGGCAAGCCGGTGGTGGCAGCCGCGGCTACGGCACTGCCGAGTACCGTCGGTGATGCTGGCCTCCTCTTTACCCCGGATGATCACGAGGATCTGGCGCGGCAGGTGCTGCGCGTGCTCGCTGCACGGCAAGAACCACCGCCTGATCCGCTCGATGGCGTCCAAGCTCAACGCATCCTGCGCAATCGCCCGATCGCCTTCGTGACGCCACGCTATGGCCGCGATATGTTAGGCGGCGCCGAGCGTGGTGCGCAAGCGTGGGCCGAGCAATTGGCGGCGCGCGGGTTTACCGTCAAGGCGTTAACAACCAACGCCGTTGATTTGGTCGGTTGGGGCACAGCGCCGCTGCCCGAAATCGAAGTGATTAATGGCGTTACGGTGCGCCGGTTTGCGGTCGATCCGATCGATCCGAGCGGTTTTCACGACGTACAGATGAAAGCTGCGCGGGGCGAGGTTATTACCCGGCGGGACGAAGAGCAGTTCATGCAGCATAACCTACGGAGCCGGGCGCTCGAGGAGTATATTGCCCGGCACCGCGAAGAGTATGCCGCCTTTATCTTCACTCCGTATCTGTTTGGCACCACGTATTATGCAGCGAAACAGGCCGGCGATCGTGCCTTTCATATCCCATGTCTGCACGATGAGCCGGCAGCGCAATTTGCCGTCTTCCGTGAAATGCTGGAAGAGGCGCGCGGAATATTGTTTAATACCGCGGCTGAAGAGCGGTTAGCGCGTGGGAAGCTGCGGTTGGCTAATCCGTTTTCAACCGTGTTAGGCTATGGATTTCCTGATGAGCCATTGCGGGGTGATCCGGCCCGCTTTCGTGAGCGCACCGGCATATCGTCGCCGTTCTTGCTGTACAGCGGGCGGCTGGAAGAAGCCAAGAATGTGCGGTTGCTCGTTGAGTGGTTTATTGCCTACAAAACGGCCCATCCCGATAGTGACGTGAAGTTGGCGCTGGCTGGGAAAGGTGACTTGTCGATCCCTGATCGGCCAGATATTGTGCGTTTGGGGATGATTGTCGATCGGCAAGAGTTGGCCGATGCGTATGCCGCCGCTCTTGCGCTTTGCCAACTCTCGCTCAACGAGAGCTTCTCGATCGTGATGATGGAGGCTTGGCAACAGGGCCGGCCAGTGATCGTGCATGCCGATTGCGCGGTTACCCGTGAACATGTCGAGCGTAGCGGCGGCGGCTATGTGTGCGAAAGTGCGGCCAGTTTTGGCGCAGCGGTTGATCAATTGCTGGCCGACCCTGAAATGGCTGCGGCCTTGGGTGAGCAGGGTCGGGCGTATGTACAAGCCAACTTTGGCTGGAGCGTGCTGGTTGATCGAATGATCCTCGCATTGGCAACGTTCTTGCAGCCGCGATCATTGGTAACGGAATTGGCCCAACGCGGTATCCGGCGGTCGCTCGATTTTACCTATGCGCACTTTGAAGCGCATCTCATTGGGTTGATCCAACATCTCTGCAATCAGAGCGTTGGTTGGCAACTGTTCGAGCAGGTGCAGGGCCGGTTGGCTGCGCTAGCGAATGGAAATGGTGCGTTTGCCAATGATCACGAATCGGCGCCGGTCATGGCCCGTGCCCGCCGATGGGTGAATCGGTTGCGTCATCGATCGCATCCTTCCGCGGAGCGCCCGCCGGTTAACGGCCATCACCACAATCAGCACGCGGTGATGCGACTTGTCACTGAGCTGCTCGATCTACTCGCCCATACTCGTCGCGCGCAACGCCGGCTTGAGCGTGAATTGGCTCTGCTGCGCGATCGAATGGCCATTGAGAAACAGAATGCACCGTAAACGGGTCTTGTCCCTGTTGCATCTGTGATCAGCGCGCCGTTGCTGGTTGCACGAATTGCACCGGCAACGGCGCTGATTATTTTGATAGGTGGGATCGAGTCTCTCACAACACCCTTGTCTGGTTATGCGGGTGTTAGATACATCTGCTATACTGGTGGCAGTGAATGGCTCGTTACAGCCGGAGGTTGTTCTGTGAAACGTTCTACCCCTCCCTCCATCCTAATACTAGGGGCGCTGTTGATACTCGTTACCGTGATCCCGTCCCCCATCGTACAAGCCGGCTATGCCGATCAACCGCCGCCGCTGCCGGGTTGGACGCATCCAAGCCCGTATGGCTTAGATTTTCCAGCCCACGATACGAGTAACCGCCACGGGATCAATCTTGGTAACGCGCCAATTATTCGCAGTTCGCCGGTGATTGCCGAGATTGATGGGAATGCGGCCAATCACAAAGAAGTGGCGGTGGTGACCAGTGATGGTTTCTTGCATGCGCGCCGAGCGAATGGAACACCACTCTGGCCGCCGGTGCAGTTGCTGCCAGAACTATGTTCGCCAACAGCGATTGACGATCATGTTGGGAATAGCAGTCCAGTTGTTGGTGAGTTGCTCAGCGATGGCGTGCCCTATATTGTGGTTGGCTACGGTACGGTGTTCGCCTCAAACTGCGATGGCGGCATTGTCGCCATTAATGGCCAGACTGGTCAAATCGCGTGGCGGTTTAGCTTGCGCCAATGGCAGCAGCAGCAAGGCTATCCGGCTGAAGCGCTGTACGGTGTGGTCGCCTCGATCGCGCTGGCTGATGCCGATGGCGATGGTAAGCTAGAGATCGCCTTCGGCGGGTTTGATCGCAACCTCTATCTCCTCAGCGCCGACACTAGTACCACCTATACGGTGCGCTGGTATTACCATGCCGCCGATACCATCTGGTCAACGCCGGTGTTCTACAATATTGACAACGATCCTGAGCTTGAGCTGTTAGCGGCCACCGATATTACTGCCAACCCTATTCTCGTACCGCCGACCCAAGACGGCGGTTTTCTGCACGCCTTTGACACTGCCCCGCGCAACCCTAAGCGGATCGAGTTCCAGACCGGCTTTATCTGGCGTACCTATGTCGATCAGGCGCTCTATTCGTCGCCGGCAATTGGTGATGTGTTAGATAGCAATCCCGGCAGCGAATTGGTGATCGGTTCGAGTTGTTGGTTGCCAATTAGCAATATTAACACTCCGGTTACGAAGAAGGGGCGTTGGGTTAAAATCTTTCGCTTAAGCGATGGTGCAGTGTTACAAACGCTCAATGCTCCTGAATGCGTTGAGTCATCGCCAGCGCTCGGTGATATTGACGGTGATGGGAAGCTGGAGATTGTCGTGAATGTGGGGTGGGCAGGCGATGATGGCATTCCTCACAGCGAGACGATCGCGTGGGATCCTGAAAACCCCATGCCGAAATGGCGCACGATTCCGTATAGTGCTAACTATTCGGCTGATCCAAACGAACGCTTTAACGATCCGAACGGCGGCAATTTGCAGTCGCCAGTCATCGCTGATATTAATGGCGATGGAATCGTTGAGGTATTAACGGCTAATCTCTGGAGTGTGGTCGTGTTACGCGGTTACGACGGCCAGCAGATGACCTGCTATCTCTCACCGGCATGCGGCCCTCAGCCATCGCTCTATGCATGGTATACCGTAAAAGCGACACCGGCGGTAGGTGATATCAATGGCGATGGGGTGCTGGAGGTCGTGATCGGCGGCGGTCATAAATTTGTCAATGGCTCTAGCGCGGCGCCGCCGATTACAGCCCATCTCTATGCGTGGACGAATCTGGCTGAGGTCTTTCCGGCCCAAACACCGCCATCCGGTTACCAGACGGCGCCCGCTTACAGCGCGCCATGGCCGCAATTCCGTCGATCGGCTACAAATGATGGCATCCTCAGAGTTCCCGGTTTACAGGCGGCAACGACTGAGTTGCTCGTACTGACCGATGGTTCGACGCCGGAGACGTATGAAATCGCGTTGAGCTCGCGTGATGGTTCGTCGCTCAATCTTAGTTTGAGCGAGAGCGGCGATAGCCGGAATATTATCTCGGCCACGCTGAGCAGCTCAACAGTGAGCGGCACCACGCCGAGCAAGGTCGTGATAACGGTGAATGCGGCTAGCGTTGCGAACAGTGTTTACCCCGTCACGTTGACTGTCAGTACGCCTAATTTGCCGGTAGTCACAATTAACGTTACGGTCCGGAAAGTTGCGGTGGTGTATCGTACGTTCACGCCGTACATTGCCCGTTAGTTGAGTGATACTGTCGTCAAGCGAACACCGGCGGCCCTACATCGGCACGCCGACGTTCGCTATGTTGTTCACTATGCTATAATTGGCCGGAAACTATTCTGTATTGACTCGTGAGGGCACATCCATGACCCATCTTATCACCGGCGGCGCAGGGTTTATCGGCTGCAATCTAGCCGATTACTTGCTCCGCCAAGGCGAACAGGTGACCATTGTTGATAATCTGAGCCGTCCCCGCACGCCGCTCAATCTGGCATGGCTGCAAGAACGGTATGGCGACCGGCTGCGCTTTGTGCAGGCCGATATTCGTGACGCTGCGGCCATGCAGGCGATGATTCCCGGCCATCGCATCGTCTATCATCTTGCCGGCCAAGTCGCCGTCACCACCTCGGTGAAAGATCCGCGCAGCGATTTCGAGATTAATGCTCTCGGTACGCTCAATATTCTTGAAGCGGCCCGCCTTGCCCCCGAACCGCCAATTGTCTTTTTCTCGTCAACCAATAAGGTCTACGGCGGAATGGAGACGGTGGCGGTGGTTGAGGAGGCAACCCGCTATCGCTACCGCGATCTGCCTAACGGCGTACCTGAGCACCAGTTGCTCGATTTCCATTCGCCCTACGGGTGCAGCAAAGGCGCCGCTGACCAGTATGTGCGCGATTATGCCCGCATCTACGGCCTCAAGACGGTGGTCTTCCGCCAGTCATGCATCTATGGCTCGCGCCAGTTTGGGGTTGAGGATCAGGGTTGGGCGGCGCACTTTGCGATCGCGGCCTTGCTCGAACGCCCGATCACGATCTATGGCGACGGCAAGCAGGTGCGCGATATGCTGTACGTCGATGATCTGATCGCGGCGTATATGGCAGCGCTCGAGCGGATTGATCAGGTGAGCGGCCATATCTACAATATCGGCGGCGGTCCCCACAACGCTTTGTCGATTTGGGCCGAGTTCGGCCCGGTGCTGAGCCAGTTGGTTGGCCGCGAGATCCCGGTGCGCTATAGCGAGTGGCGGCCCGGCGACCAGCCAGTTTATATCAGCGATATTGCGCTGGCCAAGCAGGAATTGGGCTGGGAACCGCGCGTTTCGGTCTACGAGGGCATTGAGCGCATGGTGGGGTGGATCCGCGATAACCTGCATCTGTTCCGCTAGCGCTTGACGCGGCGTCTTGTCCCGTAGTTATGGCGTGTGGCAAGACACTGCCGCACGATGCAGTGCTAGCGCTGCTGCGTCTGCATTTGAACGCTTATTGTCGTAGGTAGGCGCACAGGAGGCTACGAGTTTTTGGAAATAGGCCACGAGCGTGCTAACGCCTGTCCCAAAAACTTTCGTGTCCTGTGCGTTCTTTGCGCTTTTGATGGAGTGCGGCAATACAATGCCGCAAGATGCGATGCGGTACTCGCGCTGCTGTGTTTGCATTTGAATGCTTATCGTCGTAGGTAGACGCACAGGACGCTACGAGTTTTTGGAAATGGATCACGAACGTGCTAACGCCTGTCCCAAAAACCTTCGCGTTCTTTGCGCCTTTGCGTTTATTTCCTCCTCTGCGTCTCTGTTCCCTCTGCGCCCGTCACTTGGTAGCGGCGTCGAGCGCCTCTCCCACTCGCAACACTTCATCGAGAGTATTGTAGAAGTGGGGCGCGATGCGCACGCCAGCGCCGCGCGGCGTCACCACGATCCCCGCCTCGTTGAGCCGGTGGGAAACGGCGTTGGGATTCTCGACCAGTGCCACCACAATTCCGCTGCGGTGTTCGGGGGCGGTATTGGCGGCCAGTTGGTAGCCGCGTTCGCGCAGATCGTCGATCAGCGCCGCTACCAGTGTGTTAATCTGGCGCTCAATCCGCTCGATCCCCACTTCTTGCAGCATCTTCACTGCTGCCAACAGCGCGAGGTTATTGGCCACATTCGGCGTACCCAGCGTAAATCGCTCGGCGGTTTCAGGCAGGGTCAGGTTGTAATCGAGATAATTCTGCCCGCTCACGCTGCTGGCCGCGCCAACATACGCCCCCGGCGCCAGATCGCGGATCAGTTCGCGGCGCACGTAGAGAAAGCCGCTCCCCGGCGTTGACAGCAGCCATTTCTGCGAACCGCAGGCCAGCATATCGATGTGCCACGCCTGCACATCGAGCGGGAAGGCGCCGAGGGTCTGGATCGCATCCACCACGAAATAGATCCCGCGTTCGCGGCAAATTTGGCCCACCGCGGCTAGATCATTGCGAAAGCCGGTGGCAAACATTGCCGTGCTGAGGGCAATCACGCGGGTGCGGTGGTCGATCCGGCGCGCGAGGAGGTCAAGGTCAAGGCCGCCTTTGTGTTGCGGCACCACCTTCACCAGCACACCCCGGTACGCCAACTGCTGCCACGGATAGACATTCGCCGGATAATCGCCATCAAGCACCAGCACATTATCGCCGGGCCGCAGCGGCAAACTGACAGCGGCGGTATTGATGCCGGCGGCAGTGTTGGGCATCAGCACGATCTCGTCGGGCGAGGCGGCGTTGATCAGGCGGGCCAGCCGCTGCTTGAGCTCGGCAAACTGGGCCATCACCTGCGGAAAGACGGCCAGAAACGGCTCGCGGGCGGCATAGTCGAGGTAGGCTTGCACGGCAGCCTGCACCCGCCGGCTCAGCGGCGAGACAGCGGCGTGGCTGAGGAAGGCGTAGCGTTCGGTGATCGGAAACTCGGCGCGATAAGCGGCAACATCGATCGTCATGCGGGTGATTCCTCAAGAAATTCGGTCAGAATAGCGTGATACTCTTGTGGGCGTTCGAGCATCGGGAGATGGCCGCACTGTTCGATCCAGACCAGCCGGCAGCACGGGATGCGTGAGGCGGCTACCGGCGCTCCCGGCGGCGGCATAATCTGGTCGTGGCGGCAGGCGATGATCAAGCTCGGTGCGCGCACAGCGGCCATCGCGCCGCTGATCGTCGGGCTGCCAGCGCCGCGCGCCGTTTCCAGCGCCGTGCGCTGCTCCATGGCGAGAAAATCGGCAAACGTCTCGCGGAGGATGCCGTGATCGGCGGGTAGCCGGTAGAAGAAGCGATTGCCGACCAGATGCATAATCGGCTGTACGTCGAGCATCCATGGGCGGCGCAGCGCCAGCCACAGCGCCATCAGATGGTGAATCGACGCCACTACCCGCCGCTCGCGTTCGTCGCGGAAGGTGCTGAAGCTAGTCAAGATAAGGCGCGTCACCCGGTCAGGGTAACGGGCGGCTACATGTACGGCGACCGCTGCGCAGAGCGAGTGGCCATTAATCGCAAACCGCTCGATCCCCAGCGAGTCGGCAAACGCGATCACCCAATCGGCCAGCCGTTCAAGCGAGAGCTTCCCCGCCAACGGCGGCGACGAGCCGAAACCGGGCAGATCGGGTGCGATCAGGGTGTAGCGATCGGCTAGATCGCGTAGGGTGTAGTGCCATAGGCGTGACGAACCGCCCCAACCGTGCAGTAACAGCAACGGCGGGCCTTGACCGGCGCGGCGAAAACTGGTGCGCAGTCCGGCCACCGCGGTTTCAGCATTCGATGCAGCAAGTGTCGCCATAGGCATGCCCCTTCGCACGGAAATCTTGCCGATATGATACCAGATTTGTTGACGTGCGGACAAAGCGTTGTCGCATTATCGTCAACTTGTAAATGATTTTGTAACCATTTCCCCGCTTGACACAAGCCTAAGCGCTGTGATACACTAGCGGCGCGTGCGAGAATACCAAGATATGCACCCTACCACTCATCGTACACACTAGATGTAGTATCTACCTCTAGTGCTGGTTTTCCGCGTCGTGATGAAAGTGAAAATAATTCTTTACACTTTTGGGTGTACTATCCCGATTTCTCCGCGTGCCGACGGTTTGTCTAACAGAGGAGCATTCTAGCAATGATGAAACGAGAGCTTGCCCCTGCCGATTTGACCGATATCGCCCGCACGGTGTTGAAGAAGCGCTACCTGCTGAAAAACGAGCACGGTGATGTGATCGAGACGCCAGAGACGATGTTTTGGCGGGTGGCCGAGACGATCGCCGCTGTTGATGCTCGCTATGGCGCTTCGTCCGAGCAGGTCGAAGGGCGGGCCGAGCGATTTTACCACCTTATGACGCAGGGGTATTTTGAGCCGAATAGCCCGACCCTGATGAACGCCGGTCGCCCGCTCGGCCAATTGAGCGCCTGTTTTGTGTTGCCAATTGAGGATAACCTCAACAGCATTTACGAGACGCTTAAGCATCAGGCCCTCATTCACCAGAGCGGCGGCGGCACCGGTTTTAGCTTCTCGCGCCTGCGCCCGCGTAATGATGTGGTGCGCAGCACGATGGGGGTGGCCAGCGGCCCGGTCAGCTTTATGGATGTTTATAACCATTCGACCGAGGCAATTAAGCAAGGCGGCACCCGCCGCGGCGCGAATATGGGCATTTTGCGCTGCGATCATCCCGATATTCTCGAGTTTATTACCTGCAAGCTCGATACCACCAAGATCACCAATTTCAATATCTCGGTGGCGATTACCGATGCCTTTATGCGCGCGGTGGATCGTGACGAGGAGTACGATCTGATCAATCCGCGCACCGGCCAAGTGCATATCGCTTCCCGCGAAGGGCTGAAGCATCCGCTGACCGGCGAGGTGCTGGTGCAACCCGGCCAGCCGATGCGGCTCCGCGCCCGTATGGTCTTTGACCTGATTGTGCAGTGCGCTCACGCTACCGGCGAACCCGGCCTGTTCTTCATCGACCGCGCCAACGAGTATAATCCGGTGCCCCATCTTGGCGCGTATGAGGCGACCAACCCGTGCGTCACTGGTGATACCCGTCTCCATACTCAGTATGGTCTGGTGCAAGTGCGGGAATTGTTTGAGCGCAAGACGCCGCTGCGGGTGGCAGTTGATACGCGCGCGCTGGGTGAGGGTGAAGGCGTGGCGGTGCGCGACGCAGTGCCAGTCTTTATGACTGCCGAGAGCGCCGATGTTTTCCGAGTTGTGACCGAAGACGGCTACGAGATTCGGGCGACTGAGTGGCATGATTTCTACACCACCCGCGGCAAGGTGAAGTTGCGCGAGTTGCAGATCGGCGATGAGCTGCTGGTGCAATCGGCGGAAGGGCTGTGGGGCCAAGAGGGTGATTATCAGTTGGGCCTGTTGTTGGGTCTGATCACCGGCGATGTCGCCTTTACTGCCGAAGGCGGCGCAGTGGTGAATCTGTGGGGTGAAGACCAGCAACTGGCAGCGAGTCTCGTGGCCTATATTAATCAGTTGGTTGCCGGTACTGCGCTTGGCTATCGCAAAGAGTATGAAGTTACGCCGGTGCGGGTTCCGGAGCGTGATCTCACCACGATCCGTTCGGTGCGGTTAGCGCGGGTGCTCGAAGAGTATGGCTTTACTGCCGCTACTAAGCTGCGCGTGCCGGAAGTGGTCTGGTGGGGCCGGCGCGAGTGTGTCGTAGGCTACCTCCGTGGTTTGTTCCAGACCGATGGGACGGTCAATGTTTCCGAGACGAGCCAGACCTGCTCGGTTCGGCTTGCCGCTAACTCGGTCGAGCTGTTGCGCGATGTGCAGCAATTGTTGGCGAATTTTGGCATCTTTGCCAGCGTGCGGCTCCGGAGCGAGGCTGGTCAGCGTCTCTTGCCTGATGGGCGCGGCAATCGCAAGCTATACCACAGCCAAGCTGATTATGAGCTGATCATGGATGGCGCATCGCGCGATCGGTTTATGCGCGAGATCGGCTTCCTGACGGCGGCCAAGAATGAGAAGTATGCGCGCTGGGCGGCCGAGCGCGCGTTGCCCAAGACCCAATCCTTCACCACCAAGGTGATAGCGATTGTCTATGAGGGGCAAGAACCGGTATACGATACGACCCAGCCTGATCACAATACGGTTATCTTTAACGGGCTCGTAACCGGGCAGTGCGGCGAGCAACCGTTGCTGGCCTACGATGTCTGTAACCTTGGCTCAGTCAATCTGGGCAAGTTTGTGACCCCCGATAAGCGGATCGATTGGGAGCATCTGCGCGAGGTGGTGCATGAGAGCACCCGCTTCCTCGACAATGTGATCGACGCCAACCATTACCCGCTTGAGCAGATTGCCCAACTGAGCCAGCGCATCCGCCGGATTGGGTTGGGGGTGATGGGTTGGGCCGATATGCTGGTGAAGCTGGGCGTGCCTTACAATTCGCACGAGGCGATCGAGTTGGCGCGCAAGGTGATGCACTTCCTCGATGAAGAGAGCAAAGTCGCGTCCGAGCAGTTGGCCCGCGAGCGCGGCCCCTTCCCCGAATGGGAGTACAGCATCTGGGGGCCGGACGCAACCTGCGCTCGCCGGCCCGATGGCTCGCGCGTCCGACCGCAGCGCCTCTTGCGTAACTGCAACGTGACCACCGTTGCTCCCACCGGCACGATTAGCATCATCGCCGGCTGCTCGTCGGGCATCGAGCCGCTGTTTGCCATTGCCTTCTGGCGCTATCAGGCCGATACCCGCATGCTCGACATCAACCAAGACTTTGTGGCCCAAGCCAAGCGCGAAGGGTGGTATAGCGCCGAGTTGATGGAGCGGATCGCCGACACCGGCCACATCCACCACCCCGAAGTGCCCGCTGGCGTGCAGCGCGTGTGGGTGACGGCCCACGACATCGCGCCCGAATGGCACGTGCGCATGCAAGCAGCGTTTCAAGAGTATACCGATAGCGCCCTGTCCAAGACCATCAATTTCCCTCACGAAGCGACGCCTGATCAGGTGCGCGAAGCGTACGAGCTGGCCTTCCGCCTTGGCTGCAAGGGGATTACGGTCTACCGCGACGGCTCGCGGGCGAATCAGGTGTTGTCAACCGGCTCGACTGGCAAGAGCGAGCGCAAGCCGACTGAGCAGCCAGCCGCCGCTACAGCGCCGGTGGAACTCACCCCGCGCCCGGTGCCTGCCGAGGGTCTGCCGAGCCACTCCTTCCCGGTGGTGACGCCGCTCGGCAAGCTGCGCCTGTTCGTCACCGAACTGGAGGGCAAGCCGTTTGAGGTCTTTGCTATCATTGGTCGGGCCGGCAGTGATGTCACCGCCTTCACCGAGGCGATCGGGCGGCTGATCTCGCTGGCGCTGCGCTGTGGCGTGCCGGTCAAACTGATCGCCGAGCAACTGCGCGGGATCGGCGGTTCGCGCTCGGCGGGCTTTGGCCCGGATCGGGTGCGCTCGGTGCCCGATGCGATCGGCAAGGTGCTGCTCGAGCACTACGTGAAGGGCAACGGGAACGGCAATGGCAATGGGGATGGTAATGGTAATGGCAACGGCTATTACAACGGCGAGTATGCCTTCGGCAGCGAAGACAGCAACGGTGTCGCCGAGCCGCCTGCGCCTAAGCCGGCGCCGGTCACGCATCTGCACGTGGAGCCGGGTCACGGCGCGATCGAGGCGGGCGAAATCTGCCCCGAATGCCAAAACGCGACGCTGCTGAACGAAGAGGGTTGCCGCAAGTGCCATTCGTGCGGCTATAGCGAATGCTAATGAGCGGGTAAGCCTCGGCAGGGCCGCACACTCGTGCGGCCCTTTGCCATTGACCGCAACGCGCCGCCTCGTTACAATACAACCGCAACATGGACAGACGCACTGCCGTGCGTCTCCCAAGGACAGACGCAAGCAGTGCGTCGTGGTACGGCGCACGGCAGTGTGTCTCCTGCATCTCTAAGGAGCATGCAATGAACATTCGCGAGGCGATTGCTGCGGTGGTCGCACGGCGCGATCTGACTCAAGCCGAAGCGGCCAGCGTGATGGAAGAGATTATGAGCGGCACAGCGACGCCGGCTCAGATCGGCGCATTCCTCACTGCGTTGCATATCAAGGGTGAGACTGATGCCGAGATTGCCGGCATGGCGGCAGTGATGCGCGAAAAGGCGACTCACGTCTATTTCGATGGGCCGGTGATCGACACCTGCGGCACCGGCGGCGATGGCGCGCATACCTTTAACATCAGCACCACCGCGGCGTTTGTCGCGGCTGGCGCTGGGTTGACGGTGGCCAAGCACGGCAATCGGGCGATGTCGAGTGTGTGCGGTAGCGCCGATGTGCTGGAAGGGCTAGGAGTGCAGATCGAGCTGGATGCCGAAGGGGTGTCGCGCTGCTTGCGCGATGCCGGCATCGGCTTTATGTTCGCGCCCAAGTTCCATCCGGCGATGCGCTTTGCCGGGCCAGTGCGGCGCGAGATCGGCATTCGTACCGTGTTCAACATTCTTGGCCCGCTGACCAATCCGGCCCGCGCCCGCTATCAAGTGTTGGGAGTGGCGAGCGCGGCGCTGGCCGAAAAGCTGGCCAATGCTCTCAGCCGGCTCGAAACCGTCCACGCGCTGGTCGTGCATGGTGACGGCGGGGTTGATGAATTGACCCTTTCCGGCCCCAACCTAATCTTCGAGGTGCGGGCCGGGCATGCGCTGCGCCAAATGATGGTTACGCCGGAAGATGTCGGCTTGGCGCGCGCGCCGCGCGAGGCGTTGCGCGGTGGCGATGTCGCCTACAACGTGGCAATTGTGCGCGCCATCCTTAGCGGTGAAGAGCAGGGGCCGCGCCGTGATGTGGTGTTGTTGAACGCCGCGGCAGCTCTGGTGGCCGGCGACCTCACGCCCGATCTGGCCACCGGCGTCAAGATGGCGCGGGCCAGCATCGATAACGGACGGGCGCTCGAACGGCTCAATCGCATGATCGCAGTAAGTCGCGGTGAGGCGTGACTGTCGTTGCTCCTTCGTGTTTGAATCACCATTCTTATGGCCCAAGACATCCGACTCACCCGTCTGCGCCGGCGCCGGTTTGCGCTCTGGCGGCTGCTTCTTGCCAATATCATCGATGATCTGCGCATCGTGCGTGAGGCGTGGTTCCCGATCACCGCGCTGCTGTTGGTCTTGGCGAGCTGTACCCTCTACTTGCGTTGGTTTTATTTGCCAGAGCGTCTCGACTACGAACCCGATACCGCTTTTGCCCTGTTTGAGACGCTGAAGCTGCTCCTTTTCCAAACCGATCTCGACCTTCCCAATGAACCGTTCGGGCGCGCGCTCTTTTTTCTCACCCCGCTGCTCGGTCTCTTCTTTTTGCTGCAAAGCGCCGTTGATGTGGGCCGGCTGCTGGTTGACAAACGGGCGCGGCCTGATCGCTGGCAAGAGTCGCTGGCGGCGACCTATCGCGGCCACATAATCGTGTGTGGGTTGGGCAGAGTTGGCTACCGGGCCGTGCTGCAATTGCTCGATTGCCGACGCGAGGTGGTGGCCATCGAGCTCAATCCGAACTGCGAGTTTATCCCGACGTTGACCGGTTTAGGGGTGCCGGTGGTACGCGGCGATGCCCGTGACCCGGCGGTGTTGGCGCGGGCCGGTCTCAAGCGGGCGCAGGGCTTGATCGCCACCATTGATGATGATCTGAAGAATTTGGAGATTGCCCTAGCTGCGCGCCGCATCCGGCCCGAATTGCCGACCGTGCAGCGTATCTTTAGCCGCGCCCTCGATGCCCGCATTGAACGCACCTTTGGCCGTAATTCGGCCTTTAGCCCGGCAGCCCTCGCTGCGCCTACCTTAGCCGCTGCCTTGCTCAGCTCGACTGTGCGCTACGTGCTCGATCTGCGCGCCGGCTTGCTGGGAGTAGCCTATATCACCGTCAGCGATGACAGTCCGCTGATCGGGCCGGTTGCCGATCTCGAAGCTCGCTTCGGCGTGCGCCGCTTGCCCGGCCCCAATGCCCATTTACCTATCTTGCCCAGCGAAGAGATCGCGCTGGTTGGCCCGCTGCCGGCGCTCGAAGCGGCGCAATGGGCTAACCGTCCGCGGCCTGTGAAACGAAGTGGTGGCCTGATTGTCTGCGGTTTAGGCAAAGTGGGCACACAGGTGGTACGCTTGCTCAACCGGCGCGACCCGCGCCCGCCGCTCACGGTTATCTGCAACGTTGAAACGCCGCAGCGCTATGTCGAAGCCTTAACCGCGCAGGGGGTGCGGGTGCTGCGCGGCGATGCCCGTGACCCAGAGTTGTTGCGGGAAGCTGGCATCGAGCAAGCCATGTCGCTCGCTGCCCTCTACAGCGATGACCTGCTCAATTTGCAGATCGGGCTGGCCGTGCGCAGCATGTACCCCGATGTGCATTTGGTGCTGCGCGTCTTTAGCGATGTGCTGGCCGACCGGTTGGCCGATCTGTTCGGGATTCGCACCGCCTTTAGCACCTCGGCGTTAGCTGCGCCGAGTCTGGTGGCGGCGGCGCTCGTGCCTGATGTCGAAGCGGCTTTTGACATCGGCAATCAATTGCTGGTGGAGCGCCGCCAAATTATCACTGACTGGCGCGTCGGCAAGACGGTCGCCGAACTGCGCGCTGCCGGCCAGTTGCCGTTGAGTCTGCGCCGCGGCGGTGAGTTTCAGTGGTTGCCGCCTGATAATTTGGTGATCGAGAGCGGTGATGAGGTCGAGGTGTTAACGTATTTGACGTAGGATTACCGCTCAAACACCACCTTCCCTCCCACCATCGTCATCATCACTCGCGCCGCTGCAATCTGGTCGGGTGGAGCAGTGGTGATGTCGCGGTCGAGCACGATCAGGTCAGCTAGATAGCCAGCCTCCAGCCGGCCTAATTCGTGCTCGCGGAAACCGGCGTAAGCGGCCCATGTGGTATATCCGGCTAATGCTTCGGCAATCGTCAGCCGCTGATCGGGAAAATCGCTCTCTAGCGGGCTTAGATCGAGCTTGCCCCGTGTGCATGCCACTTGCATCCCGCGCAACGGATTGGGATCGGCCACCGGCCAATCGCTGCCGAGCGCCATCGGCGCGCCGGCCCGCAATAAATCGCGCCATGGGAAGCCGTAGCGGTGACGTTGCGGCCCCACCAGCCGCCACCACGGGTTCTGTTGATCCATCCCGAAATCGACATGCACCGGCTGCACCGAGGCGATCGCTCCCAGCGCCGCAAATCGCGGCAGGTCAGCCGGATCGACGATCTCGGCGTGTTCGACCCGGTGGCGAGCATCACGCTGGCCATTGGCTCGTTGCACTGCGGCAAAGGCGTCGAGGGTCTGACGCACGCCGCCATCGCCGATGGCATGCACACAGACTTGCAGGCCGGCAGCGTCAGCGCAGGTGATCAGTTCCCCAAACTCTACCAGATCGTAGTTGGCCACCCCGCACTTGCCGCTGCCATCGGCATACGGCGCTAGCATCAGCGCCGTCTTCGCTTCGACTACGCCATCAACGAACAGCTTGACCGCATCGGTCTGCACAAAGGGATGCGGATGGCGGCGAGCATCGGCGGCCCATGTCGTGATCTGGGCCGGATCAGTCCCCGGCGTTACCGAGAGGGGCAAGCGGATGCGCAAGGTCAACTCACCCGCAGCCGCCAGTTCGCGGTAGCGGGTACGCTGCGCTTCATCGCCGTCCATGTTGTGGATGCCGGTCAAGCCCAGCGCCGCCAGATCGCGCAAGGCGCGGCGCAGCAGATCACGCAGCTCGGCTTCGGTTGGCGGCGGGATGCAACGCCGCACCAGATCCATTGCCGGCGCTTCACGCAACTCGCCGCTGGCCAGCCCGTCTGTGCCCATCACCACAGTACTCAACGGATTACCCGTTTCAGTGCCGTGCAAAATGCCCGCGATCTGCAAGGCAGCGGTATTCGCCCACGCCGTATGGCCATCGAACGCAGTCAACAATACTGGCCGGTCAGGCACAACCGCGTCAAGCAAGTGCCGGTCAGGCGCTAGACCGCCGGCAAACAGCCGGTAGCGCCAGCCGCGCCCGATCAGCCACGGCAGATGCGGATGGGCAGCGGCGTAAGCGGCTAGCCGGGCTTGCAGGTCGGCGACGCTCTGGGCATCTTCAAGCCGCAGCACTCCCAACGTGCGCGCGCCATTGTGCAAGTGGAAATGACAGTCGGTCAAGCCGGGCAAGGCCAGCATCCCGCCGCCATCGATGACGCGCGTCGCCGCCGATTGCCACGACGGCGCATCGCGGTCGGGGCCAACCCAAACGATCCGCTCGCCGCTGATGGCGATCGCATAGCGTCCGGTTTGCCCGGCTAAGCTAACATGACGCAGCAAGACATTGATTGGCGGCATAAAATTAATCGGTACGGGCAGAGCGGCGCTCTGCCCCGCAGCGCGCTGCGCCCCTGCTATGACCGCACCAAACTCAACAACACACTCAACGTCACCAAACTTGCAAACGACGACACCACCACTGTGCTCACCACCAACTGCGGGCGCGTATCAAACTCAATCGCCAGAATAGTCGTATTCACCGCCGTCGGCATCCCAGCCATCATCACCCCCACCCCCAGTGCGATACCGTCCATACCGAGCAAACGGGCGAGGCCGAAAGCAAGGATCGGCGACACAATCAACCGGATCGCAGTGGCAAATGCAACCATCGCCGGTTGCACAATCGGCGCGCCGGCCCCCAATTGCACGCCGAGGATGAGCAGCATCACCGGCAGCGCCGCCTCGCTGAGCAACGCCACCCCTTCAAATAAGCTGCGGGCAATGCCGGTGGCTTCAGCCGGATGAAACCCAATCTCACGCAAGGCCAACGCGCCGGCTACGGCGTAAATCTGCGGCATATGAGTGAGACGGTCGAACACCTGCCGCCACGCTTGTTTGCCGCCGCCAGCCGCGCCGCCAGCCGCCACTCCGACCCCTAGCGTCTGCGCCATGATAGACTGCATGATAAAGTAAAAAACCCCTAACGTAAAGCCAGCCTCGCCAAAGGCAAACCGCGACGCTGGCAAGCCGTAATTACCCGAATTCATAAACATACTGGTCAGCAACAGCGCCGTCACCTCTTTGCCGCGCAGCCGCAACGCCAACGCGCACAGCCAGACTGTCAGCGCCATCAGCGCCAGCACTCCCATCGAAAAAAAGAGCATGCGCCCCGCGTCAGGCCCGCTTAAGTCGGCCCGTACCAGCGCGACAAAGATCAGCGCCGGGCTCAGGCCGTAAATCATCAACCGGTTAAGCGTCACCAGATCGAGCGGCAAGGCCCGGCGTAAGGCAAACCCTGTCGCCGCCACCACCGCAATCGGCAAGAGCACTTCAATCAGAACTGCAATCATCGCAACCTCGGCGCCAATATGTTACAAGTCAACTATCATAGCATAGGTTGCTTGCGATCGCGCTAGCCAGCTACGCTAGACCATCTCCCAGCCGCGTCACGCCGCATTATGCGATAATAGCGGCAATAACGGTGCTAAATACATCGTTTGCCAAGGGAGTACCACCATGAACTGCTGGCACTGCAACCGTCCGGCTCACGGTACATGCATCTTTTGCGGGCGTGCGGTTTGTCGCGAGCATGCCCAAGAGATGCCGCATATCGTGGCGCTCTACGTCGATCGAAAGGGCGTTCACAAAGCGATCGTCACTGCGCGCGCGCTATTTTGTGGTTCGTGCGAACCGCGTGAAGACCCGATCGAATTGCCCGAATTGCGGTGATGGCCAGCGCACCATCTGGGCAAGAGATGGGCCTGAAGGTGACTCAATCTTTGCGTAATGTTATCGTGAAGATAAGCAAACCGTTATCCAAGCAGGCAAAACGCCGTGGTATAATGCAGGTGGGCCACGTCCGCCCGCCTTCTTCCCCTGACGTAATGAGGTGAATGTATGCCGATGTACGAATATGGCTGTTTGGACTGTGCGCGCCAGTTCGAACGGCTGCTGCCTATGAATGCGGCTGATCAGCATATTGTTATTGTCTGCCCCTTTTGCCAGAGCACCCATGTTCAGCGCCGGCTGTCGCTCTTTGCCGCGCATAGCCGTGGCGAAACTTCGGCGCCTGCGGCGGCTGCGACGACGAGCGGCGGTGGATGCAGTTGCAGCAGTTGTGGCTGTGGCTCAAGGAGCTAAGGTATGCGCGTCATGATCTTGACCGCCGGTTTAGGCACACGCTTGCGTCCGCATACCTTTGTTCGCCCCAAGCCATTGGTCAGCGTCGCCGGCAAGACGGTGCTGGCGCATATTATTGATTACTTGGCCCCCCTACAGATTGAAGAGCTGATCTGTGTGGTCGGCTATCTCGGCAACCAGATTGAAGAGTTTATGCGGGCCAATTATTCGTACCCGATGCGCTTTCTTGAGCAAAAGGTAATGCGCGGGCAAGCTGATGCGATCGCGTTGGCCCGTGAATTGACCGGCCCGCTCTTGATCGTGTTTGGCGATGGCTTGCTTGAGTTTGATATTGAACGGCTCAACGAGCATCCCGACTACGGCATCATTTACTGCAAAGAGGTCGATGATCCGCGCCGGTTTGGCGTGGTGGTGGTCGAAAAAGGCCGGATCGTGCGGCTGGTCGAGAAGCCGAGCGAGCCGATTTCCAATCTGGCCGTGGCCGGGTTCTATTATGTGCCCGAAGCCAGCCGGTTGATGTCGGCGATCGACTACATCATGGAGAACAATATCCAGACCAAGGGGGAATTCTATTTGGCCGATGCGCTGCAAGTGATGATCGACCGCGGCGAAGAGCTGCGCGCCGAGACGGTGCGGGTCTGGCGAGATTGCGGCACGATAGAGTCGCTGCTCGACACTAATCGCTATCTGCTCGAACATGGCCACAATCGCGCCGCCGAGTATCCTAATGCAGTGATCATTCCGCCGGTCAATATTGCGCCGACGGCAGTGATTGAAGAGGCAGTTGTGGGGCCGTATGTCTCAATTGCCGACGGCGCAGTCGTGCGGCAGGCGATTGTGCGCGACTCGATTGTCAATGCCGGTGCGCAGATCCAATCGGTCATTATCACTCGCAGTTTAATCGGTGATCGAGCCCATGTGAGCGGTGTCAGCCAAGAGTTGAATGTCGGCGATATGTCGGATATTCGTTTCGGGTGAACCACTATGATTGCTTACAACTTCCATGCCGCAAGCAATGGTGCTCGCGGCGAGGCCAAAGGGGGCCGCTGGGAGTTGGCCTTGCCCGCGAGCGGGCAGACGCCAGCACTGGCCGGCGTGAGACAGCAGAATCCGGCGCTGAGCGCGGAGCAAGAGACGATCCGGCGGTTGCAGGTTGATGCTGATCCAACCGAAGCACGCTTGTTGACCGCCGTGTATGTGTCGCTCAAGACCTATCCGTGCGTGGTGCTGAGCGGGAGAGCTGGGGCCGGTAAGGCGGCATTGGTGCAACATTTGGCAGCAGCATTGGTTGGTAACGCTCCCAGCCAGTTTGTCCGCATTGGTTCAGCGCAGTGGACGGCGCAGAGCGGCCAGCGTGACTATTACCGTGATCTCCATACCCGTTTCGGCGATAGTCAGTTGAGCGAAGTGCTGAGCGAAGCGCAAGCGCCGCAAGGCGCCGGTAAGCTCTACTTCGTCTTGTTTGATGGTTTGGCCCCCGATGAGTTGTTCTACTACTTGCACGAACGGCTGCATCTGTTGCCGGTCGCTGCGAAGCCAGTCGCCGCACCGCCGAATGTGCTGTTCATTGCCACGTTTCACCAACCGCACCTGTTGTCGGTGCGCGATGCGCAACTATTGTCCCATGCCCATCAGATCAATGTCACCGCCTACCGGCGGCAGCCGCCCCAATTGCCGCCGCCTCCGGTTGGCCTGCAACGAGCCATGATCCGCGATGTTGCCCGCGATGTGGTCGATGCCCGCGATCGGTTGCGCGCGGTGTTCGGCGGGCCGCAGTTGCCGCAACTGAGCCCCTCGGCGCAGATTGCCGACTTCCTGCGCTGGTATGGTCTAGCGCCCGATACCACGCTCGATAGTGATATGTGGCTGTTCTTGGCGAATAGCTTCGATCGTCACGGTCATGGCCTGTTTGTCGCCGATCCGGCGCGCAACCTCCAAATCGCCTACGATTTCCGAATGGTGCAACGGGTGATGGCCCGGCTTGATCCGGCGAATACTGCGCTCAGGCCGGAGTTAGCACGGGCCGTTGGCTGTTGAGCCCTGATCCCCTGTCGTTTCTGGCGCCGCTCTCTCAGCGCAGAGAGCGGCGCTGTTTGTTTTCGCACCTCGCTAGCTTCGATAGTGTTATGCCATGATCATTGTTGCTTAATCCTCGTTTAATATTTACATCAATTCTTATTTATAAACACTCCATATAATCACGGTTGCCCAGAACGTATACATCCCAATGGCAAGACTCCTGTTGCCCGGTTGGCAACTGCAGGCTCCTGTACTGGTGTTTAGCGAGGAGGCGTTTACGCTATGGGTGGCCACGACGAGAAAGACAAATGGATTGTGCGTTCGCAGGCCGGTATTGGCCAGACGCTGGAAGAGGTGTTGGCGCTGCGCATTTCGCGCCGCGGTATGCTCAAGACGCTGGCGATCGGCGGTTCGTTGGCCTTGATCGGCTCCAATCTGACCGCCGTCGAAGAGGCGCTGGCCGCTAACCCCGGCTTGAAGTTCAAGGCCATTAAGCCCACCGATCCGAATTTCGATGATGTGGTGGTGCCGGAAGGGTACTATGCCCGCACCCTCATCCGCTGGGGTGAGCCGCTGAGCGCTGATGCGCCCGATTTCGATGTCTGGTTACAGTCGCCGGAGGCGCAGGTCAAGCAGTTTGGCTACAACTGCGACTTTGTTGGCTTCATGCCGCTGCCCTACGGCTCCAACAACTCGAACCGCGGTCTGCTCGTGGTCAATCACGAGTACACCAACGAAGAGTTGATGTTCCCGAAGTATGATGATAAGAATCCGACCCGCAATCAGGTGGATGTCGGGATTGCCGCCCACGGCATGTCGGTGGTCGAAGTGGTGCGCGCGCCCGATGGCACGTGGAGCTATGTGCGTAACTCGCGCTACAACCGCCGGGTGAGCGGTTTTAGCGCTACTCGCCTGAGCGGCCCGGCTGCCAATCACCCATGGATGCGGACCAGTGCCGACCCCGGCGCCGACGCGATCCTCGGCACGCTCAACAACTGTGCTGGCGGCAAGACGCCGTGGGGTACGGTGGTGAGCGGTGAAGAGAACTTCCACCAGTATTTCGCTAATTTGAACGGTCTCGACCGCAACGATCCGCGCTACGCGGTGCATCGCCGTTATGGCATGCCGGCGGCTGAGTCGGAGCGCAAGTGGGAGCGGTTCCACAGCCGGTTCGATATCGCCAAGGAGCCGAATGAGTCGTTCCGCTTCGGCTGGTGTGTCGAGATCGATCCGTATGATCCGGCGAAGCCGGCGGTGAAGCGCACGGCGCTGGGCCGCTTCCGCCACGAGGCGGCGACCTTCGCCATTGGGCGCGATGGCCGAGTGGCAGCCTATTCGGGTGATGATGCCCTGTTTGAGTACGTCTACAAGTTCGTTACCAACGGCAAGTTCAACCCGCGCAATCGCGAAGCGAATATGAATCTGCTCGACGATGGCGTGCTCTATGTGGCTAAGTTCAACGCCGACGGCACCGGCGAGTGGTTGCCGCTGGTGTTTGGACAAGGCCCGCTGACGCCGGAAAATGGCTTCCGCTCGCAGGGTGATGTGTTGATCAACACCCGCTTGGCTGCCGACCTCGTGGGTGCGACCAAGATGGATCGCCCAGAGGACGTGGAGGTCAACCCGGTCAACAAGAAGGTGTACATCGCCCTGACCAACAACACCCGCCGCGGCGCGAGCGGCCAACCCGGCGTAGACGCGGCCAACCCGCGGGCCAACAATGCGTGGGGCCACATCATCGAGCTGACCGAGCGGAATGATGATTATTCCGCCACTACCTTCCGCTGGGAAATCTTTATCCTCGCCGGTTTGCCCACGCAGGCGGATACCTACTTCGCCGGCTTCGACAAGAGCAAGGTATCGCCGATGAGTGCGCCCGACAATGTGGCCTTCGACAATCAGGGCAACCTGTGGATTGCGACCGACGGTGCGCCGCGCGCGATCAAGTTCAACGATGGTCTGTTCGCCGTGCCGGTGAGCGGTGCGCAGCGGGGCAACCTGCAACAGTTCTTCTCAACGGTGGCCGGCAGCGAGGTGTGCGGGCCAGAGTTTACCCCCGACAACCGCACGCTCTTTCTCGCCATCCAGCACCCCGGCGAAGGCGGCACCTTCGAGAACCCGATCAGCACGTGGCCTGACCGGCAAGGTTTGCCGCGGCCCAGCGTGATCACGGTGCAACGCTTCGATAGCGGCATCATCGGGACGTAGGAGGGGCATTGCAGCGCAATGCCCCTACCGGGCGCCGCAATGCCCTTACGAACGGGATACGGGAGCACAACGATGGCAAAGATACCGCCGTGGTTTATCCCGTTGCTCGCCGGTGTAATGCTGATTAGCATGGTGGCCGGTTGCACCTCACAGCAACCGGCCTCGCCATCGCCAACCCCATCGCCGGTGGCATACGTAAGCGGCGCTGACCTCTTCTTTGGCCGCGCGCCGTTGGCTGGCGGCGTACCGTGCATGACCTGCCATACCCTCGATACGAGCGGAAGGGCGGGAGTAGGCCCGAATTTGGCCGGGGTTGGCCGGCGGGCCGGCGAACGCATGCCCGGCGTGAACGCGCGGGAATACCTCGAACGGTCGATCCGCGCCCATGACGAGTTTATCGTTCCCGGTCACCAAGGGGGGATGGTGCGCGCAGTCGTCGGCGACGATTACGGCAATCTATTGCCAGACGAGCAGATTGCGGCGCTGGTTGATTTTCTGCTGCAACAACAGGCGGTAGCAGTCGCCAACGTGGTGGTCACGTCAGTACCAGCCACGCCAACCTCCTTGCCAGCGCCAACTGCCACGGCAACCGCAACGCCCACCATCGCATCCACCGCAACCGCAACGCCAATGCTCTCGCCCACGACAGCCGTAACACCCACTGTATCGCCTTTGCCCAGCGCCACGGCCACGCCTTCCCCGCAAGTGACAGCCACAGCTTCGGCGACAATAACGCCGGCGTTCACGAGCACCCCAACCAGCATTCTGCCGACGGCAACGCCGCTACCGCTACCTACTGACACCCCACTGCCAGCCCCAACCCCTACGCCGCCGCCTCCCACCCCGACGACCGTGCCAGAACCAACGCCGGTGCCGCCAGTGGCAAGTGAAGCCGGGTTAGAACAATACCTCGGTTGCGTCAACTGCCATAACCTGCACCCGCAACAGGTACGCATGCCGCACCCGCTCAACCCGACCTGCAACGACTGCCACCGTGGTTCACCAAGCCGGGTTGGCTGCCCGACTTGCCACAGTATGCATCAGATCGACAACCGCCACGAACCAGTGCCGGATTTGCCGTGTCATGTGTGTCATCAGTAGCGAGGCGCTCGTTGAGAGTATTCTGTATGGGTGCTTTACTTTACCATAAAACTCAGATCAAACAACTTTCCTGAGTTGGCAAGCGATGAAAGATATCACATTGGCGCCGCTATCAGCAGGTATGTCAACCCACCAGTGAGAACCAGACCAATAAGGCTTTTCAATGCATTACGCCCTGCCATCACATCGCTCACCACCAGTAATCCGCTGCTGAGCAGTGCGCCGCCGATCAGGATAAGCCCAATCATCCCGTTAAGCAGTTGGGGCAAGATGGTAGAAAGTAGCGCAATGCAGGCAATGCACGAGATAAACATGCCGACTATTTCACGAGTATTGCGTGTCATGGCAAGCACCTGATTATCAGATGTAATTTTAGGATTAGTGGTGCATGTTCTACTTGATCGTTGTAACGGCAGTAATTACCAGACATCTGCCTACATCGCACCCATGTCACTCGTTCGGGCCGACTGAACGACAGACGTAGTACTGCTCATCCTCAACCCCGCCGTTGCGTAACCATTCAGCAGCATCATGCTGAACGGGGTGAAGCCACATGATCGGGCAGATTTCAGGGGTGCTGTCTTTGAGCAGGGCGAGATGGGTGACGATCTTTCTGTCAAGCGAGACAACGCGGCGGTCGGTTTGGCGGGCTATGCCAACAAGGTGAAAATCTTTGGCCACGGCTGGCGCTGAAGTCTTTGTCTGCGGGTTCTGGTCTAACGCAGCGATGCAACGGTTACGCAAGGCTTCAGAATCGGGGCTAGAAGTGATATCAATTACGCGCCGTTGGTTCTGCATCTGCGTTAACCAGCGCAAGGCAAAGGCGGTCGCATAGGGAGAGTGCGTATCTGGTCGCGGCTTCATCCATTCGCCGCGCAACGATACACTCATCGCCACTTTGTAGTTATGCGCAAGCATTGCGAGCAGGGTGGCGCGGCAGGCGGATGGTTCAGGCTTGCCGCTCTCGCCGGCGGCGCGCGCGACCGAGGCATCAACCACGATGATATACCCCATACCGCCTTACCCTCCGGCAGCGCTCAGATAGTTGTGCATTGCTTCGAGACTCACCAACGCGAAATCAACCGGTGCATCGCCAAAACTGCCCTTTTCATCCAACTTATGGCTGGTGAGAGAGCTCGCGCCGCGTTGATCGCGTTGCACCCAATGCAAGAGGATCTTTTTATCGCCAAACTGGCCATTGGCCACCAATTCTTGCAAGCCTAACAGCAGGAGTTCGCTGTGGGTTTCGATCACGACTTGGACGCCGCGCATAACAGCGCGCTGCAACAAGCGGGAGAGTTGGTATGCTGCCCGTGGGTGGAGATGGATTTCAGGTTGTTCTAAGTAGACAAGCTGCTCCGGACGCGCTGCGAGCAATGCCACGACCACCGGAAGTGATTGCGATAGGCCAAAGCCAACATCGGCAATATTGACCATATCTCGCGCGCCAGACCGGATGCCGCGCGGCAGACGTGTCACCCGGATCTCAACTTCGGTATCGTTGAGGTTGCGTGCCTGCACATTCCACGCGAGGCCAAGCTCTTTGAGATCCTCTTTCAATTGGTTGATTTTATGAGTGTGAGAGCGTTGCCACGTGGCGATGACACTGGCAACGTAGTCGGGAAAAAGACCGGGGAAATTATGCTCAACTGCGGTAACAGGATAGGTGCGGCGCGGGTTGCCGCGCAATCCCGGCACGTGGATGAGGCCGCGTATGGCATTCCTTAGATCTGCATGTATCTCATAAGAGCGCCGGCCATAGCTGAAAGCGCCCTCCTTGATATCGGGAGCTACTAATTTAGCTTCTAATCTCAAAAACATCCGTTCACGCACCACCTCAATATCGATATGAAATGCGGATTCGTTATAACGCTGGGTAAACCATTTTTCCGGAAATGTCTTGCGAAACTCCGCTTCGTAGCGGCTGCGCTCCTCTGAACGTAGCGTTGGTGAAAGCTCTTCACGGGTATTGCCAGCATCATACATTACTGCACGAGCGATACGTAACGGTGACGTAGCAGCTTTGTGCTGCTGCAACACAACTTCATACCCGCCTGATTTTGAACTGTTGTGTAGCTTTACTCCCAATGTCAATTCTTTTGCTTGATCACCCGGTGCATTCCAAAACAATTGCTTGGCGCTGGAAAAGATAATGTTCGGGCCGCTGAGTAACAGCGGGCCGGGGTCATAACTCGCTTCCAGCGTCTGCTTCATCAACAAGAGCGATTGCATGAGGGTTGATTTGCCGGCGCTATTAGCGCCGGCAAGGATGGTCAAATCGCCCAAGGCAACTTCAGTGCGCTCACGAAATGACTTAAAGCCGCTAAGAATAATGCTGTCAACACGCATGTCTATCTCCCAATCGTGTGCACAAGTTTGCTCACCACGCCCGCAAATACTGCGGTGGCGGGGCGAGGTCGTGTCCCAGCGCCCGCGCCGCGCGCAACGGCCAGTGCGGGTCGCGCAGCAGTTCGCGACCGAGCAGCACTAAATCCGCTTCGCCGTTGCGGACGATAGCGTCGGCGTGTTCGGGCCGGGTGATCAGGCCGACAGCGGCGGTGGCGATGGGTACGTTGCGGCGGATGTGGGTAGCGAACGGCACTTGATAGCCTTCGCTGGCGGGAATCGTGATGCCGGGGGCGATCCCGCCGGAGCTGCAATCGATCAGGTCAACGCCCCGTTCGCGGAGCATACGCGCCACTTCAGCCGTATCGGCAATCGCCAACCCTTCCGGTGTCCAATCACTGCACGAGAGGCGCACGGTTAGCGGCAGTTCCGCCGGCCATGCCGCGCGCACCGCTTCCGTCACTTCGAGCAGCAACCGTGCCCGCCCACGCAGATCGCCGCCATACTCATCGCTGCGATCGTTGCCCAACGGTGAGAGGAAGTTGTGGAGCAGGTAGCCGTGGGCGGCGTGGATTTCGACCCAGCGGAAGCCGGCGGCTAGCGCCCGCCGGGTGGCAGCGGCGAAATCGCTGATGACCTTGGCGATACCGGCGGCGTCGAGCGGGGTAGGGGCCGGGTGGCCGGGAGCGAATGGTTCGGCGGTGGGGCCAACCACTGGCCAGCCGCCGGCGGCGGGTGGCACCGG
>NZ_DAOTWH010000218.1:0-12137 GCF_034435895.1 Chloroflexus sp.
CCGCTAACGCCAGCAAGCCGGCCAGCGCCAGCAGCGGCAACAGCGGCTGCGCTGCGCCTGCGGTGCGCGGCAACGTGGTCGCCGGCGCAATCAGGCTTTGCGCCGCCGGGATCGAGGCCGTCACCACCGGCAATGCCTTCCCGGCTAGCGCCGGAATGGCCTGATACGTGGCCAGCGCATTATCATCGGGCATCGCATTCTGATAGCGGAACGCGCCGCTGCTGTTTTGGAAGGCGGCCAACGCGCTGAGCGGTGTCGCATCGCCTTGCTTCCACGCTGCGCCGCTGGGATCTTCGCCGAGGGCAATGATCGCCATCGTCACCGCTGCCGTCGAGTTGGCATCGCTGGCATTGCCGAACGGCGACGCCTGCGAGTAGGGGAAGCCGCCGTCGGGGTTTTGCTGGCCGCGCAGGTAGGCGCGCGCCGCATTCAAGGCATCGGCGGCGCGGGCCCGGCCAGCCAGCGCCATCACTGCCAAGGCAGTGGTATTCGTATCGCTGCCGGTCGCCGCGGCGCCGTCGAAGCTCCAACCGCCATCGCGCAGTTGCAACGCGATCAGCCGGTCAATCGCCGCTGCCGGCGGCTGCACTCCCATGGCTTTGATCGCCAGCAACGCCAGCGCATGGCCGTAGACATCGCTGCCGTACTGGCCGGTGGCTGGGTTGTAATTAAAACCGAGCTGTTGGGCCAGATTGCTCCCGCCAAAGTTGAGCGGATCGCTCTGCGTGGCGACGGCGGCTAAAATCAGTTTAGCCGCTGCGCCAGCGGTTGACATGCCGTAAGTAGCCGACTGCCCGGCAAGGTAGCTCACGGCATTGGCCGGCGGTTGCTGGCCGCCAGCGACAAAAGCGACGATCGCGTCAGCAGTATCGCCCGGCCCAAAACCGGCAAAGCTGCCGTCAGCCTGTTGTTGGCCGGCTACCCACTTCAGCGCCGATTCGACCGCCGTGCCCTGCGCGGCGACCGGCAGCCAAGCGGCGATGCTCAACACTGTGGCAAGGAATAGTGCAAGAACCCGGCGCATCATGCAGATCCCTTTCATTCAAGACAACATCACCAAGGCAAACGTTTGATGATCCCAACAACAAAAATCCCTTCCACGGCTGTGGAAGGGTAACGACGAAAGCAAGACGGATGCCGATCTTGCGCGCGCCTCACCCCCTTTCCAGCGCGGGTGTGACAGCGAACAAGCAGGGACGGGCATTCTGGCTCGTCGCCAATGGCGACCTACAGTAGCGTGGACTGCGCCGGCCTTTGACCGGACTTCCCCCAATTAAGCCCTTCGCTTCCTCCGGGCTCCCTACTGGCGGGGTTGTTACCCCGCAATTGCTTATATTCAATTGCGGCGATAGTACCACAATTGCCGCTGTGCGTCAACGAAGGAGGGAGTAGGGAATAGGGATTGTCAATCTCCTTACTCCCCATCATCGCAATTGCCCCAACACCTCGGCCAACACCGCAATCGCCCGCTCGTACTCTGCCAACTCGACGTGCTCGTCGGGGGTGTGGTCGAGGCGCGAATCACCCGGCCCGTAGGCGACGATCGGGCATTGCCACGCCGGCCCGACCACATTCATATCGGCGGTGCCGGTCTTGTGCAAGAAAGCGGGTTGGCCGCCGTGCTGGCGAATGGCGCGCACAAAGGCGCTGGCCAGCGGCGTGGTGCGCGGGCTTTGGAAGGCCGGGCATGCCCCTTCAAACGTCACCTCAGCCGGGCCGGCCAGCTCGTGCAGCCTCCCAGCCAGCGCGTCCGGATCGACGCCGGGCGGCAGGCGCAGGCCAACCGTCGCCTCGACCCATTCGGTGATGCCATCACTCCCGCTCTGCACCCGGCGCAACGAGGGAATTAATTGCTCGAACAACCGCTCGCGCCCGGCATTGACCGTCTGGCAATGGCGCTCAACCGCGCGCCAAAAGTCGACCATCTGTTCCGGCGCGGCCCGCTGCTCGCCGGCGCTGTGAGCTGCCGGCTGGGCGTAGCGGTAGTGGGCAAGCAGGCGACCTTTGTAGCCAAGCGTAATCCGATCCCAGCCGCTCGGCTCGCCGATCACGCAGAACGCCGGGCGATAGCGGTCGCGGGCGGCATGGGCGCCGCGCGAACTCGCCGCCTCTTCCTCGGTCGCGCCAACGATCGCCAGCCGGCAGTTGAGCGTGCCGGCCAACTCGGCCCGCCGCGCTGCCCACACAAACGTCGCTAGTGGCCCCTTGGCATCAACCGCCCCCCTCCCGTACAGTTTGCCGTCCTCGATCCGCACCGGCACCTCACCCGGCACCGTGTCGATATGGCCGAGCAACACCACCAGCGGCCCGCTCGTGCCCACATGCCCAACTGCGCTGCCCGACTCATCGACGAACGCTTCCCAGCCGAATGCCACCATCTGTTCGACCATCACCTGCACCGCCGCCGCTTCGCGGCCCGACAACGACGGCGTGCGCAAGAGGCGAACGAGAAAGTCAACCGCTTCATGCATTATCGAATACTCCTCAGCGCTACCTAACAGAGGTAGTGAACGTTCCTGAATTCACTACTCGCTCACCCTATGGTATCATGCACGATATATTTTCCGAGTCCCCACTTGTACCGGAGACAGTATGTCCGCATCATTCGCCTTTAACGCCGACCTCCGCAGCCTCAAACAGATCCGGCGTTCCATCACTGATGCGGCCAGCAATATCGGCGCTCGCCGGGATAGTATCGACGATATTGTGTATGCGGCCAACGAGCTAATTTCCAATGCGATCACCTACGGCTACGGCGGCCAAGCTGGTCCTATTTGGGTCGATGTCTGGAACGAGGGTGATTCGCTGTGTGTGCGCATTTGTGATGCCGCGCCAGCCTTCAACCCGCTCAATGTGCCGCTGCCGCGCAATCTGATCGGGCGCAGCCAGCAACGCGTCGGCGGGTTGGGGCTGTTTTTGTCGCGCTATTTGCTCGATGATTTACAATATCGAGTATTGCCTGAGGGCGGAAATGAATTAATATTGGTGAAGTGGAATGCCTTTTAGCGGTAAATAGCTATGATTATCGAGAGCACGATTAGCCAACGCGAGTTTACTCGCCACGCACTGAGCCGGTATTTTCGCCGGCCAATTTTCTACGTGTTTGCGTTTGTCGCCGCTATCTTGACCGCATTCGTGATCTACGATCCGAGCATCCCGCAAGCGCCGGCCTTGCTCGGCGGCTGGATCCCGTTTTTGGTCTACGCCATCACCGGTTTTGTGCTCATCCAACGCCAGAGCCGTAACCGCGACCTGCCGATTTACCAGCCAACGCGCTACGAATTGGGCCGCGAGACGTTGATCGTCAGTGCGCGCAGCGGTCGCAGCGAAATCCCGTGGTCGAAGGTGCGCGCGTGGCGCAAGCTCGGTGGTGTGTATGAACTGCAATTGATCAATGGGCAGGTGTTGCTCATCTCGGCCCGCGCGATCGGTCCGCGCCAAGTAGGCGCCTTCGAGCGCATGCTGCGTAACCGGATCGAGCCCAAGCCAGAACCGGGGGTGTTTGATGAACCGGCGGCTTGAGACGATCGACGATCGCTTGCCGCCGTTGGCGCTTGATCCGGCCCAACCGCAGGCAATTTCTCCTACCGACCTCGCCCAGTATCTGCGGCTCGATCAGTGCCGGCGCTATCTGCGCTTGCGCCTGCACGAACGCCGGAAGGAGCTGAGCTGGCTGCCTCGCTATGGCATGGCGCTTCAGCCCATCCCGCCAATGCTGACCATCGCCGGACGCCGGTTCGAGCAGGCGATCGAGGCGCAGGTGCGCGAGCGGTTTCGGCAGGCGATTCACTGCGCGCAGCGCCGCCAGCAGGGTGATCCGGCGTTTATGACCGCTGATCACAATCACATTGTCATTGCCCACATCCAGCAGCTCGCGCCGAATACGGCCCAAGTGCTGTTTCAACCGCGGTTAGCCTCCCAGTTGCACGGTTGGGCTATGAGCGGCGATGTCGATCTGCTGTTCCTATCCTGCGATGATGCCGGCGCTTGCCACGCCGTTATTATTGACGCCAAAAGTTCGGCGGCGGCCAAGATCGAGCATCGCTTGCAATTGGCCTGTTACCAGCGTCTGCTCGAACAGATAACCAGTGCTGCTGGCGTGACGTTGGCGTCCATCCGGCTTGGCGTGCTCTACCGCGGCGAGTTGCCGTCACCGCAGCAAACCCCTGTCGAACGGCGGCGGATCGAATGCGAACGGCAACAGGCGTTTGATTTGCTCGGCGTGACCACGGCCCAGCTTGAGCTGGTTGCCGATCCGGCCCCCTATCTGGCCGAGATCGAGACCCTGCTGGCCGGGCCAGATTCGATCTTGGCCGCAACCGCCGCCGCGCCGTTTGCCGAGTTGCCGTTTCACCTCACCGCCAAGTGTGATGGCTGCCTCTATAACGAGGTCTGTATGCGCTGGGCCGCTGCCCACGATGACCTCTCGCTCATCCCGTCGCTGACCGAGCCGGAGAAGTCGGCCTTACGCGCGCACGGCATTACTACCGCGAACCAACTCGCTCTACTCAAAGAGTTCGCCGGCGAGCGTTTGATGACGCCGGAACGCCATCGTCCAATGATCAGCCAACTGCTCAGCCATCCTACGCTGGCGCCCCGTCTCGATGAGCTGATCCACCGTGCCCGCGCGTTTCGCCGCTGGCGTGGCGACCAGCTCGCTGCCACCGCCTATCTGCCCTACAAAGGCCATAGCTCGCTGCCCGACGTGAGCGCCGATCTCCATCCCAACCTGATCGCCGTCTATCTCGACCCGCTCTACGACCACACGCAGGGGATGCTGGTGTTGCTCGGCGCGCTGGTGGTGGGGTATGAGCATGGCGTGCCGGCCCGGCGCGAGACGGTGATCAAGCTGCTCGATCAGCCGCCGCAATCGCCGGCTGATGAGGGGCGCTTGCTGGCAGAGTGGATTAACGCGCTGTTGCAGGCGATCGCCAAGGTGGCCGCGCCTGACGTCGAGGGCCTTCTGCGCGCGCCTATCCATCTGATCGTGCCCGATTCGTTCAGCCTGCAAAACCTGCTCGACGGGCTGGCCCGCCACCCCCAAGTCTTCGGCTCGACCCCGCTCTACGATCTGGCGGCGCAGAGCGCCGGTTTTGAAGCGCCCATGGTCACGGTGTTGATCAGCGAGCGCCGCCGGTTCCGCAACGACCCGCTGGCCTATGACTCACTGGCCCGGCTGGCGCAGATGCAGCGGTTTGATTGGGGGGAGTATCGCCGGCTCTTTTACCGGCGCGTCTTTGATGATCTGAGCAATGACAAGGATTTAGGCTGGTATACGCGGCGGGTGCGCTTCAATAACCAGATTCCGCTCGAGTATCTCTACGCGGCGTGGCAGGCGCTGCCGCCGCCGCCTGATCGCGGCGATGATGAGTTGATCGATTACCGGCAGGTCAAGCGATCGCATGTGATCGGTTTTGTCGAGAAACGGTTGCACGCGATCGAGCTGCTGGCCGATAAGCTGCCGCGCAACTCGCACACCACCAAGCCGCCGTTCGATCTGTCGTGCATTGTCGAATATTCCCGCCAAGCGCGCACACTGGCCGATGCGCTGGCCGAGTTTCTGCTCATCGAGCGGTACGTGGCGCTGGTGACGTGGGGCCAGCAGCATCTGCCGCCTCCTGAACAGCGGGTGCTGGCCGGCGCGAGTTTGATTGTGCGCTATGAGCTGGCTGATCAAGACCCGGCCCTGCTTGAGACGCTGGCCGAAAACGAGCGCCGGCAGGCGTTGAAGGCTGAATTGACCGGCGGGCGGAAGGGGGTGCGGTTGAAGGCCGAGCAGAAAAAGCAGGTTGAGCCGCTGCCGTTGCCTGATGTGCCGCTGCGCCTGCGGATTGATCTCGACAATGTTGAGTGCGATTTGGCAACGGCGCTCCGCCTAACCACTCTCTCGCCCGGCGATAAGGTCATTCTCGCCCCGCGCTGGAGCGTTGATGAACGGTTGCCGCCCGATCAGCGCAAACCGTTCCCTACCACTGCTCGCCAACTGCTCTACCAGCCGCGGGCGACGCTGGTGGCGATTGAACCGGATGGATTGGTGTTGCTAAAGCCAGATACCCGCTACAGTAAAGGCGACCGGCGGTTCACCTTCGACAGCAATTGGCGGTGGCCGCAACCCGGCGAGGTGTACACGATCGAGGCCGATCCCAACGACATCTATGGCCAGCGCTGTATGGAGGTGGTGCAGGAATTGCGCCAAGGGGCGGCCAATGCGCTCTACGCGCGCTTGACCGATCCCGCTGGGAGGCAGGTCACGCTGCCGGCGGCGGCGCGGGCTGGCTATGCCCAGTTCGTGGCGGGGTTGCGCGCGCTGGCCGAGGCCGGGATGTTGCACCCGTTCGATGCGCACCAGATGGATTACATCGCCAACTATGGCGATGCCCCCACGCTGTTGGTGCAAGGTCCTCCCGGCACCGGCAAGAGCTACACGTCGGCCTTTGCCCTGCTGGCCCGTATGCAAGGCTTACTGGCCGCCGGCCAACCCTGCCGGGTGCTGCTCAGTTGCAAGACCCACGCCGCTACTGATGTGCTCTTGCGCAAGATTGCCGAGGTGCAAGCCAAACTGGCCGCCATCCGCGCCCAACAGCCTGATCTCTTCGCCGCCTATTTCGACGAACGATTGCTGGCCGTGCCGCTCTTCCGCGTCCGGCCCAAAGAGCGCGCCGATCTGCCGCCGGCGGCGCAGGTGATCGACACCATCGGCCCGGTGATCAACGCGCCGGTCTGCTTTGTCGCCGCCACCCCCTTCGCCATTGCGTCATTGCTCAAACGTGAGCAACGCTATCACACCGAACCCTTCGCTGATCTGTTGCTGCTCGATGAGGCGTCGCAGATGAACCTGCCCGAAGCCTGTATGGCGGCAATCGCCCTCACCCCCGGCGGCAGGCTGATCGTGGTTGGCGATCACCGCCAGATGCCGCCGATCGTGCAGCACGAATGGCGCGGTGAACGCCGGCGCACCTTCCAAGCCTACCGCGTCTACAGCTCGCTGTTCGAGACGCTGCTCAACCTCGATTCGCCGCCGCCGCTGGTGCGGTTGGCCGAAAGCTTCCGGCTCCACCGCGATCTGGCTGCGTTTCTGCGCCGCGCCATCTACGAACAAGACGGCATTCCCTACTTCTCGCGCCGCAACACCACCTTGGCCGTTGCGCCGATCAGCGATCCTATGGTCGCTGCTGCGCTCGACCCGCGCCACCCGCTGGTGGTCATCGTCCACGACGAAGCGCAAAGCCAAGACAGCAATCCGTTCGAGGCCAGCCTCATCCGGCCTTTAATCGAGACGCTAGTAGGCCAGCTTGGCCTCGATGCCGCCACCGGCATCGGCATTGTGGTGCCGCACCGCGCCCAACGGCTAGCGCTGCGCGAACAACTACCCGAGATCATGCAGGCGCTCTTGATCGAGCACGATGGCGCGACCGTCGATACCGTCGAGCGCTTTCAAGGCGACGAACGCGACGTGATTATCGTCTCGGCCACCGAAAGCGACCCCGACTACCTGCGCGCCGCCAGCGGCTTCTTGCTCGATCCGCGCCGGCTCAATGTTGCCCTCAGCCGCGCGCGCTACAAGCTGATCTTAATCGCCGCCCGCACCGTCTTCCACCTCTTCGCCACCGACGAAGAGATCTTCCAGCACGCCCAACTCTGGAAACGGCTGCTGCGCGACACCTGCCGCGTGCCGCTCTGGCAGGGCCAACGTGACGGCATTGCGGTTGAGGTGTGGGGAAACGAGACAGAAGCTTGATTAGGATGGGGAATAGCCACAAAAAGACGCAAGAAAGTTAACGGCGCATTGTATGTTGTTCCATCAAGTTTTGTGCCGTTTGGGTCTTTTTGAGGCTATTCCAAACCAATATGATGAGGTGGCAAAACGCAACCGATTTTGCTCCAGCAATCTCGACCGCCGAGAGTGCCGAGAACGCAGAGGAAGAATCCACTCCTCTGCGCCCGCGGCCTCTTCGGCAATAATCGTGCGCTGAGCAACCAACCTCCATGCACCACGCCGGTTGTGCGGTGGGTACAATAGTGCGGAACCGGCCAAGGACGGGGTAGCCCTAGGTATGAGTTTAGGATAACAGGCCAATGGCAGCAAGGTCTACAGGAAACAACCTGCTCGGTATTGTGGCAGGGATGATGATGTTGCCATCGTGCGACGCTCTCGGTCCAATACCACCAGCACGTGATGGCAATGGAAAGGAGGCGACCGATGACAACGAGCGTCGAGCAAGTTCTCCAAGCGGCGTAGCAATTGTCGCCGGTCGACCAGTTGATCCAAGCGCTGTCACAATCGTTGATGCGCCACTATCGCACGCTCGCGGCAGTGCCGGCGCTCCCGCCATCAGTCCGGCGCACCGCGCCGGTGCAAGACCTTGCAACGCTGGCGGCTGATTTTTGGCCAGAAGATGAAACGGCGGATGCAGTCATCGCATATTTGGCCCAACAACGGCACGCTGATCGATCCGATCTGATGGACGAACGATGGTGATGGTGCTGCTCGACACCAATATCGTGTCTTACTTGTTCAAACGCGATAGCCGGGTGGCACTCTACGCGCCGCACCTGCTCAATCGCGAGCTCGCCATTTCCCTGATGACGGTGGCTGAATTGTTCCAGTGGGCAGCGGTGCGGCATTGGGGCGATAATCGGATCCAGCAGCTTGAACAGGCTATGGAGCGCTATACCATCATCCCTATCGATATGCCGTTATGCCGGGTATGGGCCACGATCCGCGCAATGCGCAGTCAAGCAGGAATGCCGATCGCGCCCCAAGATGCGTAGATTGCTGCCACGGCGCTGTATTACCAGCTCCCGCTTATCACCCACAATCAGGTCGACTATCAGGCTATTCCAGTTCTGACTATCATCATTGAAACCGAATGATGGACTGATTGTTCTCCGGCTTGCACACAACTTCCACCATACTATCCTCGCGTTCGCCGAGGGTGAGCATGTGACCAGAGGCGAGAAAACTTCCATCACGCTGGTAGTGCTGTCCACGACAGCGGAACAAGGTATCTCCACGGCGGTACAATGTTGCACAGGTACTCCTGCGGATCACTTGTCATGCCGGTGGCACGGCCGGTACGATACTGGGGAACCGGCCAAAGACGGGGACGTTGGTTTGATTTACCGCCGAGAGCGCAGAGAACGCGGAGGAGAAGCGCACTCCTCTGCGTGTTCCGCGGTACACAACCGGCTGAACCGGTGAATAGCCACAAAAAGACACAAGATAGGTTTTGCCCAGCAACCTTTGTGCGTTTTGCGTCTTGTTGCGGCGATGCTACCTCCGCACCTGCCACGATCGGGAGTGCGGCAGTCAAACTGCCGCACTCCAGAGCATCGCTTTGCGGCTATCCCCAAGCCTCCCAACAGTTCGCTGCTACGACCAATCCTCGTTCCAACCCGATTGGCAACGCAACATTTTTGCACAAACATCGCACCGTTTATCACAAGAAAAAGGGCATTGCAGCGGCTGCACCCCAGTGCTATGATACCTTCACCATTCTTGTATCGTTCTAGCGCCAACGGCGGCGCAGAGCAACGCAGCTACGGCGAGGTCGCCATGATCCAAAAAGAAGATGTCGTCATCCGTGTCGCTGGCGAAAGCGGCGATGGCAGCAGCGCCACCGGCGAGATGCTGGCGCAAGCGGCTGCCCGTTCTGGCCTGCACGTCTTTACCTTCCGCACCACTCCGGCTGAAATTAAGGGTGGGCCGGTGATGTTTCAGGTGCGCGCTTCCAACAGCCCTGTCCGCTCAATGGGTGATGCGGTTGATGTGCTGTTCGCCTTTAACCGCGAAGCGTGGGATCTCCACCACGCCGATATGGCCCCCAATGCCGTCTTGCTCTACGATCCCGAAGAGTTTGACCTCCCTGCCGAATTTACCGGCATTGCCTACCCGGCCCCGATTGGCCAGATCGCGCAAGCTGCCGGCAACCGGCGCGGCAAGAATGTGGCTGCGCTCGGTGTGGTGGCGGCGTTGTTTGGTCTCGGCCTGAATAAACTCGAAGATATCGTGCGGGCCAAACTGGGCAAGAAGGCCAATCTGCTCGAGTCAAATCTGGCCGCGCTGCGGGCCGGGATCGAGTATGCCCAACATCTTGACAAGCGCGATCCGTTTTGGATGGAGTCGACCGGTGAGCACGATCGCTACGTGATGACCGGCAATCAGGCAATTGTGGCCGGCGCATTGCATGCCGGGGTCGAATTTTTTGCCGGCTATCCAATTACCCCTGCCTCCGACATTATGGAGGGCATGGCGGCGATGTTGCCCCAGATCGGGGGCGGCTATCTGCAGGCCGAAGATGAGATTGCGTCGATTATGGCGTGCATCGGCGCGTCGTATGGCGGCAAGCGCGCCATGACTGCTACCTCCGGGCCGGGGTTGTCGCTGATGAGCGAGGCGATTGGCTATGCCAGCATGACCGAGATCCCGGTGGTGATTGTTGATGCGCAGCGCGGCGGCCCCAGCACTGGCCTGCCCACCAAGATGGAGCAGTCAGACCTGAATATCGCCCTCCACGGCAGCCACGGCGATAGTCCGCGCATTGTGTTGGCGCCGGCCAGCGTCGCCGAGTGTTTCCACCTGACCGTTGCGGCGTTCAATTTGGCCGAACAGTACCAAACACCGGTGATTGTCCTAAGTGACTATTCGCTCTCGTTCCGCACCGAGACGGTTGAACCGTTTGATCTGAGCAAGTATCCACGCATCGACCGGCTGCGCCCTAATGGCGAGTTGGCCGCCAATCAATATCGCCGCTACGAGCTGACCGCTAGTCTGGTGTCGCCGATGGTCGCGCCCGGTGCGGCCCATGCCCAGTACACCGCGACTGGTCTCGAACATAATGAGTTCGGCAACCCTGATTATACGCCGGCGAACCATGCGATCATGACCGAAAAGCGCTGGGGCAAGCTGGCCCCGTTGCAGCATTCACGCGAGTATGTGCGCCGGTTTGGTGCCGAGCGGGCCAAGGTCGGGCTGATCTGTTGGGGCACCACTGCCGGCCCGTGTCGCGGCGCAGTCTATCTGGCCGGCCAAGAGGAGTTGCCGGTCGCGATGTTGCAAGTGCAGATGCTCTCGCCGCTGCCGGTTGACGCGATCAATGAGTTTCTCAAACAGGTTGAGATTGTGGTGGTGCCGGAGGTCAATTTCCAAGGCCAGTTCGCCAAACTTTTGCAGGCTGAACTCGGCATCAAGGTGCGCTCGTTGACCAAGTATACCGGCATGCCCTTCTCGCGACTTGAGATTCTGCGCCAGATTCACGCTCTGCACGGCCTCGCCGAGCCAGTGCTGGTTTGATTGACTTTGCCGCATTCAGGATGGGTAACGCATCGCGTTGCCCCAATAACATTAAAACAAGGTCACACGTATGACAGCCGTACCGATCATCTCAGCACCCGTCGTCTACAAACCATCCGATTACCGCAGCGACCTCAAACCGATCTGGTGTCCGGGTTGCGGCGATTTCGGCGTGTTGGCCGCTATTCAGCAGGCCCTTGCCGCTGCCCAGATCAACCCCAAGGATTTGGCCGTGGTGTCAGGCATTGGTTGCAGCTCGCGCTTGCCCGGCTTCTTACAGACTTACGGCCTGCATACGGTGCATGGCCGGGCACTGCCGGCAGCGATTGGTCTCAAGATCGCCCGCCCCGATCTGACTGTGATGGCCGTCGGCGGTGATGGCGACTTCTTCAGCATCGGCTTGGGCCATCTGCCGCACGCAGCGCGGCGCGATCTTGATATCACCGTCGTGGTGATGGATAACGCAATCTATGGTTTGACCAAGGGCCAAACCTCGTCGACCTCGCCGCGCGGTCACGTCACCAAGAGCACTCCCTACGGCCAGTCGGCCCAACCGCTGCATCCGCTGGCCATCGTGCTCGCCAGCGGCGCGTCGTTCGTGGCCCGCGGCTTATCGAGCCAACCCAAACAGTTAGCCGAGCTGATCAAGGCTGGTCTCGACCATCGCGGTTTCGCCTTTATTCATGTGCTCAGCCCGTGCGTCACCTTCTACGACACCTATAAACTGTACAAGGATCTCGTCTACAACCTGCCCGACACGCACGACCCATCCGACCTCGATGCGGCGATGCACTACGCGGTTGAGAGCGAGCGGCTGCCGCTCGGCATCGTCTACCGCCGCCCG
>NZ_DAOTWH010000219.1:0-31050 GCF_034435895.1 Chloroflexus sp.
CACGGTGGCGCGCTGGTGATCAGCGGCGGGCGCGGCTCGCAACTCGCCCCCCTGCGCGATTCTGCCGCTGCTATTGAGCTGGCGTTGTCGGCGGCGCTGGCCTGCACACCTCCGCTGATTATCCCACTGCCCCAAGTCGTTGTCTACCACGATATGCCTGTCGCTGTCGTGGAAGTTCCTGCTGGCTTGCCTTATGTCTACTCAGTCAATGGCCGTTACCTGCGCCGCGAAGGCGCCAGTAATCAACCACTCTCACCGGCGGCGCTGCACCGTCTGTTTAGCGAGCGAGCCGATCTCGGCTGGGAACGGCAGGTTCCTCCCGGCGCGGCCTTTGCCGAACTCGATCCTGATTTGATCGCCGCTTATGCCCGCCGGGTTGGCCCTCCCGCCGGCGACGATCCGCTCGCCCTGCTCGCACGCCGTGGCTGTCTGATCGACAGCGCGCCGACTAATGCCGGTTTGCTGTTGTTTGGCCGTGATGTCGCTGCCCGCTTCCCCCACGCCGAGATCACACTCGTGCGCTACCGCGGGCGTGAGCCGGCTGATGTCTTCGAGCGGGAAGATATTTGTGCGCCACTGCCCGAAGCTATTCGCCGCGCCGAGCGCTGGCTGAATGAGCACATGCGGAAAGGGTCGCGCATGGTCGGTCTCGAACGCGAGGATTGGACGCAGTTCCCTCCCGGCGCTGTGCGCGAGGCGCTGGTCAATGCGGTGGCCCACCGCGATTACACGGCTCGCGGCGAGGGCATTCGTATGACGCTCTTCAGCGACCGGCTCGAAGTCTATTCTCCCGGACGCCTACCCGGCCATGTCACCATCGACAATATCCGTGCCGAACGTTTTTCACGCAATCCGGCGATTGTGCAGGTGCTAGCCGATCTCGGTCTGGTCGAGCGCCTTGGCTATGGGATTGACCGGATGCTCCGCCAGTTGGCCGCCGCCGGCCTCCCTCCCGCCACCTTCCGCGAGACGGCAGCCGGTTTTTTGGTCATTCTCCCCGGCCAACCGATGGCCGAAGAACTGCCCGGCGGCGTTGATACGACCGCGTGGCGGCGGATGGGATTGAATGACCGCCAGATTGCGGCGTTGCTCTTCGTGGTTGAACATCAACGCATTACTAATCGCGATCTGCAAGAGATGTATCCTGACGTGAGCGCTGAGACGATCCGCCGCGATTTGTCCGATCTCGTGTCGCGCGGTTTGCTGCTGAAAGTGGGCGATAAGCGGGCAACGTATTATATTTTGAAGTGATCTTGCTAGTACGCGCAGCCCCAGCCGCATCATGCCTGTCACAACCATACGCCACGAGCGCCGAACGATCGTCTTCCCCCTCGGCACCCTCTGCGTTCTCTGCGGTAAAAATCCCCTGCGCCAACACCTTTGCGTCTTGACATTAGCCCTCACCCCCCTAGCCTCCTCTCTCACCTCACGGACGTGATATGTGGGTTCAGATATCGTAGAGCGCAACACCGCAGCGCCCTTCTCCCGCTAGTGCGGGAGAGGGGTTGGGGGTGAGGGTGACATCTACCGAGCGCGTCGAGGATGATCCTTTTCCAAAGCCTCTACGCCCTCTGCGTTCTCTGTGGTAAAAATCCTACCGGCGTCCTCTGCGCTAAAATCCTTCTACCTCCTCCGCGCCCTCTGCAGTAAAATTCTCCCCGCGTCCGCTGCGGTAAAATACCATTCTATGAACGAAATTGTCGTCATTCTCCATCGCCCGCAAGACCCGCGCAACATCGGCGCCGTGGTGCGGGCTATGCTCAACACCGGCTTTCGCCATCTGCGGCTAGTTGAGCCGGCCCCATTTGAGCGCGCCGCTATCGCCGCCGTTGCCCACCGCCCTGAACCGGTGCTCGATCAGCTTACAGTCTATCCCGATCTCGCCAGCGCACTGGCCGATATTCGCCATCTCGTTGGCCTGAGTGACCGTCCCCACCCCGGCTTGCCGTGGCGCAACGATGTGCGACAATGGGCCGCCGAGACCCGCCAGCGCGCTGCGAGCGCCGGGCCAGTCGGGTTGCTCTTCGGCGCCGAAGGCAATGGCCTCAGCCGCGCCGAACTGAACTGCTGCCACGAGATCATCAGTCTGCCGGTCGATCCGGCCTACCCAACCCTCAACCTCGCCCAAGCCGTCTTGCTCACCCTCTACGAATTGCAACAGGTCACACCACCATCCGCACCGCCGCCGCCGCCTGCCGAACCTCCCGCCACCCAAGCTGAGCTCGACCAACTGGCCGCTATGTTCGACCAGCTTATCACCGCCACCGCCTTCGTCAAGAGCGGTGAAGGCCGCTCGCTCCGCCAGCGTCTGCGCGCCATCATCACCCGCGCCTCCCTTAGCTGCCGCGACGCCGCCATCGTCACGGCCCTGCTGCGTGAAGCGGTGCGACGGATCACGCGCGAGCGGTAGGGAGGTGAAACTCTGTGCTATCCTATCTCATCATTTTGGAGGGGCTATGACCATTGTTGACTCGCCATCGCCTATTGATGCGCTAACTGACTACCTCGGCGATGAACGCACTGCGCCGTTATTTATGCGATGCCCAGACGATCCTGCGTTCATTGCCAGATCAATCGATTGATTGCTGTATCACCAGCCCGCCTTACTGGGGCAAACGCTATTACGATACACCGGGGATCGGGAATGAAGCTACGTGGCAGGCATACATCGATCATTTTCTCGCCGTATGCGCTGAGATCCGGCGTGTGCTGAAACCTACCGGATCGTTTTGGCTCAATCTCAGCAATACCTAGTACCAGAAATCCCTTGCCGGCATCCCGTGGCGAGTAGCTTTGCGCCTGATCGACGAGCAAGGTTGGTTGTTGCGGAATGATGTCATTTGGCACAAGATCAAAGGTGGTCTCGCTACCACCCGCGACCGCTTGCGCAATGTGCATGAATACCTCTTTCACTTCGTGAAGATCACCAACGGCTACTATTATGACATAGATGCGATTCGTCACCGGCCGCGCTCAGCACGGATTGTTGATCGCGTAGTTGTTTCGGCGACCGGGGTGCGCGGTGTACGCTATCGCCGCCAAATTGAATTATCGACAGCGCTTAATGAACAGGAAAAAGCCCATGCTCTGCGCGAACTTGATCGTATGCTTGAACAACTCCAGACCGGTGCGATTGCCGATTTCCACATGATTATTCGCGGCCAGCAGCGACCAACCCATTCTGACTCAACGAAAGTCTCCGGGAGAGCGCGCGAACTGCAGGAGCGTGGTTTCTATGTTTTGGTCTATCACCCCAACGGCAGCAAACCCGGTGACGTATGGGACATCTTGCCTGAAGATACGCAAGCGCGCCAAACTCATTTTGTGCCGTATCCCGCCGATCTGTGCAAAATTCCCATTCTCGCAACGTGCCCGCTTGGCGGTATCGTGCTCGATCCGTTCTGCGGCACCAGCACTACCGCTAGGCGCACAAGAATTAGGCCGAAAATCGATTGGAATTGACATTTCGCCAGCGTATATTCGACTAGCCGAAGATCGTTGCCGGAGATTGTTGTGAACGATAACCCTATTCTCGAGTTGTACGGAATACCGGTTCATTCATCGCAAGAGCGCGATTGGGATCCTATTAGTGCCGAGGCAAGGTGCCCATTCTTAAACGATCGTTGTCGCAAAACTCGAAAAAGTAATCCCAATGAGACCATTGGCACCTGTAGTATCAGTCATAGTCAAAAGAACCTCGTCATGTGTCCATATCGGATGCTTGAACAAAATCAAATTTTTCACCATTGCATTCCCTTATTGCAATCAGCAGCCGGAGACGCTATCCACATCGTGCCAGAGGTACAGGTGCCGGGAGGGAATATTTGCTTAGTTGCTGTGCGTCATAACGAGATTGCCGATTTTGTCGGTATTGAACTGCAATCGGTTGATACAACCGGCACCCTTTGGCCACATCGTCAGAATCTTCTGCCTCAAGCAGACCAGATGAGCAATTCAGTTGGTTCATTTGGGATTAACTGGAAAATGACCGCCAAAACTATTCTCATCCAACTCCTGCATAAAACGAGAACGTATGAGGAACTGAACAAGAAACTAGTTATCGTCTTTCAAGATCATATCTTCGACTACATCAGGCGCGAGTTTCAGTTCGATGAGCTGCCAGAGGCTGGCAACGAACACTCTTTGCCCATTCATGTCTATACGTTTCAGCAGATTGGTGCATCATACACTCTCCAAATAACCAAACGATATGGTTTAACCTCGGAATATGTAGCTAACAGTCTAGGTTTACGGCGCAATAGCAACACGGAATTAGACGCGATCATCCGTCGCTTGGCAAGCAAGGTATCGCCAAATAATCGATTACGATGAAGTTCTAGTTCCTTCTTTCCATACAGGAGCATCTGGCAAGAGGGATGACGGTCGCCAAATGCCCACCCTCATCCTCCTGCGTCCTCCGCGGTATACGACAACTAAAGGCTCGATACCACGAACCTACCTGCTTACCACCGGCACATAGACCGGCCACCTCCCGCCTTCCGTCCAAAAACCGGCGTGCAAGCTATAGCTGCCACCGCTTGAGATACCAGTCACTGCTTGGCCGACCGTGCCGTGTAGCGCAAACCCGCCGCCACTGCTATACCCGCCGCCGATTGCCGCAACGGTCACAGCAAGGCGCTGCTCGCGCACCGGCGCCGCTTGCAGCGTGCCCAACGCGACCAAGACGAGACTTATCACAACAAAGCCGTGTATCGCTCTGTTCACTATCATCGGTTTCCCTCATCGCACTAGTAAATTAAGACCGAGATACTCCCGTTTTCCCGCGTTCCATCAAGCTGAAACCGCTTGCAGTACAAGCTGGTGGATGAGGCATACGCGCAGACAACGACCCGCGGGTTCGCAGTGTTCGCCGTTGCCACATAGTAACGGCTGGTGATATTGAAACCAAAATCGATCACGCATGCATCCAATGCGCTATTCCACGTTACAGTCACCGCTGGTGGCGTAGCCGGCGAAGGGGTGACGATGTTCACAAAGCTACGCGCAATTGATGGGGCGGAAGAGCTGCAATTCATAAATGCGCCGGCTTTAACCAATCCATTGGCGCTTAATGGCTGGGCAACACTGCTAGGGCGCACTTGTAGCAGCGGACGACTAGTTGCGGCACTGGCAGTGTACAACTCCCACGCGCCATTATTGAGGTCGGGATTCACTTCGTTATTGGGATTCGAATTGTACGTTGTCCATGCCCGGAATCCTCCACCGGTTGCATAACCATAAAACGGGAGCCCTCTTGCCGCCACGGTGTTCACATACATCCCGCCATAGTTTACGTCGTCAGCGCCAAAATCGGCATTGATCCCAAAGACCTCTCTCCCGACGATCCGCGTGGAGCGGCCAATACCGACAAACTGGCCCACTTGATCAACGTAGACGCCGGGCAACGAACTGGCTACCGGCGCTGCGGTCAAGAGCTGGCGCGGAGTGAGCGTGGTAAAACTGCCACCGCCGCTCTGCCGTACCCGCACCTCAAGGTAGGTCTGCTGTTGCCAAAACGGATTGCCAAAGTCGAGTTGCACCGTGAAGACGCCATTCACGACGTTGACGCCATTCAACGCGACCGTGGCGCCGAGTTGGTTCCCCGCCGTTCCACTGTCAAACAAAGCAAACTCAAAATCATACACGCCGTTAGCCGGCGCCCCGTTGTTGTCGAGCCGGCCTTGATAGGTAAAGGCTCTACCGACGGTCTGCGGGCCGCCTTGGGCATAGCCGGTCTGGTTGAAGGCATTCGCCAAGCTGATCACCAACGCGAGCAGGGCGGCAAACGATGTAAACGACGGGCGTTGCATCTTGCACTCTCCTTCCTTGTTGCTTGGGCAACAAAATGTGTGATTCATGGAACGAAGAATGAGGGTGAGAGTTGCACACGTTCTCACCGTGATTCCAAATCTCTGGTATACTTCTCTGTATTGTCAAATATCCGCTCAACCGGTAAACAGCCTACTTGCCCAAGCCGTCTGCGTTTATTAGCAACTATGAGCACCCACATCCCGTTGGCCGCCTTTCGTTCACGCGATTTTCGTCTGCTCTGGTTCGGCAATTTCGTCTCGCTCACCGGCACCGAAATGACACGAGCGGCGGTGAGTTGGCACATTCTCGAATTATCCGGCGGCGACCCCTTGGCATTGGGCGCGATCGGCGCGGCCCGGCTCGTGCCGCTGGTGTTGCTGGCCCTTGGCAGCGGTGTGCTGGCCGATGCGGTTGACCGCCGTCGCTTAATGCTCGGCGCGCAGATCGCGATGATGCTCTGCTCGTTGGCGTTGGCGCTCACCACAAATCTGGGGCTAGCGGCGCTCTGGGTCATCTACGCCGTCACCGCCCTCGCCGCCGCCGCCAATACGCTCGGTTTGCCCGCCCGGCAGGCGCTGATCCCGTCACTGGTCCCGCGCGAACACCTCGCTGGTGCGTTGAGCCTGAACATCGTGGCGTGGCAACTGGCCACCATTGTTGGGCCAACCATCGGGGGTTTGCTGATCGAACGCGGCGGAGTGGGGTTGGTCTATTGGGTGGATGTGGTGAGCTTTACGGCCATTCTTGTGGCGCTGCTGCTGATACGCCCGCGCCCGCTCGCCGCCGAGAAACGCGACATCAGTTTGCGCGCCGCTATTGAAGGGTTGCGGTTCGTTTGGCGCACCCCGTTGATCTGGAGCACAATGCTGCTCGATTTTCTCGCCACCTTTTTCAGCGCCGCCACTACGTTGTTGCCAATTTACGCCCAATTCATTTTGCAAGTCGGCCCGCAAGGGTTGGGTTTGCTCTACGCCGCGCCATCAGTCGGCGCAGTAATTGCCAGCGTGATTTGCTCAATCTGGGGCGCTGGCAACCGGCAAGGGCCGTTGTTGTTGTGGGCGGTCGCGATTTATGGCCTCAGCACGGCCATCTTTGGTCTCAGCACCCATTTCGGTCTCTCGCTGCTGATGCTGGCGATCAACGGCGCGGCTGATACAGTGAGCATGGTTGTGCGCGGCAATATCCGCAACCTTGAAACGCCAGACGAACTGCGCGGGCGGATGGTGGCAGTCAATATGCTCTTCTTTGCCGGCGGGCCGCAACTGGGCGAGATCGAGGCTGGCATCGCCGCCCGCCTGTTTGGCACCCAATTCTCGGTGGCGCTCGGCGGGTTAGCCTGTGTGTTGATGACTGGCGTGGTCGCTGCGAAGGTGCCAATCCTGCGTAACTACACCGACGGGCGCCGGCCCGCGCCAGCTACTGCCCCCGCCGCGGCTGATTAACGACGCCTGCGCTGCTGCTCTTGCGCTAACCCAGTCGTTCCCCTGCTCCTACAAAGTGAGAGTTGAAGGGCGGACAAAACATGTGCTTAAGTACAACTGTTGATCGCTGTGCAATGCTGTAAAGCCCTAGGCTGCGCTCCCCATCACCCCGCCCCCAGCGGGGGAGGGGCAAGGGGTGGGGCATCAGTCCGCGCAGCGGGCTTCGTACCCCTAGCCCGGCCTTGAAGGGCCGGGTACTGAACAGGTGTTCTGTTCGTTCTTGAACCCGCGCCAGTGGGAACGGGGCTGGGGGTGGGGGTACACTGGCGCATCGCAAAGCTATAAACCGCATCGTCCATACGCTATGTCTGCCCTCAATAAAGTGGGAGCAGGGGCGAGGGGATGAGGGCAACCGAATATTGACAGTTCTTGCTTCCATATCCTACACTACACTATGCAGGAACCACCCTTTGATGGAAAGGAAACCCCACTATGACCATCGAGCGCCTGGAAGCGTTCGTCTTCTTTGGCCCCCAGACGGTTGTTGGCCCGGAATTGAAACCCGGTGATAAAGCGCCTGATTTCAAACTGGTCAACAGCAAACTGAAAGAGATCACGTTGGCCGACTTTGCCGGCAAACCACTGCTGATCAGCGTGGTGCCCTCGCTCGATACCAGCGTGTGCAGCAAGCAAACCACCCGCTTCAACGAAGAGGCGGCCCGGCTAGCCGAACAAGCCAATTTCATCACCGTTAGCGCCGACCTGCCCTTTGCGCAGGCGCGCTGGTGCGGCGCCAACAACGCCGATGCCATCCAGACTCTCTCGGATCACCGCGACATGAGCTTCGGTGCGGCATATGGCACCTACGTGCCGGCCTACCGGATCGAACAGCGGGCCGTGTTTGTGGTGGATGGCGAGGGCGTGATCCGCTACAGCGAATACGTGCCGGTCGCCGGCCAAGAACCCAACTACGACGCCGCACTTGAGGCGCTCAAGGCGCTGCTCTAACCAGTGCGATAATATGCACGGCCAACCGGCGCTGATTGTTCCCTAGCGCCGGTTGGCCGCAAGCCTATCATTCCCATTTGCGCTGTTTGTGTCTCTTTGTGGCTATTTCATCAATCGTAAGCAGGGAGCGCTTGCCGCCAGCGCTCCCTTATGCTATACTGCTCGCCGGCATTGCAAAATGCCAAATACGCACACCCTGAGGCGCAGCCGCTCCTGCCGGCCAAACCCGGTACAGGCTGCGAGATACGACGGGTGGAGGTGGTTTCGACCAGAGAAGGAGCAAGCAAGGTATGACTCAAGCATTGCCGCGCGTCGTCTCGATTCGAGAATTGCTGGAAGCTGGCGCCCACTTCGGGCACCCCACCAATCGCTGGTGTCCGAAGATGAAGCCGTATATCTTTACGGCTCGCAACGGGATCCACATCATTGACTTGCAGAAGACGGTCACTGGCCTGAGCCAAGCGTATCAGTTCATTTCTGACCTGACCGCGCGCGGCGAGAAGATCCTCTTCGTTGGCACGAAGAAGCAGGCCCAAGAGGCGATTATGGAAGAGGCGGTGCGGGCCGACCAATTCTACATCAATCGCCGCTGGCTGGGTGGAACGCTCACCAACTTCACCACCATCAAGCGCCGGTTGAGGCTGCTGAGCGATCTCGAAGAGCGGCGCGATCGCGGCGAGTTTAGCCGCTTGACCAAGGCCGAGGCGGCCAAGCTCGAAGAGAAGATCGTCCGGCTTAATCGCGTCTTCGCCGGCCTGAAGGGGATGGAGCGACTGCCCGGCGCAGTGTTCATCGTCGATCCGCGCAAGGAAGAACTGGCCGTGCGCGAAGCGGCGAAAGAGGGCATTCCAATCGTGGCGATGGTTGACACCAACTGCGATCCTGACCCAATCGATTATGTCATCCCCTGCAACGATGACGCGATTCGGGGCATCCGGCTGCTGACCGGCAAGATCGCTGATGCGGCCATCGAGGGGATGCGGCGGCGCGAAGCGGCGCAGGAATAACCGGCAACCGGATCGCTGTGGCAAGCCAACGCTGCGTCGTAGGATGCACCAGCGCAACGTTAGCAACCCGGCGCACCAAGTGGTTCCCTTCGCTCTGCGCGCAGGGAGAGGGAAAAGAGCAAGGGCATCACCGCTGCACCGGTAATGCCGCTTGCCCGATGCGATCAAATCGGTTTACACTGGCAACATGCGCATCCCAAACCTGACCGGTTGCTCAGGGGCAGAGCTGCGCAGGCGGCCTCACATAAGGTTGCCGCACCCCGGTCACAAGAGCGCAAACCGACGTTGCACGGGGGGGCGCATGCCCCTCCGTCGCACGATCCGCACTACCTTACCTACCGGCAACGGCATTGGATAGCGGTTCTTAGGCAAAGGGAGCAAGACTGTGGCGGTATCAATCGAACTGGTGAAGGAATTGCGTGAACGCACCGGCGCCGGCATCAAAGAGTGCCGGGATATTCTTGAGCAGACCGGCGGCAATATCAATAAGGCGATCGAGATTCTGCGCGAGCGCGGGATCGAGGCGGCAGCCAAGAAGGCGTCGCGCGAGGCGAACGAGGGCCTGATTGGCGTGTATGTCCACTATGGATCGCGCATCGCCGCGATGGTTGAGCTGAGCTGCGAAACCGACTTTGTGGCCCGCACGGCTGAGTTCGGCCAACTGGCCAACGATCTGGCCCAGCATATCGTTGCGCTCAACCCGCGCTTTATCAGCGCGAGTGAAGTGACCGATGAGATGGTAGCCGAGAGTGGTCAGTCACGCCAAGCGTTCATCGAAGAGACGGTGCTGCTCGAACAGAAGTTTATCAAAGATCCGGCCCGCACCATCGAAGAGAAGATCAAAGAAGCGATCGCCAAACTCGGCGAGAATATCGTCGTCCGGCGGTTTGTGCGCTACGAAGTCGGCGCTTAACGCACACTGATTGGGCGGTTTGTCAGTCGGGCAAACCGCCTAGTTCTCTGCTTTGCTGCGAGTAGTTCCATGCAACAACCAAAATATCGCCGGATTTTGATCAAACTGAGTGGTGAACAGATCAAGGGTAGCGATGGCGAGGTGATTAGCTACGATATGCTCGACTTCCTCGCCCAAGAGATCGGTCGCGTTCACCGCCATGGGGTTGAAGTAGCTGTCGTGGTCGGCGGCGGCAACATTTGGCGCGGCCATCGCGCGATCGAACGCGGCATGGATGCTGCTCAGTCGCACTACATGGGCATGCTGGCGACGATCATCAATGCGTTGGCAATGCAAGATGCACTCGAGCGCCATGGCCTCGATACCCGCGCCATGACCGCGATTAAGATGGATGAAGTGGCCGAACCGTACATCCGCCGGCGTGCTACCCATCATCTGGAAAAGGGGCGGGTGATCATTCTCGCGGCTGGCACCGGCAACCCCTACTTCACCACCGACTCGGCAGCGGCCCTGCGCGCCGCCGAGATCCATGCCGAAGTGATCTTGATGGCCAAGAATGGCGTCGATGGCGTTTACGATGACGATCCGCGCCGTAATCCAGCTGCTACCCGCTTCGATCACATACATTATCTTGATGCGCTGAACCGTGGTCTGACCGTGATGGATAGTACGGCGCTGACCTTCTGCATGGACAACAATCTGCCGATTATTGTCTTTAATGCGCTAGAACCCGGCACCATCGAACGAATTGTAATGGGTGAGCACGTTGGCACCCTAGTAAGTAATCAGCGAGGAGGCGCGTAATGCTGAACGATGTAATAACCGAGTATGAGGCGCATTTAAAGAAAGCGACCGAAGCGTTGCGCCATCATCTGGCGTCGATCCGCACCGGACGCGCCTCGGCAGGCTTGGTTGAGCATCTCCACGTCGAAGCCTACGGCACGACGATGCCGCTCAATCAATTGGCGAATATTAGTGTTCCCGAAGCGCGGATGATCGTGATCCAGCCCTACGATGCCAGCATGATCAAAGCGATCGAGAAGGCGATCCAGCAGTCTGATCTTGGCCTCAACCCGAGCAACGATGGCCGGATCATTCGCCTGCCGGTACCGCCGCTCACCGAAGAGCGCCGGCGCGAATTGGTGAAGATGGTGCGCCATCGCGTCGAGGAAGTCAAGATTTCGGTGCGCAATCAACGCCGCGACGCGATCGATGATCTCAAGAAGTTGGAAGCTGAGAAATTGATCAGCGAAGACGACTTACATCGCGGCCAAGAACGGATCCAGCAGTTGACCGACCGTTGCATCCGCGATCTCGAACAGATCGGCGCGGAAAAAGAAGCGGAAGTGATGGCGGTCTAACGCTGTCGCTGAGAGGCGCTATTGTATGAGTCAGGATGGTGTACCGTCCGGCACAAAAATTCCGCATCATATCGCGGTGATTATGGATGGCAACGGGCGCTGGGCACAACAGCGCGGTCTGCCACGCCTTGCCGGCCATCGCGCCGGCACCGAAAATATCCGCCCGATTGTGTCCGAATGCGCCCAGCTCGGCGTGCGCGTGCTTACATTGTACGCCTTTTCGACCGAGAATTGGAACCGGCCATCGCTGGAAGTGCAGGGCTTGATGCAGATTTTGGGCGAGTTTATCGATCGCGAGATCCGGAATCTGCATGCCCAAAATGTCCATTTGCGCCATCTGGGCCGGCTCGATGGCCTTAGCCCCCATCTGCGCGAAAAGGTTAATTACGCGATTGAATTGACCCGCCATAACACCGGGCTGACATTGGCGATCGCGTTTAACTACGGCGGTCGCGCCGATATTGTCGATGCAGTGCGTTCGATCGTCGCCAGCGGCATCCCCGCCGACCAGATTACTGATGAGGTGATTAGCGCCCATCTATCAACCCGCGGTTTGCCTGATCCAGATATGATCATTCGTACCAGCGGCGAACGGCGGCTTTCGAATTTTCTGATCTGGCAGTCAGCCTACAGCGAGTACTGGTTTACGCCGGTGTTCTGGCCCGATTTCCGGCCCGAACATCTGCATCAGGCGATTCTTGACTATGGACGGCGCGAACGCCGCTTCGGCGGGCTCCCCGAGTCGAGCTAACACCTTGGCGACGCGCATTGCCAGTGTGGTGGTGCTGTTGCCGCTGATCATTGCCGGCGTGTGGTGGCCGCCAACCACCGCGCTGTTAGCCGGTCTGGTGATCGCGCTGGCGATCAGCGAGCTGTTCGCGATCTTTCGTCACGGCGGGTATGCGCCGCGGTTGATCGAGGGAATTGCGATCGGTTGGTTGATCTGTGCGGCTACCTTTTTTCAACCATTGACGACGATCGATCTTGCGCTAGTAGTTGTATTCGTTTCCATCCTTGGCGCATTGTTGGCCGAAATTGTCCGCCGCGACCGCCAGACCAGCCTGCTCAGTTGGGCATTGACCTTCGCAGGCGCGTATTACGTCGGCGGCCTCTTAAGTAGTTATCTTTTATTACGTCAACTTGAATCGCCGTTGCAGGGCGGATGGCTGGCCTTCGCGCATATCCCGCCTGGTGCAGCATGGGTCTTTTTTACGCTGGCGATCACGTGGTTGCAAGATACTGGCGCATTCTTTGTCGGGCGCGCCTTCGGGCGCACCAAGATGGCACCGGTGCTCAGCCCCAAAAAGAGTTGGGAAGGCTTCTTTGGCGGGATGGCTGCCGCAATTGCAACCGCGCTGTTCTGCGTGCCGCTGTTGGGCTTGCCAATTACACTGGTCGAGGCGGCGATTCTCGGTGTGGCCGCTGGTATCTTTGGCCCGCTCGGCGATTTGGCTGAGTCGCTGATTAAACGGCAAGTCGGGGTGAAGGATTCGGGGTTTATTATCCCCGGCCACGGCGGGATTCTTGATCGGATCGACAGTATTCTCTTCACCGGGCCAGTGATCTACTACCTTGTAGTGCTTTTTTCCCATTGAGCCGGCGTTGTTCTTTTGCTTGCTATAGTGCTATCATACCGATCAAGCGGTGTTGCTGACGCTATGATTTCACCAACCTTCACCCAACAACAATGGATTCCTGATCCGGCATTGGCCGGTTTTGAGATACTGCCGCTTGATCTGGCTGGTAGCCGCGCGGTCTTGGTGCGCCAGTGCGATCCGCCGGCGACGGGACGAGCCGTGCTGTACGTCCATGGCTATTCCGACTACTTTTTCCAGACGCACGTGGCTGATGTCTTCCGCGCGCACGGCTATGCATTCTACGCGATCGATCTGCCTGGCCACGGGCGCGCTATCCAACCCGGCCAGATTCCCTGTTTTTATCGCGACATTGCCGAGTTTTACCCGTTCATCGACGCCGCGATTGCGGTGATCGACACGGCCCACAACCGGCCATGGCTCGTTTTGCACGGCCATTCCGCGGGCGGGTTGGTGACGGCGCTCTACGCAGCAGAAGGCAGCCGGCGTGACCGGCTCGGTGCGCTGGCGTTGAATAGCCCGTTTTTCGATTTTATGATCGACCGCGTCACGCGGGCCTCGATCCCGCTGGTAATGCTCTTAGGCCGGCTGAAACCCACCCGCATCGTGGGCAAACTGTCATCGGTCTATGGCGAAACGATCTATCGCGGCACCGGCGGCGAATGGGAGTTTGACCAACGTTGGAAGCCGATCAACGGCATTCCGATGCGAGCCGGCACGGCGCGGGCCATCTTGCTGGCCCAACGCCGGCTGCGGCGTGGCCTTGGCATCCGCTGCCCGATCTTGATCTTGCACTCGGCGCGGTCGGCATGGGCCATTCCCGGCAGCCCTGAGATCACACGAGCTGATATTGTGCTCGATGTGGCCCATATGCGGCGCGATGGCCCACTGCTAGGTGATGATGTGACGATGATTGCGATTGAGGGCGGTTTGCACGATCTGGCCTTATCGCCAAAGCCTGTCCGCGAGCAGTATGTGGCTGAATTGATGGGATGGCTAGAGGAAGTTGCAGCCACATCTATGCGATCAGTTTGAAGCACCAAGTTGCCATCCTCCTTTTCATCTTGTTCGTCACCCTCTGGCCTTTGCCGGCGCAATCAGTTAACATCTGCTTCTGCGACGCAACCCCGATTTGGGTTCACGCCAATCCTCCCGCAGCTCACGAAGTCGCTCTGTTTCGGCTTGAAGTCAACTTGTTTGCTCCAGCGCCAGCCACGACGCTGGCTATCTTCGCCGACACGCGCTATGAGGCCTATCTGAACGGCCAACTGCTTGGCCGCGGCCCGGCCCGCTTCTCGCGCGCCCTCCGCGAGTATGACCAGCTCGCGATCGGCGATCTGCCCGCCGGCAGGCAGGTTATCACCGTACGCGTCCAATGGGCGCCCAACACCCGGCGGAGTGATTCGGAACGGCCATTCTTGTGGGCATTGCTCCGCAGCAATGGGCAAACATTAGCCCGCACCGGCCCGCATTGGCAAGCCCAACTGCTGTATGCCTATCGTAGCGATGCGGCTCCGGTTCATCACTGGGGCTTGATTGGACCGACCGAAATCGTTGATCTGGCAGCACTGGCGCCAGATTGGGTGATGAATGGCAGTGCAAGCGCATGGCAACCAGCCGTGGCAGTCACAGGCCAGCCGGCAATGTTTACCCCTCGCTCGATTCCGCAACTGGTTGAAGTAGACATTCCGATCCGGGCGCTGCAAGCTGGTTGGCTTGCAGCCGGATTCACGCCCATTGAATTTCCCGGCGGTGCTGATCAAGCAAGCGTACAGATCCAGACTCAACGTTCTGCAATCCTCACCCTGATCAGCTTGCAGGGTGAGCTCACCAACCGATTGACGATCAACGGCCAATCGCTGAACTGGCAAGCTATGCCCAACCGTCCACCGGGGATCGTGACTGCTGCCTATCAAGTTGCTGCTGGAACGCATACACTACGCCTCAGCGGGTTGCGTGACCAACCTGAAGGGTGGACGGTCTTGCTCTCTCGCAACGATTTGGTTACGGTTCCGGCATTAACACCCGCCAGCCATGCCGGACGGCGGGTTTTGTTAGCGCCACCGCAACCTAATGCGCAAGCCGTGATCAGGCAGAGCGAACAGCCGCTTACGTTACATTTTCAGCCACCAGCTAGCTATGCCATCCTTGATCTCGGCCGGACAGTGCATGGCCGGTTGTATGCCGACGTTGCAGGACCTGCCGGCGCCATCGTTGATATTGGCTGGGATGAACGCTTGTGGCAAAATACGATCCCATTGCCCTTCTCCGGCACGCTTCATCCCGAATGGAATCAAGTTGACTCATGGAGGCTCGATGGGCGAACCCATCCGATCAGTACCATTGATGCCCGAGCCGGTAGATATGTGCTGATTGCTGTCTGGAGCAACGAACCGGTAGTTATACGCAACCTGCGCGTCAGCGAAGAGCGCTATCCGGTTACACAACTTGGTTCGTTCACCAGCAATGATCCGCTACTGAATCAGATTTGGCAGGTAGGCGTTGACAGCCTCTACCCAAACATGACCGACGCCTACACCGACACGCCATGGCGCGAACGCGGGCAGTGGTGGGGCGACGCCTATGTATCTGATCGCATCAATCAGGTCGCCTTCGGTGATCGACAGTTGCTCCAACGTGGCTTGCGGCAACTAGCCGGTGAGTTTACGCCTGAGGGCGCGCCAGCAGCAATGGCGCCACACATTGGCGGGCGGATGCTCGATTATGGGATGCTACAGGTGCAAGCCATCGCTGATGATCTGCAACGCACTAACGATCCGGCATTAGCCAGCGAGTTGTGGCCAACGATGACTCGTTTTCTCAACCACCTCGCAACGTATCGCCGTAACGATACTGGTCTGCTCGACCTGCCGGCAGGGCATTGGTCACAAACGACTTATCTCGACAGCAGTGTGACCGTTGCGCGCTATGGCCAATCCACACCGGTGAATGCAATGTATTACGGCACCCTACGCGCCGCAGCCGCGATCGCTACCGCGCTTGGCGAGACGGAAGCGGCAAACCGTTGGGAAAGCGAAGCAGCATTGCTGCGAGATCGTATCAACCAGCATCTCTACGACCAGCAACGTCGTCGCTATATCACTACGATCATTAATGGTCAGCCAGTAGCAGCCGGCCCGCACGCGTAGGCCTTCGCACTCACGTATGATCTCGTTCCAACCGCGGAAATTTCGGCGGTGGCCGCGTTGCTAAGCCTGATCTCGCGCGATCTCACCCGTCCCAATCTCCAGCTCTATGGGATGTTTTGGGCGCTGGAGGGATTACAACGCGCTGGCCGAATTCATGAAGCCATCCAACTGATCAAAGAGTTCTACGGCTGGCAATTGGCACAGGGAGCCACTACATGGTGGGAAAACGTAAACGCGAACCGTCAATGGAGCGGCAGCCTCTCGCATAGCTGGAGCGGCTCGCCAAAGTGGTTTCTCACGACGACAATCCTCGGCGCACGCCAAACTGGACCAACGACATGGGAAGTTGATCCCGCTTGGCAGGGAGTAAGCAGCGCAGCGGGAATATTCCCCTTGCCAACCGGTTCACTCCGCGTAGAATGGGAACTGCCGGGTTGTGAACTGAGCCGGGTCACTATTAGTGCGCCACAAGGAACGCACGGCAGTTTGTGGATGCCGCCACCTACGGCATCGACCGTTCTAACCCTGAATGGCACTGAGATTTGGACGCCAGCCAGCCGCGACTCTACCATCGATCAGACGAGTGATGGACGCTTACGGATTTCGCTCATAGGAGGACAGGTATATACAATAGAACAACACCGCGTTTGCACGACCGTTTGGCTACCCATCATTACCTACCGGCCATAAAACTTGCTATGAGGTGTCACCTTGAACCAGCATCGCTTGATCATCGCACTCTTCATTCTTGGTTTGTTCGCCATTGCCCTACCGGTCACGGCACAACAACCTACAAGCGTCACAACTGTTTATGTGCCGATTATCGCCGCAAGCACAATTCGTCCACTCGGATTTGAAACCAATACCGGTTGGCTCTATAACCCACAAGTTTATGCCCAAGCGCAAAACTTACGCGCGCACTGGGTGCGACTTAACACGCTAAGCTGGCGCGAAGCGCAACCCACAGCAACGAGCCCAATCAACTGGAGCGCCCCCAGCTTTCAACGGTTTGAACAAGAAGTGCAAGCAGTCAATGCGCTCGGCTTGCAGGTAATAGCGGTTATTGATGATCATCCTTCGTGGGCAACGGGTAGCACGAAGATCTGCGCCGCAATTCTCGACGACTACCACGATGAATTCGCTGCATTTGTGCGGGCGGTGGTCGCTAAATACAGCCAACATCCATACCTCGTCCGTTACTGGGAGTTGGGGAATGAGCCAGATATAGATCCGAGTCTCGTTAGAGAAGATGAGGTCTTTGGTTGTTGGGGTGATATGAACGATGAATATTACGGCGGTGAACGCTATGGCCGGATGTTGCAGGTGGTGACGCCAGCTATCCGAGCCGCCGATCCGGGGGCAAAAGTCGTATTTGGTGGCCTGCTCCTTAATCGACCAGATAATCAATCTTACAACACTGACGGGAAACCTTTCAACTTCCTCGCTGGCGCGTTACGGGCCGGAGCAGGTCCTTATTTCGATATCTTAGCCTACCATGCCTACGCGGTCTTTTCCGCTACTAGCAGCAACGCAGATCTTGATCGATCTAGCTCAAACCATTGGGTGAGCCGTGAAGGCCTGACGGTTGGCAAAGCGCGATTTTTGCGTGGTGTGATGCAGCGGTATGGCATTAGCAAACCGCTTATGCTCAACGAGACTGGTTTGCACTGTTTCAGCCCATGTAGCTCGGTTACCCAGTTTGAGCAAGCCAAAGCGAATTATCTCATCCGTTCATCGATGCGAGCGATGACCGAAGGGGTTGAGGCTTACATCTGGTATACATTGCAAGGTCCGGGGTGGAATCGATCAGGTTTGTTGGGAGACAATCAACAGCCTACTCCTGCCTACACGACCATGAAAACTGCCATCGAGCGCCTCAGTGAAGTGCGCATACCACCGCAACCATTCACCGGTTACGGTTCCGGCATCGAAGCCTACCGCTTCAGCGGCAATGGCTTTGTGCTCGATGTCGTGTGGTCAGTTGACAGTACCCTGCGCCAGATCACGTTGCCTGCTACATCGTTCATTGCAGCCTATACTCGTGACGGCGCTCCGATCACACCGGTGAGCACTGGCGGGAATGTGACGATTTCGGTTGGGTTTGAGAATATTTATCTCAAGCGAGCGCCATAAACCCAAGTTCCCGGCTCGACTCTCTTGACGTGACTAGGTCAATCCGGTACACTACCCATGCACACGAGCGGCGGCGGGCAATCAGCTCGTCGCCGTTATTCCTCTTAGCTGCTGGAGCGGATTATGCTCGCGTCAACACTCAACAACATCTGGCAACAAGTTGCAACCGGGATTTTTGACCCGTTATTGACAGCGCTCGTCTTTCTGCTCATGCTCAGCCTGCTGGTGTTCGTCCACGAATTGGGACACCTCTGGGTGGGCTTGCGCATGGGGATCAAAGTCGAGGAGTTTGGGATTGGCTTCCCGCCGCGTGCGCTGGTGTTATTCGAGCATAACGGGATCAAGTATACGCTCAACTGGCTGCCGTTAGGCGGTTTTGTCCGCTTCGCCGGGATGGATGGCGAAAAGGACGCCATGTATGGTACCGGCAGCCTCGCCGCAGCCCCGCCGTGGCGCAAGATTCCCGTCATGCTGGCCGGGCCGTTGATGAATTTTGCGCTGGCCGTGGTGATCTTTACCATCCTGTTTGCGACGGTCGGAGTACCGATTCCAACTGGCCGGATCCAAATTAGCACCGTTTACCCCAATACCCCGGCTGCTGCTGCCGGATTTCAGGCAGGTGACGAGTTGATCCAGCTCGATGGCCAAACGATGCTTGATGAGAATACGGTGCGCGAGGTCGGCCAGCAGCGATTGGGCATCCCAATCACAGCCGTCGTGCTCCGCGAGGGCGCTGAAGTGACGTTAACTGTCGTGCCCGGCCCATGGACAGCGCCTGACGGGCGTGAGTTTAGCGCCGGGTTTGGCTTTAGCTACGGTGTGATGACGAGCCGGCAGGCCCTTGACCTGATCGCGGCTATTGGGGCGGGATTTACCCACAGCGTCGAGTTAACCGGACGGATGATCATGATGCTGGCCGATCTGCCGGCAGCGATTGCCGGCCTGTTTAGCCCCACGCCGCCTCCGGCTGGCGAGCCGCTAGGGCCGGTTGGGATCGCCCGTGCTACCGGCGAGGTGATCCGCCAATCCGATGGCTTTATTTCGTTCTGGTCGCTCACGGCAGTGCTGAGCCTCAATCTGTTCATTCTTAACCTGCTGCCCATTCCGGCGCTTGACGGCAGTCACATTCTGTTTGCGCTGATCGAGTGGGTACGCGGCAAGAAGCTGCCGCCAGAGAAAGAAGCGCTAGTGCATACCTTCGGTTTTGTGGCCTTGATGGGGCTGATGGCATTGCTGACGGTGAATGATGTGATTAACGCGGTGCAAGGTACGCCAATCTTTGGGCGCTGATGGATATCATTCGGGCAAGTGAACTAGGGGAATATTACTACTGTGCGCGGGCATGGTGGCTGCGCCGTGTCGCCGGGCAAGAGCCGGACGGAGCTGAGCGGCGCGCCGCCGGAACGGCCAGCCATGCCCGCCATGGCCGGCTGGTGGCTGCCAGCCAGCGCCTCCTCTGGATCGGGTTGGGACTGTTCGTAGGCGGGATTGGCTTGGTGATCTGGGCAAGCTGATGGCGTGGCTAGGTATTGCACTAATCCTGTGCGCGGTCGGGGTTTTGATGCTAGCGATAATGTTGCGCCGGCGCAGCGGTTTGCCGTGGACGCGGGTGGTAGGCGCTGACACCGGGATCCAACGCGCGCTCGAACGCCCGCTCTTTAGTGCCCGGCTTGGCCTTACCGGCAAACCAGATTATATTCTGCAACGGGGGCAGGCGCTGATTCCAGTGGAAGTGAAGCCGGACCGGCGCGCAGCGCAGCCGTATCCATCAGATCTCATCCAACTAGCGGCCTATTTAGTGTTGCTGGAAGAAACAACTGGCATCGCGCCTCCGTATGGGTTGTTGCGCTACGCTAATGAGACGTTTCAATTGCATTATACTGCTGCGGTGCGTGATGAAGTGGTGGCAACGCTGGCCGAAATGCGCGATCTGCTCGATTGCGATGATGTCGCACGCAACCACGATGAAGCCGCCCGCTGCCGCGGTTGCGGGTTTCGCGCTCACTGCGATGATGCCCTCGCATAAGCGGCTGGCTCGTGATAAAATGAGTATGGATGCGCAACTGGAAGCATCGTTATGGATCTCACCTGTGATGATCTGGTAGCGGCGATTGCCGAACATCTGGCCGGACGGATCTCGCGCGGTCAATTGGCGGCGTGGGCATTTGACCGGTTTTACGAACTTGAACAGGGTGAGCTAATCGTGCCGCTTGACGAAGAAGCGATCATCCGCGATGCGCTCGATGAGCTGATGTTTGCTGATGATGAGCCATTCGTGCTAAGTGAGCGTGAATTACGGCAATTGATGGATCGGCTGGCACAGGTATGAAGATTCAACCGCATCCCCGCTTACACGGCATGATGATTGGCGACGAGGTCTATTCGCACCACTACCATCTGGCCGCCCGTGTCGCCGACATTTTCCCCGCCGCAGTGTGTGTCCGGATCGGCGTGCTCACCACTGAGATACCAATGGAGTTGAGCCATACTCCCCAGTTGTGGCGCGCCGATGAGATCGAGAATTTGTCGGTGTGCCGCTACTGCGGCGCACGTGATGAGGTGCGAGTGGTCAGCGAGAATGGCATCCCGTTTCGGGTGTGCCTCCGCTGCGCGCCAGAGGATAGCGGGTAGCGCCGGCCGAATGAACCGGTGGTTGAATTGGAGCCAGCTACAAAGAGAATCGCTTTGCGGCTATGCTCCGGTGAGTAATTCAGATGTGAGAAAAGCCACGAAAAGACGCGAAAGCTCTTCCTCTTTGGGCATTTTGCGTCTTTTCGTGGCTATTTCTTCACTAACGCTCCCTACGGAACCACTTCAGCACCTGCCACCCCCCCGGCAGCGCCACCGCAGCCAGCGCGATCTTGATCGCATCACCAACCAAGAAGGGCAAGACGCCTTTCACAATCGCATCCACCGGGCCGATAAAGAACGCCAGCCACGTCGCACCGATCACATAAATCACGAGCGATGCCAGCGCCATTGAAGCGACGGTCGTGAGGAAACGGCGATCCCAACCCCACGTCGCTAGCCAGCCGGTCAGTGCTGCTGCAATCGGGAACGAAATCAGATAACCGCCGGTTACACCGAACAAATGCGTATACCCTGACTTGCCGCCAGCGAAGAAGGGCAACCCAATCGCGCCTTCGATCAGGTAGAGCAGCAATGCCGCAAAGCCCAAACGCGGACCAAGCAGGCTGCCAACCAACAACACCCCCAACGTCTGCCCAGTAATCGGCACCGGCGAGAAGGGCATCAGCGAAATGCGGATTTGCGCGCTAAGCGCCACAAACAGACTGCCCAACACCACTAACAACGTGTCGGCCACCAATGGGTAGGCCAGCCATCCCCGGCGCGGCAAGATCGCCTGCGCTAGCGTCTCGGTTGTGGTCAATGTCCGATTCATGACACCTCCGCTACATCAAAGCCCGTCCAATTAGCGATGTAGAATATACCCGAATCTGTGGCAAATGTAAAGCAGACATTGGCACAACCACCCCGGCCTGATGGTGGATGAATGATAACGAACCTCCGTTCACCGCACCAACACACAGTGCGACGGATCGGTTTCCAATTCATGGATCTCGTCGTCGTTGAGCTGTCGCAAACCGAGATTCGCGTACACCGTGGCGTCAATTGCGGCGGGCAAATCGGTTGATGCGGCTTGAACCAGCGGCAGCAGCTCGGCAGGACTGCTGGCCTGTAACCCCGGATGCGTTGCACGGAGGCTCGCAAATGGCGCAGCGACGATACCATCAGCGCGCGCTTCGGCCAAGCCTATGCTCGAAGAAGGCATGATCAGGGTCGCATCGGTGACCAGTTCTGGCAACGTGGTGTGCAGACTACGGAAGAGGAGATCTGTCCACGCTGCCGGATGGCCACCCAGATCGGTGCGTCCGCAACCGGACAACAGCAGGGCATCGCCGGTCAAGAGGAACCGATCGCCAGCCGGCGAGATCACGCGGTACACAAGGTGGCCGGGGGTGTGACCGGGGAACCAGTGCGCTTCGATCAGCAGATGACCGACCGGCAGCCGCTCACCGCCAAGCAACGGCATGTAGTCAAGATGGGCTGGCAGCAGGGTGCGCGGATGCAACCCATCATACGGATGCAGGTAGAGCAAGGTATGGCGCGTATTGGCGAGCAGCGCTCCGCCGGACAACCTTCCCGCCGAGAGGTGGGTGAGCAGCACGCGGGTCACGTCGGCTTGCGCCGCCGCTGCCGCCTCTTGGTAGAGATGGATCTGGAGGCCGGGATCAATGACTGCCGCTTCGCCGGCGCTGATGATTACGTAGCTCAGATCACCGCGGGCGGGGCGCGCGATCTGCACGATCTGCCCCCAACTGGCGTTCACCACTGTGTGAATGGCGTGAAAATCGAGCCATGCACGGAAGCCGCCGATCAGGTATCGCGCGTTGATGCCGCGTTCGGCCAGCAGCTCGGCAACGTATTGCGAGGAACCTTCTTTAGCGCAGATGACCGTAATCAATCGATCGGACGGCACGCGGGCAATTGCGCTCTCGTCGTCTTCGATAAACTCAAAGTAGGGAATATTGAGGGTCGGAATAGGCCGGCGACCGCGCACCTGATTGCGCGCAAACTCAACCTCATTGCGTACATCGAGAAGAAACAGCGGCTGTTCGGCCAACAGCTCAGCATACAGCTCAGCCGGACTCAGAACGCCAACGCCGGTTTGCAATCGTTCGAGCGTCGTCATTGCGCACTCCTTTGCGTTGATTGTGCCTCTTCGCGCAACCATGGCGTTAGTGTATCCGGCGCAACTTGGTGAAACAAGCGCAAGATACGTGAAGTTGAGTTGTGATTTGTTTCTCAGAAGAGAGGGCTAGGGGCACAGCACGCTGTGCCCGTACTGGCAGGGCAGCTCGCGGCGCTGCGCCCAAGCTAAGATCTCGCGGCGCTAGGATCGTTTGGGGCCGGATTGCGCGCCGGACGCGGCTTGGCCGGCTGGAAGGCAACCAGTATCCGGTAGATCGTCAAAAAGAGCACGCTTCCGCCACTGACCCAGTACAAGCCGCTGAGCAGGGCGGTATCGCTGCCGCTGAACAGGGCATGCACTAGGCTGAGCAGCCAAATCGCAAAGCTGATGAAGTGAATCACCCGCCACATCGCGCGCCCGATCAACTGTTTGGCGTAGAAGCTCAATCCTACAACTGCCATGCCGTACAACGAAAGCTGGCCCAACCCCACCCACAGCGGTTCGTAGCCGCTGTAACCGAATGGCAGCAGCACTTGGGCGAGGGTAGCGTTGACGTAGCGATCACCCAGTAAGATCAGTGCGTGAAAAATGGCAAAAGCCAGACCGAGCAGGCTGGTATGCTGATGGAGATCAAACGCTCCCGGCCCTCCCGGCCACAGGCGGGCCATGCGGTTGGTCATGAGCAGGCCAAAGACCATCGACAACCAGAGCAAGACATAAGCCGCTACGGCGCTGCTGCGTGAGAGGTACCAGTAGGCTTTGGGTTCGCTGCTGAGCAACGAAGCGCTCAGACCGGGCAACCACGCCGGCAAAATGATCACTGCTGCGAAAGCGCCAAGCACTGCGCCGATGAGCAAGGTAAACAGTGCGTCGAGTGGCATTGCCGGCGGTTGATCAACCAGCTCAGGATTAGTTGTTAAAGAGCGTGTCGGGCGCGGCGCAGTTTCAGGCTTAGCCGTTGCCGGGCGCGACGGGCGCGGCGCCGCCGGTTGAGTTGATTGATCGGTATTGGTCAGCGATTGATCCATTGGTGCTCTCCTTTGTTGATTAGAAAGCTGGTTTTTTGCTCTCACTCCCGTTAGCGAAAAGGAGGATGTGAGAATAGCCACGAAAAGACGCAAAAGCCGCAAAACGATGGCGGTGGGTTTGTGCGCTTTCATTGCCCCCACCCCCTGCCCCTCTCCCGCTGGGGGAGGGTTGGCCCTCACCCCCTCCCCTCTCCCACGCTAGTGGGAGAGGGGCGCTGCTGTATGTCACCTCAGCAGTGTCGTACCTACCCCCTTCGCAGCTCCCCCTCTCCCACCTGACGGCGGGAGAGGGGGCTAGGGGGTGAGGGTATAACTCCGTGTTCCCCAGCCCCTCCCCCGCTTCCTGCGGTATTACTTGCCCTACCCCTTGCCCTCCCCCGCTAGGGGAGGGGAGATTGATTGACGCTTAACCTCTGATAACAGGGCGGGGATCACGCCAGCAATAGCGTTCCAACGCCGGTGAGCGGATGATTTGGCCATCGGTGCTGACGAGCAATGCCGCTAGTTGCGGTCGCGCTTTCAACCAGCGTAACCCGCTCTCAGCGCCGCGGAGCAAGACTGTTTTGGCGGCCATTTCGGCTAGCGGCAAGGTGGGTGCAACAACCGTTACGCTCAACAGATCGGTCACGGCAGGCGCGCCGGTGTGCGGGTCGATCAAGTGGTGTTGCCAGCGACCAGCTTGCTGCCAGCGCCGGTAGTCGATCCCCGATGTGGCGACGCCGCCGCGCCGGATCAGCAGCAGCTCAGTCCCCTGATCTGGCGTCTGCGGATCAGCCACTTCAACCGGCCACGACGAACCGTCACGGCGCGGGCCACTGACGGCAATATCGCCGCCAGCGTCAACCAAGGCGGGGAAGCGGCGACCCAACCGGCGCGCAACAAGCGCCGCCGTCCAGCCTTTGGCACTGCCGCTAAGATCGAGCTGCATCCCGGCAGGCAAGCTAATGGTGCGCCGGCGCGGATCGTACCCAATCAAGCGCCAGTCTGGTGCGGGCTTGCTCTCACCCGCAGCCGATCCATTGGTCAGCGCCGAAAAATTGTGATCGTAGCCGGCAGCTACGAGTGCTGCTCCCACTGTAGGCGTCACCCAACCATCGCTCAGCCGGGCCGCCCACAGCGCCTGCTGCACCGCTCGCCAGAGAGTCTGCCCAACCCGCACCGTCCCGTGGCCGGCGCGGCGGTTGAGCGCCGACAGTTCGCTGTGCGGGCGAAACCGGCTAAGCATGCGCTCGTAGCGCAGGAAAGTCTTGCGCGCTGCGGTGAGGACAGAGCGGGCAGTAGGATCGTCGCTGTCGATGATGACCGTGATCGTTGAACCCATCGCCCGAAAACTGAGCTGCTGCATCGGGAGCCTCCGGTTAGCGCGATGAACGGGTGCGGGCCATAGGCGCCGGTCGCGTGACCGGTGCGGGGATCATTACCTCGCGCACCGCCGGTTGGGACTGGGCCGGCGCACTGGCCGTTACCGAGCCGCTAGACGGAACATTCAACGGGACAAGCGTCGGCACGGTGGGCAACTGAAGCGTTGTTGGCGCAGATTGCTCGACCACTGCGACCGTGGCGGCAGGTTCTGGCGGATTCTGAGCTGCTAACCCTCCCCAACCGCCAATCGTTACCGCTAAGGCGGTTGCGCTAAACGCCCATTTCAAGCCGGTCACGTCGTTGCGGGCCGGTTTGTGAGATTGATTCATGATGCTAGCTCCTTGTTGGTATGAAACTGACGGCCCGGCGGGAAACGACCCGGCGGGCCGTTGCGATCCTAGTCATCTTTATCGTCGTGCTCACGCTGATCAGCGTTCTTGACTTTGGCGTAAACCACTTGGCCGGTATAGGCATCGACGTACACTTCACTGCCGTCGGCAAATTTCACCTCATACGTATCGACGCCATGCTCGTATTCGCGCTTCACCTTGACCACCGTGCCGCCACCAAGATAGGTCGTTGCAGCGGCAATCGCCTGCTCTTGGCTAATTGGCCCGCTCTGGGCAAGGCTCGTCACGGTATTGGCGACAATCGCGCCGGTTTGGGCATCAACATAGATCGCACCGCGATCGAACATCACTTCGTAGGCCGGCACACCTTGCAGGCTAACCAGCTCAGGGGCGCGCATCAGCACTGCCCCGCCGGCATTGGCCTGCGCGATCGCTTGGGCCTGCTCAACCGAGACCGGATAGGCGGGAGCCGCAGCAGCAGTCGTTACCGCCGCCATATTCTGGGATTGCTGCGCCGCCAACTGTTGGTTCGCTTCAGCTAGGCGCTGATTGGCTTCGGCCAGCGCCGCTTGGTAGGCGGCTTCGCGCTCACGGATCAGCGCCTCAACCGTAGGATCGAGCGTGGTCGTGGCTGCCGACGCAGGTTCGGCAGGTGCAGCAGTCGCTGGGGCAGATGCGCTCAGATAACTGGCGACACCGCCAATCAGCACGAGCGTAAAGACGGTTAAGGCAGCGGCGATCAACAACATAGTGCGATTCATCGGATATCCTCCTGTAAAAACTTGGTGTGAATTACTAGTTTGTCAGCGCATGCGATCAGTCATCATCCCGCTTCCCATCGGACGGCAACCCAGCGCCGCCGGGAGTGCTGGCGATCAACGCCTGCACCTCTTGCGGGGTCAGCTTCGCCTCGGGATGGGTTAGCAGATAAGCGCGCGGCGGCATCTCACCGTTACGCACCACCTCAGCAATCTCTTCGGCCAGCTCTGCTGATTCACGCAGCGGCAGCGAGAAGTTCAGCTCATTACGCCCTTTGATCACGTCATACGTCACCAACCACGACACCGGCGCGACTTTGCTGTACCACGGCCAGACCGTCTCGTTGCTGTGGCAGTCGTAACAGGCGCGACGGGCAATACTCGCCGCTTCGGGGGTCGTCCATGCCACATCAGTCACTACCGACGGATTGGTTTGCCATGCCCATACCGGTACCGCTTGGATGGCCACGAAGAGAACGACCAAGGCGATTGCTACGTTGCGAGGGCGGAATATTCGTTTCAACATTGCTTTCCTCTGTTGCGCGATCAGCTTTCCGTGAGTAACAGTACTGGCTTTCGCTCAAAAGAGTCTTAAAATGAAGCAGGAATATTCCAATCTTTTTCCAAGGTTGCGGGGGTATAACAGAGGTAGCGATGGGGGGGAGCGGCCCATTCCCAACCCTCCTCCGCTGGGGGAGGGTGAAGGCAACGACACGGTAGAGCTTGACGGACGTCTGGCTCTGCAAAGGCGCAGCGATTTTTAAGGCAAAGGCGCTGTCCGGCTCCGCAAAGGACGCAACGTGGTTTAATGGGGGAGTACCCCACCCTCAGTAGTTCAAGGGCGGACAGAACGCATGAGCGCAGATACAGTTTATGGCATTGGGATGAGCTGGTTCACCCTCACCCCCATCCCCTCTCCCGCGCTAGCGCGGGAGAGGGGCGCTGCCCCCTTCCGATCAACCAGCGCCGTTCGCGAAGCCAAGGCAGTTCCCCCTCTCTCGCCGTCAGGAGGGAGAGGGGCCGGGGGTGAGGGCCAGCAGCCCGCAGAGTGCCACCCTCCAGCCTTCCCCCTCTGGAGGAAGGAGATGATTTGTGCTTGGATAGCGCAATAACAGCGGCATACGATAGAGGAGCAAATCGTGCGGATTTTAATTGTCGAAGACGATAAGCGGCTAGCGCGCTTGATCGAGCGGGTGTTTCGCGAAGAGCGCTATACCGTCGATGTTGCCCACGATGGAGAGAGCGGGCTCGATCTGCTGTTGCAGGGCGCGTATGATGTGGCCGTGATCGATTGGATGTTGCCGGGACGCGATGGGCCATCGCTTTGCCGGGCGGCGCGAGCAGCTCGCTTGCCGACTGCGTTGCTCTTGCTGACCGCGCGTGGTCAGATCGAAGACAAGGTGTTGGGGTTTGAAAGTGGAGCCGACGATTATCTAGTTAAACCATTTGCATTTGAAGAGTTGCTGGCACGGGTGCGCGCACTGAGCCGGCGCTTTAACCCGAACCTCGGCAACGATGAATTGCGCCACGGCGATATTGTGCTCGATCTGCGCAGTTATACGGCCCGGCGCGGCGAACGCCGGCTTGATCTGACGCCAACTGAATGGCGGCTGCTGGAATATCTGCTGCGCAACACCGGCCAAACCCTCACCCGCCAGCAGATTCTTGATTATGTCTGGTCGTTCGAGCACGACGTGCAACCGCAGATGGTTGATGTCTACGTTTCGTATCTCCGGCGCAAACTCAACGCGCCGGGAGAGACTGACCCGATTGTAACGGTGCGCGGCATCGGTTATCGGCTGGAGGCGGAACGTGCTTAAACCGTTACGTTGGCAATTTACGCTGCTGTATGCGTTGACCTCCGCCGCGATTATTGCGTTGGTCGGCAGCGGCGCCTACGTGCTGGTCGCGCGCTATTTCGAGCGGATCACCGATCTGGCGCTGCAACACAAGATGGCGCACGAGTTCCATTTGCTGAACGCACCCTTGCCGTCTAGCTTAGCTTTTGCCGACGCCGATTGGTCGGTGTTGCGGTCGGATGGGCCGGCAGCCGGCAGGCGCATGTTGACGGCGGAGGAGGCGAGCCGGATTGCGCTGGCAACGCGGGGCGGCGAGATGAAGGATGTCAAGCTGGAAGCGGATAAACGCCAGTACGAGGTGAAGCTGCGCGATGGCAGCGAGGTGAAGATCGACGCTTACAGTGGCCAGATTATCGAGATTGAGATCAACGGCGAACACGTCAACCCGCCGCCTGCGCCCATCTCGCCACCGGCAGCGTATGATGCCGAGCTCGCCTCCATCTTTGTCTTGCCACTCGATGCGCAGGGACGCATTCTCTTCAACCCCAATCCCGCCGCTTTACCGATGCTCGCCCATCAGGAAGCGCTGGATGCGGCGCTGCGCAATGGGTCTGATCTGCGCACGATCACCACCGGCGCCGGACAGCGTGTGCGCTTGTTGACCTACCGGCTGACCCGGCCCGACGGCCCGGCGGCGTTGCAATTGGGCCGTGTGTTGACCGATCAAACACAGGTGCTGAACCAATTGCTGACCGGGTTGCTCGGCTTTGGTTTTATCGGCGCAGTGATCGTCGGCGCGGCCGGGTGGTGGTTATCGGGGCGCGCATTGCGGCCGGCGGAAGAAGCATGGGCGCGCCAATTGCGCTTTATTTCGAGCGCCAGCCACGAATTGCGCACGCCGTTAACGCTCATCCGGGCCAGCGCTGAAGTAGCTTTGCGCAACGCAGAAGACGAGGATCAGCGCGAACTCTTGGCCGATGTGCTGAGCGAAAGCGACCACATGCGCCGGCTGGTTGACGATCTGCTCACGCTCTCGCGACTCGACAGCGGGGCGTTGACGCTCCAGCGCCAGCCGATTCAATTGAGCGATTTCCTCGCCGATGTCCAGCGCCATGCATCCCGGCTCGGCGACGAGCACGGGGTGACGATCGCGCTCGCCAAAACTGAGGGTACGGTGTGCGCTGATCCCGACCGGTTGCGCCAGATTTTGTTAATCTTGATTGACAACGCCATCCGCTACACGCCTGCCAGCGGTACGATTACGCTCAGCGCCGAACTAGCCGGTAAACAGGTGCGGATCGGCGTGCGCGATACCGGTTGCGGCATCGCGCCTGAACACCTACCCCACCTGTTCGAGCGGTTTTACCGGGCGGATCAGGCGCGCAACCGGGCCAACAATAACAACAATGCCGGGCTTGGCTTGTCGATTGCCAAAGGCCTCGTCGAAGCCCATGGCGGCACAATCGGGGTCGAAAGCAAGGTCAACGCCGGCACGTTGGCGTGGTTTACGATCCCGGCGGCGTAACCGCTGGCTCACCATGTCACGCTCATCATCGAACAATTCAGACCCGACCCAATCCCCAACAAGCCGACGTGATCACCGGGCCGCAACCGGCCCGCTTCGGCAGCTTGGGCAAGCGAAATCGGCAGCGCTGCCGGGCCGACATTGCCGAGAGTCGGGAAATTGAGGAAGAGCTTGGCCGGCGTGATACCCAAGGCCTTCGTCACCGCGGCCATGTGGCGCGCACCGACCTGATGCGGCGCATAGAGCGCGATCTGGCGATCGCTCCAGTTAGGCAGCGTCTTTTGGGCCAACCGCCACGTCGCCGCCGCTAACTCGACCCCGGCATGCATCAGCGCGCCGGCGTCGGTCTTCATATAATCGGGCTGGCCGAGGCAGAGGTGATTGTATTGGGTCGCCGCCAGCGTGACCACGCCGTTCAAGCGATGGCCGCTGCGCGAGATGCGCTCGTGGGTGAGCAGCATCGCGGCGCCGCCCGACCCCAAAGTGAGGGTCGCGAAATTGTCGCGCAAATCTTGCTTGGTGGTTTCGGGCCGGCGCAAGCGGCGGATAGTCGCCATCACCGCATCTTGCGCGCCTTCGCCATCTACAATCAGCGCATACTCGATCGTACCCGCCTCGATCATCATCCCGGCAATGGCCATGCCGTTGAGAAAGCCAAGGCAAGCGTTCCGCACATCGTAGTTGATCGCGCGTGGCGACAGGCCGAGGTTGCGATGGACGAAGCAGGCGGTTGACGGTTCGAGATAATCTTGGCACACCGAGGTGTTGATCAACAGACCAATTCGCTCGCGATCGATGTTAACCCGGCTCAAGAGCTGCTCGGCGGCCATTGTCGCCACTGTGCTGGGCAGGGTGCCCTCATCCCAAAATCGGCGCTCGCGAATGCCCGATAGGGCCTCAAGCTTGCCGCGCGGGAAGCGGAGCCGTTCCATCGTTTCAGCGATCTGATCTTCGATCCAGTCCGATGTAATGCGGTGGGGGGCCAGCACATAGCTGACCGCTTCGATCATGACATGGCGAAAGAGCACCCAAGCCTCCGTGTTGTATCTGCTATCCCTTGCGGCAGTGCAACTGCCGCGCACCATAGACACCCTTGCGGCAGTGCAACTGCCGCGC
>NZ_DAOTWH010000220.1:0-24253 GCF_034435895.1 Chloroflexus sp.
CGGGCGGCGCCCTGCTGCGCTGGGCGCCGCCCGACCGAAGCAATGACATACATGACACGCCAGCGCAAAACATACCCCTCTCCACTTGGAGGGAGAGGGGTATGTTTTGCGCGTTGCGTACCACGTTACGACAGCCAGCGTTTGCGGCGTTTGTAATGCTTCACTTCGCGATAACTCTTGCGGCTGCCAATCTCGTTGAGGCCAAGGTAAAACTCGCGGACGTCAGCGTTATCTTTCAAATCAGCCGGCGATCCATCGAGCACAATCCGGCCATTTTCCATAATGTACGCATGGTGCGCCGACTCGAGCGCTAAGCGCGCATTTTGCTCAACCAGCAAGATGGTCGTTCCCTGCTCGCGATTGATACGGCGAATAATGTTAAAGATCTCATCTACCAGCAGCGGGGCCAAGCCCAGCGACGGCTCATCGAGCATGATCAGTTTGGGATGGGCCATCAGCGCGCGCCCGATCGCTAGCATCTGCTGTTCACCGCCGCTGAGGAAGCCGGCCACTTGATTGCGCCGCTCTTTGAGACGGGGAAAATAGTTGTAGACCAGCGCCAGATCCTCGCTAAACCGGCCCGGCGGCTGGGTGTACGCGCCGGCGCGCAGATTCTCCTCGACGGTGAGGTGCTCGAAGACGCGCCGCCCTTCCATCACCTGAAAGATGCCCATGCGCACAATCTCGGCGGCGTCTTTCTTGTGGATCGGCTGCCCTTGAAACAGGATCTCGCCATCGGTCACTTCGCCGTTTTCCGGCTTGAGCAAGCCCGAAATTGCTTTGAGAGTTGTGCTCTTGCCGGCGCCGTTTGAGCCGAGCAATGCGACGATGCGGCCTTCCGGCACTTCCAGCGAGAGGCCCTTCAGTACGAGCACCACATCGTTGTAGATGACCTCGATATTATTGAGTGAAAGCATAAGTGATTGATGAGGCAGCGGAAGGGGCAGGTCGCAGACCTGCCCCCACGAGAGACCTTACCGCGCGGTAATGAAATCGGTAATCGGCACCCACTTGCCGTTTTCGACCCGGAACATCTTGAGCGACTTGACCCCGGCGTGATCGGTGGCACTAAATTGCACCGGCAGCGTCACACCCTTTGTATCGATGGCGCCCATCGTCTCGAGGGCCGCCTTGATATTCTCGCCGGTCACCTCTTTACCGTCGGCCACTACCTTCTCGACCCCGGCGATCAGAATCGACATTGCCGTCCAGCCTTGCACGAAGGTGCTATCGGCGCCGCCGTAGTCGATATTCTTCGCCTTGGCGAATTCGAGCGCGATTTTGCCGCCTTCCGACTCGTGGTTGAACGGCACGGCGCCAACCACACCTTCGGCATCGGCGCCAGCCAGCTTGATCAAGATCTCGTTGGCGCACCAGTTCAAGCAGACGAACTGGACGTTGTAGCCAAGGCTCTTGGCGTTCTTAACTGCCAGCGCCGCCGGGCTAGAGACGTTCTGCAAGAAGATGTAGTTTGCGCCATAGTCGCGGAGCTGGGTCAACTGCGGGGTAAGGTCGGTCGCGCCGCGCGGCGAGGGCACTTCTAGCGGCGTCTCGATCCCCTGCGAGGTGGCGAAGGCGGTGCCGTCGGCCAGCGGCGAGCGACCGAATGGGCTATCGTTGATCAGATAGCCAAACTTCGGCAACCCGCTGTTGCCCTTGGCCTTCCAGTCTTCGATCGCCCACTTCATCGCGATGATCAACTGATCCGAGTAGGTCGGCGCGACGAGGAAGTTGTAGGGCGTCTCAGCCGGGTTAGCCAGCGTGACCGAGTACGAAGCCGAGATGAACGGAATCTTGTCTTCGGTAATCTTGGGCCGCAACGCCTCGGTATCACCGGTGCCCCAGCCAGAGAAGATAACCACCTTGTCTTGGGTCACGAATTTGGTATACAGCTCTTCAGCGCGCGGCACCTGATAGGCGTAGTCTTCGCTGAACAACTGCAACCGCCGCCCATTGATGCCGCCCTGCTCATTCTTCCAGTCAATAAAGGCAATCTGTCCGCGTGCATAAGGTGTACCGACGTCAGCCGTTGCGCCGGTCAAGTCAAAGATCGCACCTACCTTGATTGGTTCGGCACTTGCGCCGCCGCCGGTGCCGCCACCCGTACCGCCCGTACCGCCGCCGCCACATGCAGCCAGCAACGTCGCGAAGAGGGCCAGTGCCACCAACCACCCGAACGTTCGTCTCCTCCTGTGCATGCAATCCTCCTTCTAGACGCTTCAATAACTGAACGGCCATAGCCGGAAATAATCTTTAATGTTGCGCCACATCTTCACAATGCCTTCCGGCTCGAAGATCAGGAAGAGGATGATAGCTAAGCCGAACGCGCCCTGCTGCATATAGGGCAGATAGGAGTTGATATTGGGCACGACGTCGCTGAGGGCGCGGGCCAGATTGGAAAGGAACGCAGGCAGGAGTGTCATAAAGGCGGCGCCGTAGATCGAACCAGAGACGCTGCCGAGCCCGCCGATGATGATCATCGCAAGAAAGAGAATGCTGGTATCGATGGTAAACCGCTCCCACGAAATAATCCCGCGGTAGTGAGCGGTGAGTGCGCCGGCCAAGCCGGCGAAGAACGACGAGGTGGCAAAGGCGAGCAATTTGTAGCGGAAGAGATCAACCCCGATCACCTGCGCCGCAATATCTTGATCGCGAATGGCGACGAATGCCCGCCCGGCGCGGGTGCGGAAGAGGTTGCTGACAAAGATGACGGTCAAGATCAGCGCCACAAGGCAGACCCAATAGAAGGCGAAATCGTTATTGCCTAGCCGATCCAGCGGCAACCCAAACAGATTGTTGCTCGCCCGCGGCAGCGAGAGCGATTCGCCGATGCCAAGCAGTTTACCGTGGGTGAGCACCCAAATGATAATCTCTTGCGAGGCAAGGGTCGCGATCGCAAGGTACAAGCCTTTCAACCGGAGCGATGGCAGGCCGAAGAATGCGCCGACTGCCGCCGTGAAGAAGCTCGCTACCGGGATGGTGATCCACATCGGCGTCCCAAGATGAACCGCCATCATTCCAGCAGTGTACGCGCCGACAGCGAGGAAGCCGCCGTGACCAATGCTAATCTGACCGGTGTAGCCGACGAGGATATTCAACCCGATCGCGCCGATCGCGGCAATGGCGATCGTATTGGCCAGATTAAGCCAGTACCGATCGGCAAACCACGGAAAGATCAGCGCCAGCGCCAAGACGATCACAATCCGGATTCGTTGCGGCCAATACGGGCGCAAACTAACATCGCTGGCATACGTAGTGTGAAACGTTCCGCTCTGCATAGCAAACCCAATCTTGTTATCGCCAATCGCCGCTTACACGCGCTCGATGATCCGTTGGCCAAAGAGACCGTATGGCCGCACCAGCAGGATGAAGAGCAAGATAATAAATGGGGCGACTTCACCCAAGCCCCATTCGGGCGGCAGCAAGCCGCCGGCGAACGATTGGAGCAGGCCGATGATCAACCCGCCGATAATCGCGCCGGGAATGCTATCGAGACCACCCAAAATCACCACTGGGAAGACGAGCAGACCGACCCGCCCGATTGTGCCCGACACACCGCCGAAGATGCTCATCAGCAGAATGCCGCCGACTGCCGCCGTAATCGCCGCGATCGCCCACGCCACGGCCCACACCTTCTTGACGCTAATGCCCATACTGAGCGCTGCTTGCTGATCGTCGGCCACCGCGCGCATCGCAATCCCTTCGCGGCTGAACCGGAAGAAGAGCGTGAGCAGCGCAAAGAGAGCGATCGCCAACCCAAAGGCCCAAATCCGATCAACACCAACATTTGCCCCTAGAATAGTGACGGTATCGGTCGGCAAAAACTGCGGCGCCGGACGCGGAGTCACGCCCCAAATTGCACCCACAATTGCGCGGAGCAGTGACGAGAGGCCAATCGTGACCATAATCACCGAGATGGCCGGTTCGCCGATCAGTGGTCGCAACACCAGTTGCTCAATCAACACTCCGACCACCGCAGCCAGCGCCACTGCCACCACAACGCCTGCCGGCCACCATAGGCCAAACTGCTCGACCATCGCATAGGTGAGATAAGCTCCAATCAGCAGCAACTCGCCTTGGGCGAAGTTGATCACGTCGCTACTCTTGTAGATTAAGACAAAGCCAAGCGCCACCAACGCAAAGATTGCGCCATTGGCAATCCCGCTCAGCGCCAGTTGAATAATCCGATCCATGCGCGTCTCCGTCGTCGCCGAATTGCAAATTGGTGCCAGTATGGATTTAGAACCGCGTTGGGAACGGCCCCCCTGTTACCGCGCCACGACCCGCGCTGCCGGGGCCGGCGCAGCCGGGTTGTGCAATTCCTCAATGCGCAGGCGAGTCTTGATCAGCGCCGTGCGCCCATCCTGATAGGTAATCGTCGTCTCGATTTCAAGCACGTCTTGGTCGCCGTAGAGCGCGTCAACAATCTCTTGGTAGCGTTGGGCCACCAACCGCCGGCGCACCTTGCGGGTGCGCGTCAACTCGCCATCGTCGGCATCCAGCTCTTTGTGCAGCAACAAGAAGCGACGGATGCGCGCCGCTGGCGGCAGATCGGCATTCGCCCGCTCGACATCTTTGCGGATCAGCGCATAGACCTGCGGTTTCTGGGCCAAATCGGTATAGGTGGTGTACGAAATCTGCGCATTCTCAGCCCACTTACCGACGTTGGCGAAATCGATGTTAATCATCGCCGTGACGAAGGGCCAATCGCCGCCGAACACCACCGCTTCCTTGATATACGGGCTAAACTTGAGCTTATTCTCGATAAACTGGGGCGAAAACTTCGTGCCATCGTGCAGAGTCATCACATCTTTCGCCCGGTCGATCACGATCAAGTGACCATCCTCATCGAAATAGCCAGCATCGCCGCTATGCAGCCAGCCATCTTCCAGCGCCTCAGCGGTCGCTTCCGGGTTCTTGTAGTAGCCAACGAACACCGACGGGCTTTTCACCAGAATCTCGCCGTTCTCGGCAATCCGGATCTCGGTATTAGGCAGGGGCGTGCCGACGGTTTGGAACTTGATCTGACCATCGCGATGGATCACGCTCAGGCCAGAGCTTTCGGTCTGGCCATAGACCTGCTTGAGATTCACGCCGATGGCGTGATAGAAGCGGAAGACATCGGGGCCGAGCGCGGCGCCGCCGGTGTAGGCCCGCTTGAGGAAGCGCAAACCGAGATGGTCTTTCAGCATCTCGAATACGGTGATGCGGGCTAGCCAATAACGCAGGCGCAGGCCAAGATCCGGCTGCTTGCCGCTAAAGCGGGCATCGGCCATGGCATAACCCTGCTTCATCGCCCACTCAAACAGCGCCCGTTTTAAGCGGGTCGAGTCTTGAACCTTCACCTGCACCTGCGAGAGCATATTTTCCCAGATGCGGGGCGGCGAGAACATCACCCGCGGCCCGATCTCGCGGATATTCTCTTGCACTGTGCTGGCCGATTCAGGGAAATTGATCGTAAACCCGCACTGCATCCCGGCGGCCACCGTCACCATCTGCTCACCGACCCATGCGAGCGGCAAGAAGCTGACAAACTCATCGTCGGGGCCGAGCGGATCGACCGAGAGCAAGCCGGCGCCTTGGCTGATCAAATTGCGGTGAGTGAGCATTGCCAGCTTGGGCTTGCCGGTGGTGCCGGAGGTGGTAGAAAGGATAGCGACATCGTCGGGCTTGCCGGCGGCCAGTTCGACCTCAAACAGGCCGGGATGGGCCCGATCGTAGGCCCGGCCCTGTTCTTCGATATCGGGGAAATGGGCAAGGTAGGGCTGCCGGTAATTGCGCATCCCCTTCGGTTCATAGTAGATAACCTTCAGCACCCCTTCCAGCCGCGGCCAAATCTCGATAATCTTATCGACCTGCTCTTGGTCTTCGACCACAATCACCCGCGCTTCAGCCGCTGAAACGATGTAATACACCTCTTCGGCCACCGAATCTTGGTAGACGCCGATCGACATCGCGCCGATGGTTTGGGCGGCAAACTCGGCGTAGAGCCATTCGGGACGGTTATCGCCAATAATGGCGATCACATCGCCGCGGCGCACGCCAAGCGCATGCAGACCCATCGCAAATGCGCGCACGTGCTCGGCAAACTGCCGCCACGTCACCGTTTGCCAGATGCCAAAATCCTTCTCGCGCAGCGCCACCTTATCGCCGAAACGTTCCGCATTCTGGAATAATAAGCGTGGCAGCGTCGTCTCAGGTATCTGTATCATTGCTTCACCCGACTATGGGACCGGCAGACAGCGCCGGAAGACTGGTATCGATTACATCTTCGGCATTGCGTGTTCACGGCCCAGATACGCATCGATCACCTTCGGATCGCTGCGCACCTCAGCCGGTGTGCCATACGCGATCAGTTGGCCAAATTCGAGCACTGCCACCCGATCGCTAATATCCATCACGACCCCCATATCGTGCTCGATCAGCACGATGGTCGTGCCGTACTCTTCGTTAATATCGAGGATGAAGCGAGCCATATCCTCTTTTTCCTCGGTATTCATGCCCGCCATCGGCTCATCGAGCAGCAAGAGGCGCGGATTCATCGCCAGCGCCCGGCCCAACTCCACCCGCTTTTGCAGGCCATACGAGAGCGCGCCGACCATCTTCTTGCGGATCGACTGGATTTCGAGCAGATCGATCACCTGCTCGACAAACGCGCGGTGTTCGATCTCTTCGCGTTGGGCGCGCCCCCAGTACAAGCCGCCGCTGAAGATGCCGCTGCGCATGTGGATATGGCGGCCCAGCATTAAGTTATCGACGACCGTCATGTGGCGGAAGAGCTCGATATTCTGGAACGAACGGGCAATGCCAAGGCGCGCGATCTGATGGGGCGGCATGCCGATAATGTTGCGCCCTTCAAAGCGGATCTGCCCTTGTTGCGGGCGGTACAGGCCGCTGATGCAATTCAACAGGCTGGTCTTGCCGGCGCCGTTGGGGCCGATAATGGCCTGAATGGTGCCGGGATAGATATTGAAGGTCACGGAAAGCAGCGCGCGTACCCCGCCAAAGCTCAACCCGATGCGTTCAATCTCCATTTGCGGGGCGGGCAGCGTCACCGAATCACGATGCGTCATGCGATCCTCATTGACAATGCACGAAACAGGTACGCACCGCTCACGTGTCGATCATGCGCATGAAGTTAGAACATCGCCACTTCGATCGCTATGATCGACTAATGACGTATCACAAACTATGGGGAATGGTTAACGTTTATTATAACGAAGGTCGCAGAATTGCGCAAATGGGGGTTGGGTTATGGTACGTACCGCGTGCCATACAGACAGAGACCGGCCAAGGCGAGCCAAAACCAATGCCACAACCCAAACGGTTGCAGGAAGACGACCACGAGCGAAATGATCACAAAGATCAGGCCAAGCAGGGCCAGCAAGGCGCGGCGATAGTGAGCTGGCATCATGCACCCTCACGCACGATAAAGAAGGCGAACGCGAGCAATGCGACGGCAATGAACAATAGCAACGAAAAGGCAAGGTTGCCGGTGGCGCTGATTAAGAAGATCGTCATCGCAATCACAATAATCGCCATCATGATACAGCCGCGGCGCACACGGCGGACACTGGCGGCGACATCGGGGTCTTCAGGAGTCTGAGCCATAATGGTTTCCGCTGCTAAACGCTTCCCGCCCTATCTTAGCACACTCGTAGCGCGCGGCGTGTTGTAATGGTACTGCAATCGTAGTTTAGTACCAAAGTACTGTGCAATCTGGCGCCAACATGCTATACTACAGATGTAGGCGAAGCAACAGCTTGGCTGCAATGGCGCATGGGGAAAGGAGCTGCCGATGTTTGACCGCGAGACGTGGCGGCAACGGGTAGCCGAACGATTTAATAACTTTGCTCGTAACCCACGGCAGGAGATCCAAGTAGCCGGCGTCAATACAGTGCTTGGTTTCCTCGCGCTGCGCGCGCTCGAACCCTTCCTCGAAGCCTTTCAAGACGAACCGGTAGCGGCAGTGCTGGCGTTGGCCGAGATTTCGCGCGGCCCCGGTGCCAACCATATTGTGCGCCGGGCAAGCCATTGGCGCTACCAGTTAGCGCAACTGATCGATCGCGAACTGCGCTCGCGCCCCGAATTGCGCCTCACCATCGAAGAGATTTTATTGGCGCTGAACGTCATTCACCTTGCCCGCCAGCGGTTGAATAGCTCGCGGGATGAATGGTTACGCCTAACCCTGCTCGCCGAAATCGATTCGTTTGAGAGTGGCGATTTCGAGCAATTGCGCCGCCAGTTGCACGATCCCGGCTGGCAGAGCCGGTACGAAGCGATTCGCCGCCTGCGGGTGCGCGAGGGCCATTTCACCGCCGCCGATCTGGTGTTGCTCCACGATGGCTTGAGCGATAGCGCCTCACATGTGCGAGCTGCCGCTGCCCGCACGTTGGGTTTGATCGTCGGCACGCCGCCGCAGCCGCTGGTCAAGACGTTGATCCGGCTGGCCATTCACGATTGCGATTTAGAAACCCGCTTCGCCGCCGCCCGCACGCTGGGTTTGTTGCGCGACCGGATCGTGTCGCCGCAATTGCTCGACCATCTGATCGAGTGCGTTGGCGATCCCGACAGTTTTGTCCGTTCGGCGGCGGCGCTGGTGGTCAGCCAGTTGGGCGAGTTGGCCGGCACCGGCCCGATGATTGAGCGCCTGCTGGCAATGCTGGCCGATAGCGATGCCTATGCTCGTGAAGCCGCTGCCCACGCCTTGGGTCGCCTCGGCGTCGCCGCCGCGACGTCGCCAGTGCTCAATGCCTTGGCTCAAGCCGTCGATGATACCGATCCAAATGTCCACGAAGCGGCGGTGGATGCGATCACGCGCCTGCGCAAATTGCGCGCCACCCTGCCGCTTGGCCAGAGCCGCCATCCGACCGAGCCGCTGGCAGTGTAGGTGGGCGCATGCGGCGGCAGATTACTGTTTTTGCTGATCAGAACGCGATATCTACCCTCTTGGCCTTCAGCGATGAGCTGGAGGCCAGTTGGCGTTTGCCGCCCGATTATGGCTATTTGTTGCGGCTAGTGATCGAAGAGGTGGCTACCAATATTGTCAAGTATGGTTACCACGATCACAACCGTGACCAGATCCAGCTCGCTTGCGAGTACGAGCAAGGGGTGCTGACGATTACCATTCGTGATCGCGGCCAGCCGTTCGATCCGCGCGAAGCGCCGCCGCCGGATATCCATGCCGCTGCTGATCAGCGCTTGATTGGCGGCCTCGGACTGTTTTTCGTCCGTGAATATGCTGATACGCTGACCTATCACCACGATCCGCGCAGCGGCTGGAATGAGTTAACGGTGACAAAGGCGATGAGCATGATCGACCGGCTGCGGGCCTTGCCGATCTTTCAGGCTGTGCCGGAAGCGGTGCTGGCCGAGCTGGCTCCGCGGCTGGCAGAATGCCGGTTGGCCGCCGGTGAAGTATTGTTCAATCAGGGGGATACCGGCGCCGAATGCTTTGTCATTCTCAGCGGCGCGGTCGAGGTGATTACGTTCGTGAACGGCGCCGAGTTGCGGCTTGAGGTCTTTCACACCGGCCAGATTATCGGTGAAATGAGCCTGATCGATCGCAGTCCCCGTTCGGCGACAGTGCGCGCAATCGAGCCGAGCCGGCTGGTCGCGTTGAACGAAGCGGTGTTTGCGAACCTGCTTGGCTCCAGCCCGGAGTTGGCGATGACGATGCTGCGCAGCATTGTCAGCCGGGTGCGCAACACCAACCAGCGCATGATCCACGATCTCGAACGCAAGAATGCCGAACTGGTGGCCGCTTATCAGCAATTGCAAGCCGCCCAAGCCGAACTCATCCGGCTCAACCGGCTCGAAGAAGAGCTGGCAGTTGCGCGCCGCATTCAGCAATCGTTTTTGCCCCGCGTCTTGCCGCAACCACCCGGCTGGCGCATTGCAGCGTTTAGCCGGGGAGCGCAAGCGGTTGGCGGTGATTTCTTTGATACCATTACCCTCCCCAATGGCCAGATCGGGCTGGTGGTCGCCGATGCTTGCGGCAAAGGCGTCACCGCCGCGCTTTTTGTCGCCCTCAGCCGGTCGCTCTTGCGCGCCGCTTCCCAAGCTGCCGGCAGTTCCCAAGGCGACGGTGAGGCCAGCGCAGCGATTCTGCTGCACGCCGTGAGCCTGACCAATGACTATATCTGCCGCGAGCATGGTGACTCGATGATGTTTGTAACCCTCTTTTATGGCCTGCTCGATCCGGCCACCGGAGCGATGCAGTACATCAATGCCGGCCATAATCCGCCATTGCGGATCGGGCGTGATGGCGCGGTGATCGAGGAGTTGAGCGAAGGCGCGTTGCCGATTGGAATCGTGACCGGGCAAGCGTATGACGTGGGAGCGTTGCAGATTGCTCCCGGTGAGAAGCTGGTCGCATTCAGCGATGGTATCACCGAAGCGATGAACCCGGCTGGTGAATTGTTTGGCGACGACCGTCTCCGAGCGTTGTTGCGCGCGCAGGCGCAGGGTGCGGCGGCGGAGCTGGTGACGGCGGCGGTGTCGGCAGTGGATGCCTTCGCGCAGGGTGCGCCTCAAGCCGATGACATCACCCTCTTGGTGGTAGAGCGGTTGCAGGCGGATGGGTAAGCGAGCGCGCGGTGATCGCCGGCAACCGAAACCCATAAACGAGCCGTGCTATAATGACCGCATCCTTGAGTGCATAATGGGCCAGCACCTGCTAGAAAGGGGTTTTTCGGCGTGAAAACCGAGCAAGTAGATGACGTGCTCATCATTGAGCTGCCAGCACGCCTCGATGCCGCCGGCGTGGCCGCGATCGAACACGATTTGGCCGCCGCGATTACCAACCACGGCGGCAAAGTATTGGCCGATATGACCGCAGTGACCTTTGTCGCTAGCTTGGCGCTGCGCATGCTGCTGAGCAATCTGCGCGCCGTGCAACCGCTAGGCGGGGATTTGCGCTTGTGCGGGTTGCAACCGCAGATCGCCGAAATTTTCCGCAAGAGCCGCTTTGATACGCTTTTCAAGATGTACCCTGACCGCGAAGCGGCGCTGGCGTCATACCGCGATCGGTGAGGTGCGACGGATGGGGCGAGGTATCCCTCGTCCCGCTGGTTATGCCGAACGCTCGTGCGCCAGCATGATAGCCATTGCAACTGCCGATACCGCCAGTAAGACCAAGGCCGGCGCTGCGGCTTGGGTAAACATCGCTTCGCTGGTGGCGCTCCAGATCATTGTGGCAAGGGTCGGGAAGCCGGTTGGGCTGAGTAGCAACGTGGTCGGCAATTCCTTGATTGAGGTGAGAAAGACCAGCGCCGCTGCTGAAAGCATACCGGGAGTCATCAGTGGGAGGGTGACGCCGGTAAAGACGGCGAGCGGCGAGCGGCCCAGCGAGCGGGCCGCATCTTCGACCCGCGGGTTCATCTGCTGTAACGTGGTGCGGAGGCTGCCGATCGCTTGCGGCAAGAAGCGAATGGCCAATCCAAACAACAGCATCGGCAGGGTCTGGTACAGCCACGGCGCGTAGTTGGCGCCGAAGAAGACGAGTGCCAACGCGACGACAATGCCGGGCAGGGCATAGCCGGTGTAAGCGGCAGCATCGAGGAGGCGGCTCAGCCGAGAGGGGAAGCGGGCCGCCAGCAGCGCAATTGGAATAGCGGCCACAACGGTCAGCGCCGCCGCGCCGCCGGCAGCGAGCAAGGAATTGCTCATCGGACGCCAGAGCACGTCGAGCGTCTGCCCGTTGAGCAAGCCGCGGATCAACCAGTAGCTAAGCGCCAACAGCGGCATCCCGATGCCAAGCAGCGTCAACAAGGCAGCATACAGCGCCGCCAGCCAGCGCCACGGCCCAATGTCAGCCAGCCGGCGCGGGCGGGCCACAGCGCAAGTCGTGCGGCTCATGCTGGGACGGCCCCGGATGAGCTGCTCGATCCCGATCAGACCGAGCGTCAACCCAATCAAGACGAGGGCCAACAGAGCGGCGCCGCTGCGATCAAACGATCCGCGATACTGCACATAAATCGAACGGGTGAAGGTCTCGAACTGCAAAAGCGACACTGCGCCGAAATCGCTCAAACTGTAGAGGGCCGCCAGCAGCGCGCCAATCGCAATCGCTGGACGCACTTGCGGCAAGAGAATGCGCCAAAAGACGCGCCACGGGCTATCGCCCATACTGCGAGCCGCGTCTTCCACCGCCGGATCGCACCGTTGCAACGCTGCGCGCGTATTCAGCAACACATACGGATAACTGCTGAGGGTGAGAGCCAAGACGGCGCCGCCGAAGCCATACACCGGCGGCAACCGCTCAACACCCAACGGCGCGAGCATCTGTTGCAGCAACCCCACCGGACCTAACACCACAATGATCGCAAAGCCGTTGATATATGAAGGCACCGCTAGCGGCAAGGCGGTCGCGATCGCCCAGAAGCGGCGACCGGGAATATCGACGCAGACCGTCAACCATGCCAACGGCGCGGCGATCAGCACGCTGAGCAGGGCTGTGGCAAAGGCCAGACCGATACTATTCGTCACAACTTGGAGCGTGCGGGGGCGAAGTAAGGCTGCCCACGCATCAGGCCCGGCTTCGAGCGCGCGCACCAGCAGATAGCCGATCGGCAGTAACACGAGCGCAACGATGCCGAGGCTCAGCCCGATCAAGACCCACGGGCGCGCGCGGCGCTGGGGAGTGGCGACGACTACTTCAGTCAGGATGGCGCGACGGATCATAGGCTTGGGTAGGTTGGCGCCGCGATCAGACCTGATCGCGGCGCATACACACGGTTACAACGCTCCGACATCGCGCAGCAATTGCAAGGTGCCTTGCAAATCGCGCAACTGGTTAAGATCAATCTGCGGCGTTTGAATGTCAGCCAGCGGTTTCAGCCGCGGATCCGGCTGCACATTGCCGGTCAGCGGATACTCAAAGGTCTGCTCGGCGAAGTAGCGTTGGCCTTCGGTCGAGAGCATATAGTCAATCAGCCGTTGCGCTGCGGGTGCATTCTTGGCCGTCTTAAGGATGCCAACGCCAGCAACGTTGATCAACGCACCTACATCACCATTGTCGGGGTAATAATTGGCGGCGGCCAGCGTATTGCCCGACTGGCGCTGCAACTGGTAAAGATAGTAGTGATTGACGAAGCCAACGTCGATCTCGCCAGCGGCGACTGCTTGCACGATCGCCGCATTCCTCTCGTAGGTCTTGACCTCGTTGGCGATCATCCCTTCCAACCAGCGCCGGGCCGCCTCTTCGCCCAACTGCACCCGCATCGCGGTGATAAACGCTTGGAACGAGCCATTAGTCGGCGCCCAACCGACCCGACCCTTCCACTGCGGATCGACAAAACCGGTTATCGAACGCGGCAAATCGGCCTCGGTCAGCTTATTGGTGTTGTAGACCACCACCCGGGCGCGGCCACTGATGCCAACCCACAAGCCATCGGATGAACGGAAGCGTGGTTCGACCTGATTGAGCGTGCCGGCAGGTAAAGGGGCCAGCATACCGGCAGCCGCCAATGCACCGAGTGCGCCGGCATCTTGGGCAAAGAAGAGGTCGGCGGGGCTAGTAGCGCCCTCTTCGAGGATGGTCGCCGCCAGTTCAGCGGTATCGCCATAGCGCACTTCAACTTGAATACCGGTGGATTGGGTGAATTGGGTAAAGAACGGCCCAACGAGGCTTTCGCTGCGGCCAGAATAGACCACAATCTTGGCCGGCGCATCGGTTGGCGTAGGCGCTTGGGTGGGCGAGCTAGCGGTTTGATTCCCACAGGCAGCCAGTGTGAATGCCGCCAAGGTCAACAGCGCGCACAGGCGCAGAAAGCGATTCACGATTTCTCTCCTCGACTACGTCGATTCTTCGTGACAACGACCACAACCTTGCGCAAGGTTGGCATTAGTATATCCTAACCTTTTCCGAAGGTCAAGCTAATTTGCGAACATTTTGGTTGAGATATTTAGAAAAAGGTTGTGAAAGAGGCGGACAAGCGCGGAGCGGGTTACGTCCACAGCCGGTCGAGCGTCTCGATCAGCAATTGGCTATGGCGGCTCAGATCGGCAAGGGCGATATGCTCATCAGGGGCGAACAGCGCGCTGGTTGCTGGCGTCAGGCCGATGCTGACGGTAGGGATAGGCTGGCTGCCGGTGAGCAGGCTGAGCGGCGCTACATAGGGGCCGGCTGGCACCACTGGGAGGGGCCGTTCAAACACGGTTGCGCCGATCGCTGCGACGCGGCTCACGACCGGATGGTCGGTAGCGGTAGTCCAAGGCGAATAACCGCCGGGCAATCGTTCGAGGGCGAGATCAGCAAATCCTTTATCGTCAAAGTGGCGGCGCACTAACGCAAAGATGGCATCAGGCTGCTGGCCCGGCACCAATTGGAGATCGATCAACGCTAAAGCAAGAGTGGGGATTGCCGGCGCGTCGTTATGCGGTTCAACGGTCAATGAACTGACATTACAGGTTGGGAGTGTGACCTCTGTGCGGCTGAGGGCAGCGCCATCGATCCCAAACAAAAACTGGTCAATCTGCCATGCTTCCCGGCGCGCGGCGGCGGCCAGTTGCAATTGACGAATTGCGGCGTTATCAGTGCGGGAAGGCCCTTCGACCGCATCGTAGAAGCCCTCGATGCGCACATCTTCATCATCGCCCTTGAGGGCAGCGAGGGCCCAGATCAAGCGCCAGAGCGGATTCATAACACTCGTCGCGAATCCGGCGGGCAACGGATAGGCCGGGCCGCGGGCAATCAAGCGTAATCGGAGCCAGCCTTTGCTGCCGCTGGCGCAGATCGGCGTACCGTGCGCGTCGCGATCGCCAATGCTGGCCAACACCGCATCGCATCGCACCAGATCGGCGTGAGCTGACAATGCTTCAGCCAACCCCGGACTGCCAATTGTCGCCGCGCCTTCGATCACAAGGGTCACACCGCACGGCAAGCTGCCTTCGCGTTGCACGAGAGCTTGCAAAGCGGCAAGATGGGCAGCGAGCGCTCCCTTGCCGCCAGAGACGCCGCGCCCGAAGATCTTGCCGTCACGCTCAGCAATAGCAAACGGTTCGTGCGACCAGTAGCGCCAAGGGCCGGTTGGCGGCGTATCGTAGTGATGGTAGAGCAGCAGCGTCTGGGGGCGGCGGCCGGAGCGGTGGGCAATAATGACCGGCGCCGCACTGGTCGTGACGATGCGCACATGCATCCCGAGCAAGCGGATGAAGAGCGCGATCTGTTCAGCCGCCGCGCGCAACTCTTCGATATGCCCGGTCGTTGATGGCAACTGGCAAATATGGCGCAACACATGCACGAGCTGCTCAATTGATGGCGATGCGTGAACAGTCACCCAGATTGCTCCTGTGGCAGTGCAAGATCGTATTTAGTGAACGAATTATAACACGGGGTTTACTCCATAAAAGGTTAAAGCCATGCTAGAATAAAGTGCGAAATGTCACATTATTCTTGCAATCCGCGACGGCCGGTCGCGGCTGGAGGTTATGGTATGGATTCCCGGCATCGCGCGTTTGTGAACTTTGCATGGCTGAATGTTGGCTACAACCTGCTGGTGATCATGTGGGGCGCGTTTGTGCGCGCTACCGGTTCAGGCGCCGGCTGTGGCGATCACTGGCCGCTGTGCGATGGGCGAGTGATCCCGCGTGCGCCGGATACGGCGCAGATGATCGAGTTTTCGCATCGCGTAACCAGTGGCATTGCGCTGTTGCTGTCAGTGGCGTTGCTGGTGTGGGCTTGGCGATTGTTTGCCGCCGGCCATCCGGCGCGCCGCGCTGCGATTGCCACTATGGTGTTCATGATCGTGGAATCGCTCATCGGCGCTGCGCTCGTCCTCTTCCGCTTGGTCGCCCACGATGCCTCGCTGACGCGGGCGTTGTCACTGGGTCTGCACCTGATTAACACCTTCTTGCTGATTGGCGCGATGGCATTAACTGCGTGGTACGCCAGCGGCAAGCCGGCGCCTGAATTGCGTGGCAAAGGCGGCCTGCTTGGCATGTTGATCGCGGCGCTGATTGGTACCGCGTTGGTTGGTTCGAGCGGGGCGGTGACCGCGCTGGGGGATACGCTGTTGCAGTTGGGGGTGTTGCCCGGCGGTGTGTCGCAAGCGATCACACTTGACAGCCATCCCTTGGTTTGGATGCGCATTATCCACCCGGTGCTCGGTACGCTGGTGGGTTTAGCAATGATTACCTTGGCTCAGCGCGCGATACGCTACGATCCCTCGCCGGCAACGCGGCGGCTGGCGTGGGCCACGGCGGCTATCTTTGTCGGCCAGATCTTTCTCGGTACGATCAATGTCATTCTGAAAGCGCCGGTTTGGATGCAGTTGGTGCATCTGCTCTTTGCTGATCTTGCTTGGCTGGCACTGGTCTTGCTCAGCGCAACGTTGCTGGCCCGACCATCGACTGTCGCTGCACTGCATGCGCCGGTGGTCTCTGGGTCGCCGGCCCGTTAGCCGGTTTGGCATGTGATCGATTAGGAGTTTGGCCTATCACACAACGGGACTAGGGTCATCTTGTGCGCTGAGCGACACTATGGTATAACCAATAGTGAAGGGTCGTCCTCACCTCATCGCTACTCTGCATAGGAGGCCCGCGAATGGCGCTGCATGGATCGTTAGAACAAGTTTCATTGCGCGAGCTGATCGATCTCGCGACATATAGCTCACTCACCGGATCGCTTGATATCACTGGCGAGCGATCCGGTCGCATCTTCCTCTTTAATGGCCAAGTCTACCATATCGAGTGTGAAGGGCAGATTGGCGTCGAGGCGCTGGGGATTCTGCTCAATGTGCAGAAGGGGATGTTCAACGTCACGAGTGGTGCGCGCAGCGAGCATCAGTCCGTATGGGGTGATCTCGAGACGTTGTTGCGCAATGCCGAGCGTGTGGCGTTACGCTGGCGCCGCTTGTGGCATCAAGTGCCTTCGCTGCACTTGACGCCGGTGTTGGCAATGCCGCGGGAAGTAGCGAAAGAGCGCGCGAATGTAACGGAGCATCTGCTCATTGATGTGATCGATGGGCGCAAGCGTTTGAGCGAGATTGCGGCTGAGTTGCACTGGCAGGCGATTGATGTAGTTGAAGGCATTGCCCATCTGGTAGCGCAACAGATGGTGCGGCTCGAAGCGATGCCGCAGGCGCCGCACGATCCTGTGCCAGAAGCGCAGCCGCGACCGGCGGCACCGGCAATCCCCTCTGTTGACCGGCTGTTAGCGATTTTGCGGTCGTGATCTCAAGCAAGATGGCGTAGGTGTGGTAGGGGCGCAGCTATGCTGCGCCCCTACTGTGCGTTATACTATACGTATTCGTCAACACGCACAAACCTCTGGGGGTTGCGATGGAAGTGACTCTGCCAACCGGCGCATATGTGCGCTACGATGATGTGGGGAGCGGGCAGCCGGTCGTGTTGTTGCATGCGTTTCCGCTGAGCGCGGCCCTCTGGCGCGCGCAACTGACTTCACTCACCGATCGGTTTCGCATGATTGCGCCCGATCTACGCGGGTTTGGCGGCTCGCCACCCACACCTACGCCGCAATCGCTCGATGATTATGCCGATGACGTGCTCGCCTTACTCGATGCGTTACAGATTGAACGGGCGATTATCGGCGGGTTATCAATGGGAGGTTACATCGCGTTTGCCGTGCTGCGCCGGGCGCCTGAGCGGATCAGCGGCTTGTTGCTGGCCGACACCCGGGCGACTGCCGATAGCGATGCGACTCGCGCGACACGCGCCGCCAATGCCGAGATTGCGCTGCGTGAGGGTAGTGCGGCGTTAGCGGAACGATTGCTGCCGAATCTGTTGGCGCCGCAAGCAAGCGAGGCGCTGCGGGCCGAATTATTGGCCATTGCCGCCGCTAATCCACCCGCAGGGGTGGCCGCTGCCTTGCACGCAATGGCGGCACGCCCTGATTCAACGCCGCTCTTGAGCCAGATCCGGGTGCCGACGACCGTGGTCGTTGGCGCGGAAGATACGCTGACGCCGCCGAGCGAGGCGCGGGCGATGCACGAAGCGATTCCCGGCAGCCGGTTCATCGTGATTCCCGGCGCCGGCCATCTCAGCGCGATCGAGCGTCCGGCTGAGTTTAATCTAGCGCTGGTTGAGCTGGTGATGCAAGTGGCTGCCACCAATCAGTCAGTAATGTGAGGAGTTGGCCGACGGCCCAGCGATCTCCGGTAAAAACAACCGCAGCGGCATATATGCCGCTGCGGTGCTGTTGCCCGAAGTGTTGCCTAGTTCTGGGTCGTTTCCCGCCGCTCGCGGATACGGGCCGCCTTGCCGGTAAGGCCACGCAGGTAGTACAGCTTGGCCCGGCGCACTTTACCGCGCCGGATAACCTTAATCGAGTCGATGCGCGGCGCGTGGAGCAAGAACGTACGCTCGACGCCAATCCCGTGCGACGCAATCCGGCGCACGGTGAAATTCTCGTTGATGCCCTCGCCGCGGCGCCGGATCACGACGCCCTCAAAATCTTGCACCCGTTCGCGGTTGCCTTCAACCACTTTGACGCCGACGCGCACCGTGTCACCGACGCGAAACTCAGGAATGTCGGTGCGGTACTGGCGCCGGCCCAATTCTTCAAGCAATTGCTGCGACACGGCGTCGCTCCTTTCGCATGATGCCGGCAGGCGCCCGCATGGCAGCGGGACTGCGCGGCGCGCTGACACACAAATTTGGCAGGCGGATGAACTGCCGCCTGCCAGATCGGCTCTATTCCATCGCTGATTATACCATAGCTGTGAGAGGGCGGCAAGTTGGGGATAATGTCAGGCTCCCTAATCATTGCGCGCCGCCGGAGACGGCGCGTGCGGGATCGTACCCGGTTGTAATGACAAAAATAGCAGGGGGGGCACTGCAACCGGCGATGGCGCGCGACCAGTATCACTGCCGCGCAGTACGAGCAAAGTCAGCGCCTTTGTGTGACGAGGTGGACGAGCATGGCGTGCGGCAGGACAACTGCCGCAATACGTCTAGCACACTGTGGGATGTAGATATGGTATAGAATTCTATATCTTTTCACGCATGCATCATTGGCTGCGAACTTTTGTGCAGTGACGGCAACGTCGCTACACTATGGGCAATACCACCGTTCTGCCGGTTGCGCAATCTGCTGTAATGCCATCCCGGCTAATGTGCTCACCGTGGCTCGCGAGACTAGAATTTGCTTCGTGATGAACAGGATGACAAAGTGACTGATAGATGTCGTCAAGGAGAATGCAAGACATGTTTCAACAACGACTCATTGTCAGCACGGTGGGTATCTCGATCTTTTTAAACATCCTCGAAACAGAGGACAACGACAGGAACCAGCAATTAAAACAAGCGACCAATGCAAAGCAGTTGAGCACTGATCTAGAGCAATTTACCGATATGCTCATGATCCGGGCGCTGGATCGTCTGCAAACAAGCGATGTTTCCCAGCGCCGGCGCATCAGTGCGGAACTGAACGGTCTGTACGGCATCTACAATGGTGACCTAAGCCTTAGGAAGAACGATAGACACCTCTTGATTACCACAGATACCGCGCTTGGCCGTCGCGCAGCCGAGGTGCTCAAGGCTTTTCTTGAGGCAAATGGTCTACGGGTGGATGATATCCATGCACCCAAAGATCTTTCCACAGCAACGCCAGCAGCATTCTCCAAAGGGATGAAGGAGCTGATTAAATGGTGTGAGGACACACTCCCCGGCTACCGTCAGGCTGGCTATCGGGTTGTCTTTAATCTCACGGCCGCTTTCAAAGTCTTGCAGGGCTATCTCAACGTTATGGGCATGTTTTACGCCGATGAGATGGTGTACATTTTTGAGATAGGTTCCCAAATGATATCTATTCCGCGCCTGCCGTTGCAGGTGGATGTGAATATTTTGCGCCAACACAGCGTCGAGCTGGCAATGATGGCCGAAGGCCACATTTTCCCCCACGGGCAAGTGGCACACATTCCTGACGGCTTGCTCGACATTGATGAAAAAGGCGATGCAAGTCTCTCTGACTGGGGGCAACTGATTTGGAACCGGGTGCGTCACGAACTCTTGAGCAAAGAACTGCTGCCGTTTCCGCGGTTGCACTATGAAGCATCCTTCCGGCGCCACTTTACGCAGGCCGATCCGAAAGCGCGCGTGGCGCTGCAAGAAAGCCTTGCGAAAGTGGCTCATTTGCTCGAAGATCACCAAGGTGATACCGCTGCGCTCAAACGAGACGGCAGCCTTCAGTACGACATCTATACTGGTAAAAAGACGCGCGATGGTCAGCCTATCGGTCATTTCCGCATCAACCAAAGCCGGCGGGTCAGTTGTATCGCCGAGCAGGGCAGTTTGCGTTTGCGCCGGTACGGTGAACATTCGATCAACGACAATCCGTGAGGTCGTCTATGCTTGCCATCGAACCAGCTCGCGATCTGCTCGCGGCTGACGATGCCATCGAATTCGCCCTGCTGTTCGGTTCTTTTGCCCGCGGGAACCCGCGACCGTGGAGCGATGTGGATATTGCTATTTTTGTTGTGCAGCCGCTTGACCTCTTGGAAGTTGGCCGGCTTACGGCAGCGCTAGAGCGAAGCGTGAGCCGGGCAGTGGATCTCTTAGTCTTGAATACTGCTATCGAACGCAATCCTGCGCTTGCTTACAATGTCATTCGTGAAGGCGCGCTGCTGTTTTGCCGCTGGAGCGAAACGTTGGCGCTTGTAAAACCAAAATAATGCTGCAATATCTCGATGCTGCGTTTCTGCGGGCAATGGTTGAACGCGCGCTGGCCGAGCGTCTGAAAACCGGTCGCTTTGGCGCGGGAAGGGGGTATGCGTGAACGGTTGTTACGCCTCGATGTGAATGTGCGCGAGCTAGTGCGCTTTCGCCAGATGTATTCGCACGAGGATGTACGGCGCGATCCTCATTTGGAATGGGCGTTACGGTATAGATTGCTGGAAGCGATTCAGATTGTCATCGATCTGAGTTGCCATATCGTTAGTGCGAGAAATCTGGGTGTGCCGGCAACCTACGCCGAATGTGTCGAGCTATTGAGCCGGGCTGGCTTATTGAGCAGTAATGTAGCGAAAGCAGTGGCAGGAATGGTTGGTTTACGGAATATTCTGGTTCACGAATACATCGCTGTTGAACTCAAACTTTTGTATGATCTGCTTGATCGCCTAGACGACTTTCGCGCATTTGCCGCTCAAATTCAACCCTACGTGTAAAGGAACGGTGTTCTATTCTAATGTTGTTCCGGCAAGGTCTATGGGTTGAAGCGCTTGGAAAACAGTATTGTAGGCTTTTGCTTAGGCAAATGAGTAAGCGTGAAAATACTCCTCGTGCAGCGATCTCCTCTGTTTCTCTCTCCCATGATCATGGGCAGGTCGCAGATACATGACCATGCATTCTGGTGCAAAGACATCTAGCCAACCATACCAAAACGCGCTATAATCGCCGCGAACAACGCTCGTTCGATGGGGTAACGCTCTCGTATGCAATCGTCGCCCACCCAACCGGTTTCCACTACCGAATATCTCATGTTTCGGGTCGCCACTGAGCGGTATGCGCTAGCCAGCGCGCTGGTGCGCGAAATTATGCGCTGGCGCGCGCCGACGCCGGTGCCGGGAGCGCCGCCGCTGCTGCTTGGTGTGATTAATCAGCGCGGGCAAATTTTGGCGGTGATCGATCTGCGTTTGTTGCTGGGGCTGGCCGCCGCTGCGCCCGATCGCGCCACGCGCCTGATCTGGGTGCATCATGACGCCATCGATGCCGCTTTGCTGGTTGATGCCGTTGATGATCTGATCCCTATTGATGCGGCGCAACTCGAGCCGCCGCCGGCCAATCTGGCCGGCCCGGCGCAACGAGTCATTCATGCCCTCTATCGCCATCATGATCAGCCGGTGGCAATGCTTGATCCGGTGGCGCTGTTTGCGCTGGTGCAGGAGGCGACGTGATCTTGTTGATTGAAACGGTCGCGCGCCGCTATGTGTGCCGGCAGCACGATGTTGATCACATTGGTGTGGTCACTCAAGCCGAGCACGACGAGCGCGACAGGCGCATTATTCGCTACCACTTAGGGCCGCTGCTTGATCCTGCCGACCCGCCCCCGCCGGCATCTGGCCGGTTGCATACGCTCACCATCACGTTGCGGCGGCGAGTGGTGGAATTGGTTGTGCCGCGGGTTGATCTGTTGGCTGAAGCGCCGGTGATTGTGCCGCTGGCACCGTTTCTGGCGGCCCGGTTACGCTTGCCGTGGGCCAACGGGGTGGTTCTGCTTGATGATCAGCCGGTTATTGTCCTCGATCTGCGCCGCATGGCTGCCGATCTTGCGCTGGGTCTTCGTTTGACTCATGCTTGAGGAAGCGTTATGAATTCGGGAATCTCCGCTGGTTCGACTGCTGAACTCTCGGCCTTACGCGAAAATCGCGTGCTGTTGCACTGGTTGATTTGGGTCAGCGTCGCAGGGCTGGTCGTCTTTTGGGTGTTTGGGTTAGTGCTGTGGTTTACCAGCCGGGTTGATCTGACCGCCTTCGCATTGGCCGGTTTGGTGACGCTGTTAGGGTTGGTGATGTATAGCATTGCAGCGTGGTTTGTGCACCGGCAGCAAACGATGATTGGCCGGCGTTGGCTCTTTCTAGCGATGGTTGCTAGCGCCGCGATGGTGCTCTTGCTATTTGGCGGCGCTGACGGGACGCGGGTGGTGGCGCTGTTTGTGCCGATTGTCAGCGCTGGCTTGCTCGGCAGCGGGCGAGATACGTTGTTGGTCAGCCTAGCTGGGGTGTTCGTGTACATGAGCTTGCTGCTCGCGGAGCAGTTTTCGCGGGTGCAACCGTTTCTTGACGATAATGTCGTTATTGATTCGTTCTTTTTGATTTTGACGATCAGTGCGATCGGGACGCTGGCATGGCTCAGTAGCCGCGATTTGAGCCGGGCGCTGGCCGAGTCGCATTCACGGGCCGAAGAGTTGCTGCGTAATACGGAAACATTGATGGAGAAGAATATCCAGCAGGTTGAGTTGGGCAGTGAGTTGGCGGCAGCGGCAGCCGAGCTGCAAGCCAATTCGCAGCAACAAGCCGGCGGCGCTAGCGAGCAGGCCAGCGCGGTTTCGGAAGTCTCGACGACGATTGAGGAGTTGGGCAGCACGGCCCGCCAGATTGCGCAGGCTGCCGAGCATGTCTCGGAAGCGGCCCAGCAGACGCTCGAACAGCTCAGCAGCGGCCAAGATGCGGTTGACGAGAGCATTCAAGCGATGGAGCGCATCCGCCAGCGGGTGCAAGACATCTCAACCCGTGTGCTCAGTCTTGGCGAACGGTCGCAGCAGATTGGCGAGATTATTGATCTGATTGACGATATTTCAGATGAAACCCACCTGCTGGCGCTGAATGCGGCGATCGAGGCGGCCGGCGCCGGTGAGTATGGCCGTCGTTTTGCCGTGGTTGCCGCCGAAGTGAAGAGTTTGGCGAACCGCACTTTGGCCGCTGCGAAAGAGGTGAAAGGGGTGATTGCCGAGATCCGGCAGGCCACCAGCGCCGCGGTGCTGGCTGCCGAAGAGGGGAGCAAAGAGGTGGAGCGCGGCGTCGAGTTGGCCCACCGCGCCGGCCAAGTGATGGATAACATCGTGATGGTGGCCGAGCGCACTGCGCAGGCGGCGGCTGAGATCGGGTTGGCGACGGCGCAGCAGCAGAGCGCGAGTGAGCAGGTGGTTGAGACGATGCGCGAGATTGCCGAGGTGGCGCGCCAGTCGGCGCTGAGCGCGCGCCAGATGGCCGAGGCAGCCGCAAAGCTGACCGCTATCGCGGCCCGTCTGCACGGGATTGCGAATCTTGATGATGATCGCCCCTCGCGGTGGCGAGTTCGTTGACGCTGTATGGATCTGACGAGTTTCTACGCCCAATTTCGTGATGAGACGGCTGATAACCTACGCGCCTTGAATGATGCGTTGTTGGCGATCGAGGGGCAGGCCGGCGAGACGCTGCCTCGCAGCGAATTAGATCGTGCCTTTCGCGCCGTGCATACGATTAAGGGGTCGGCCCGCATGCTCGGTTTTGATCCGATCGCGCAGGTGGCCCATGCGCTCGAACACGTGTTGGGCGAGATCCGCCAAGGACGGCGCGCGCTGGATCGGTCATTGGCCGATGTGCTACTGCGCGGCGGCGACCTGATTGGCCAGTTGGCGGCTGAGGTTCCCCAGATGCCGGCGCCGGCGCTCGCTGCTGTGCCTGAGATTGTGCAGGCGTTGGGGGCAGCCACGCCGCAAGCACCGCCGGCAGCCACGCCGCCACTACCCCCTGCGCCAGTTGAGACGGCGCCGCGCGCAGTTCGCCAGACCGTGCGGGTACGGGTTGACCGGCTT
>NZ_DAOTWH010000221.1:0-2894 GCF_034435895.1 Chloroflexus sp.
GCCCAGCCACCAGCGCCGCCCCCGGCGGCCCCGGTGCAACCGGCCCAGCCACCGCTGCCAGTATCGTCAATTCTGAATGCGCCGGAGGTGGTGCGGGCCGGGCCGCCGCGTCGCGATCCGAATTGGCCGCCAATGCCCGATTTCAACATTCTGACCGACCGCAACGGCCAGCGTGAGCGCATCTTGGGTAAAATCGAGTGGGCGCGCAAGAGCGGCGATGATATTACCATCACCAACGATTGGGTGGCGCAGAACCTGATCGAGGTGTCGATTCCGCAATTGGCCCGGTTCCGCAATACCAACGGCGGGCGGATCAAGTTTCATCGGGTGGCGGCTGACCAATTGCGCCGGTTGTGGCAGGCATGGGAAGAAGCAGGACTCTTGCAGTTCGTGTTAACATTTGACGGCGCGTGGTGGCCGCGCACCATTCGCAGCAATCCAACCACGTTGAGCAACCATGCGTATGGCACGGCATTTGATATCAACGCGCAGTGGAACGCATTCTACAAACCGGCGGCGCTGGTAGGCGATCGCGGCTCGGTGCGCGAGTTAGTGCCGATCGCGAACGCGCTGGGGTTCTTTTGGGGCGGCCACTGGAATTACGATGGCAGAGGCGCCAGTGATGGCATGCATTTTGAATGGGCAGTTGCCCGCTGAGCAAAGGAGCAAGCAATGCAACTGAACGGTCTCGGTGTGTTGGTCACCGGCGGCGCATCGGGGTTGGGAGCGGCGACAGCCGAGCGGCTGGCGAGGGCTGGAGCGCGGGTTACAATCGCCGATCTGAATGCGGCAGCCGGTCTTGAGGTCGCCGAACGGATTGGCGGGCAGTTTGTGCGTACCGACGTGACTGATCTGGCGCAGTGTGCGGCGGCGGTGGCGGCGGCAACGAATGGCGGCAGCCTGCACGCACTGGTCTGCTGCGCTGGGATTGTGCTGGCCGAGCGGATGTTGGGGCGCGATGGCGTGCATGACCCGGCCCGTTTCAAACGGGTGATCGAGGTCAATTTGATTGGCACGTTTCAGATGATGCTTTACGCGGCACAGGCGATGGCCAACAATCAGCCGAACGACGAGGGCGAGCGCGGGGTGATTGTGAACACGGCTTCGATCGCTGCCTTTGATGGCCAAATCGGGCAAGTGGCGTATGCGGCCTCGAAGGCGGGGGTCGTGGGTATGGGCTTGCCGGCGGCACGCGAATTGGCCCGTTTTGGCATCCGGGTGATGACGATCGCGCCGGGTATTTTCGATACGGCGATGATGGCCAGTTTGCCGGCAGCGGCACGCGAATCGCTTGGCTCACAGGCGCCCTTCCCCGCGCGGCTTGGCCGTCCGGCGGAATATGCTGCGCTGGTGCAGCATATTATCGAAAATCCGATGTTGAATGGCGAAGTAATCCGGCTTGATGGCGCAATTCGCATGGCGCCCAAATAGAGGAGGAACACCATGCAGATCTATCTCGATACGGCGAATCTGGCCGAAATTCGGGAAGCGGCCAGTTGGGGCATTCTCAGCGGGGTGACGACCAACCCCACCTTGATTGCGCGTGAACGCGGCGCTGATTTCAAAGCCATCATTACCGAGATTGCCGAACTGGTTGATGGCCCTATTAGCGCCGAGACGATCTCGCTCGATGCTGAGGGCATGGTACGCGAGGGCATCGAATACGCTTCGTGGCATCCGAACGTAATAATCAAGGTGCCGAGCACAACTGAGGGGTTACGCGCGGTGAGCCAGTTGGCCAAACACGGCATCCGCTGCAACGTGACGCTCTGCTTCAACTCGGTGCAGGCGCTGTTGGCGGCGCGGGCCGGCGCGTTTATCATTAGCCCCTTTGTCGGGCGGGTGGATGACACCGGCGTTGACGGCATGGCGCTCATTCGCGAGATTGCCGGCATCTACCGCCAAGATCGCGAGATTACGACCAAGATTCTGGCTGCCTCGATCCGCCATCCGCGCCACATTGTCGAAGCGGCGCTGGCGGGGGCCGATATTGCGACCTGCCCGTTCAAGGTGTTACAGCAAGCGATGCGCCATCCGTTGACCGATCGCGGCATCGAGCAATTTTTGGCCGATTGGAAATCGCGTTCGGCTTCATGAGAAGAGGTTATGGACGCTCAACCCCTGATGCTTGGTCTGATTGGCGCGAGCGGCGCTGGCAAGACGACCCTAACCCGCGGGATTATTCGTCTGCTGGGGGCGCAGGGGGTGACGCTGATCAGTCTCGATGATTATCTGCGCTACAGCCGGGCCGAACGGGCGACGCTCGGCTTGACCGACGCTGATCCGGCGGCGACCGACCTTGAGCGTATGGCGGCTGATCTGGCGGCATTGCGCCGGTGCCAAACCATCGATAAGCCGGTATACGATCACGTGACCGGGGCGCCGCGAGGCAGCGAACGGGTCGCGCCGACCGGTCTGGTGATTGCGTATGGCGCGCTTACCCTCACCCCGCCGGTGCAAGCTGAGCTGTTTGACTTGACCGTCTATCTCGATCCGCATCCCGACCTATACTGGCGCTGGCGCGAAGAACGAGATGTCAAACAGCGTGGCTATACGGTCGAACAGGTGCGCGCAGCGTGGCCGGCCCGCGAGCGTGACATCCAGCGCTACATCGCGCCCCAGCGCCCGTTGGCGGATGTGGTGTTGCGCTTTGGGCCGGGAACGGATGGGCTTGACGTGCAGATGTCATTGCGGCGGCGGGCCTTGACCTTTGACGTGGCAAGTGTGGCGCAGCCGCTAGAGGCTGCAACAGCGATCCAGATTCAACTAGTACCGGCGGATCAAGATGGCTTGCCGGCGGTGTTGGTGAACGCAACCAATGATCCTGCGCTCCAGCGGGTCAGCGACGCCTTGCGCGCGCGGCTGCCGGTGCGCGGGCAGGTGGCGACGGGCGA
>NZ_DAOTWH010000222.1:0-1967 GCF_034435895.1 Chloroflexus sp.
CAGCCGGCAGCAACCCCGCCGCCTCCGGCGCCGCCTCCAGCGCCAGCCGAACCGGCGGGACGCACGCTGACAATTGGCCCGTTGACGCTCGATACGTGGCACCAGACGGCGACGCTCAACGGGCGTTCTCTCAATCTGACGCCGACCGAGTTTCGCCTGTTGCTCTGCCTTGCCGAGCATGCCGGTCAGATGCTGTCGTATACCCAGTTGGTGCGCTGCGCGCAGGGGTACGATACGACCGATCTTGAGGCGGGTGAGCTGATTAAGCCGCATATTCACCATTTGCGCCAAAAGATCGAACCCGAACCGAGCGCGCCGCGCTATTTGTTGAATGTGCGCGGCAAGGGGTATATTTTGCAGATTTAAGCGTGCTCCATCGCCAATCGCCAACGAGAGGCTTCCTTCGCGAGAGCTAAGGTGAGCGCCGTTGCATCGCAACGGCGCTCGCGGTTAGGAACACCAGCATGGCCGATGAGTGGCTCTATTTCAATGGCGTGAATGCGAGCCGCGGCGAGTACGCCCACGAGCCGCTCGCAGTCGCTGAGTTGGCTCGCATGATCCTCGGTGAACGGCCATCGCCCGATCAGATTGACCCCGACCCTGAACAACGCGCCGCATTGCGCGAACGGCATCTGGCCGATGCGAGCGGCGCGTTTCGCGTGAAAGAAGGGGTTGATCCCACTGATCTGGCCGAAGCCGGTTGGGGAGTGATCTTTCCGGCTACGGTTGACGCGGCGCCTTTGCGCGAGGCGCTCAGCGAGTTGTTGCAGTGGCGGCAGGCACAAGCCGGCCCGCGCTATCGCGAGTGTTCCGGCCCGCAAGGTTATCGGCCCGGCGAGAGCAAGGCGGCGTTTTTGCGCCGGCAGGGTGCGGCGACCAGCGGGCCAGTCGATCCGGATCGGTTTCCCTATTATCTGTTGTTGGTCGGTTCGCCTGAAGAGATTTCCTTCCGTTTTCAGTACCAGCTCGATGTGCAGTATGCGGTCGGGCGCATTCACTTCGATACGCTCGAAGAATACGCCGCCTATGCCCGCAGCGTGGTGCAGGCCGAGCGCGACGGGGTGACGTTGCCGCGGCGCGTGGTGTTCGCCGGGGTGCAGAACCCCGATGATATGGCGACCAGCCGTAGTTTGCGCGGGTTGGTGCAACCGCTAGTCGCTGAATTGGCCAACCATCCGCAACGCGGCGATTGGTCGTTTGCAACCATTGCCGGCGCCGAGGCCACCAAAGACCGGCTGCTCCATCTGTTGCACGCCGAACCGCCTGTCTTGCTCTTCACCGCCAGCCACGGCGTCGAGTTTGAAGCGGTTGATCCGCGCCAGTTGCTGCATCAAGGCGCGATCTTGTGCGCCGATTGGCCCGGCCCGCAGGCATGGCGCAATCGCGCGATCCCGCCGCAGTTTTACCTCGCCGCTGACGATATCGCCAGCGATGCCTCGTTGCGCGGCGCGTTCGTGTTTCAGTTTGCCTGTTTTGGGGCCGGCTGCCCGCGTGACGACGATTTTCCCCATCTGCGCGGCGTTCGTTCGGCCATTGCGCCGCGTTCGTTTGTGGCCGGCTTGCCCCGCCGCTTGCTCGGTTTGCCGCGTGGTGGTGCGCTGGCCTTCATTGGCCACGTCGAACGGGCGTGGACGTTCTCGTTTAGCGATGCGCGCGGCGGCAAGCAGATCGAGACGTTTAGCAGCGCCTTGCGCCGGTTGCTCTTTGCTGGGACGCCGGTCGGCTATGCGCTGGAGTTTTTCAACGAGCGGTATGCCGAATTGGCGACCGTGTTGACCGAAGAGGTTGAGAATGCGCGTTGGGGCCAATCCCCCGATCCGGTTGAGTTGGCGACGCGCTGGACTGAACATAACGATGCGCGGAGTTATATCATTGTCGGCGATCCGGCGGCGCGGCTGTGCCCGCCGGCGACGGCTGTGCCGGTAGTCGAGGCGCCGCGTTTGGCGAGCACGCCGGTTGGGGCCGAG